>NZUJ01000089.1 GCA_002701295.1 Ponticaulis sp. | reverse complement strand
TGATGCTGGCCGCACGCTGATGCGGCCATCTTCTGACATGACGAGTTCTGCTCTCAGAAATGATTCTCGACCACCGTTTGCGGGCAGGTCCTCTTCTAGTCGTAGAGTATACCAGAGAGGGCTATCTGCCGGATTCAGCAGCGGCTTCAGAAACAGAAAACTGCAGACAAGTGCTGAAGCCGGATTTCCGGGGAGGCCGAGGACAAGTTGATTGCCGCGTCGGCTGAACCAGGTTGGTTTCCCTGGTTTTACGGCGACCTTATTGAAAACTGGCTCAAACCCCTCACTCAGAAAAGCCGATTTCATATGATCATGATCGCCGACTGATGCACCACCAACTGGCAGGTAAATGTCGATATCGTCACGACGGTGAATGTGCTCGACAATCGAGGCTGTGCTGTCGCTGGCGATGCCGAGATTGACCGGTTCGCCACCCCAGGCACGAACAAGTGCCGCCAGACCGATCGCATTTGAGTTTACGATCTGGCCGGGTAGAAGGTCGCTTCCGGGAGGCTTTAGTTCGTCACCATTTGCGAGAATTCCGACGACAGGACGCTTGATTGCGGACACCTGAGCGTGATTGGCCGCCGCAATCAGCGACAAATCTACGGCCTGAAGTGTGTATTCTGCGGCAATCAGACAATCGCCTTCTGAAAAATCGAGGCCTTCTCTGCGAATATTCGCGGCGCGCTCTGACGCGGTGTTGATCACGACCGTCTCGCCCGTTCGGGTCGTGTTTTCCTGTATGACCACGTGATCTGCACCTTCAGGAATTTGACTTCCCGTGAAGATGCGTACGGCTTTGCCCGAAGATACTTTGCCAGGAAATGGGTGCCCGGCAGGCGCCTCTCCTATCACCTGAAGAGCACTGCCGACCGTTTGAACGTCGCCGAGGCGGACGGCGTAGCCATCCATTGCTGACATGTTCGCGCGCGGCATAGAGATGTTTGCGATGACGGGTTCAGCGAGTGTTCTTCCGACGGCATGATCAACCGCGATCACTTCGGTCTGAACAGCTGGGCAGTTCGCTCTCAGGAGTCTCAGTGCTTCATCAACGCTGATCATATCGTTATTTGTCTGCCTTGCGGAAATCGCCGGACCGTCCGCCTGACTTTTCGACGAGTTCAATGCTCTCAATCACCATGGATTTGTCGATTGCTTTCAGCATGTCGTAAAGCGTGAGGCAGGCAACAGAGACGGCTGTCAGCGCTTCCATTTCAACGCCGGTTTTGCCGGTTGTCTTGACGCGCGCTGTCACGTTCAACGCTGAAGCCGTCTCTTCTGGTTCGATATCCACCGTAACGCCCGTTATTGGCAGCGGGTGGCAAAGCGGGATCAAGTCAGACGTTTTCTTGCTTCCCATAATTCCGGCAAGCTCGGAAATTGCGAGAGGGTCACCTTTTTTTGTGTCGCGGGATACGGCGAGCCTGAATGTTTCAGGCGAAACCTTCAAACGCCCTTGTGCAACAGCGACTCGGTGAGTGGAGTCCTTATCGGTGACATCTACCATCCGGGCGCGACCGTCAGGTCCGATATGTGTCAGGTCTGACATGCTATTGCTCCAACAGGCGTGGCATGATGTCGACGAAGTTACACGGGCGATGACGACTATCGAGCTGGTAAGCCAGAATTTTGTCCCATCCGTCTTTCACGGCACCGGTTGAGCCAGGCAGACAGAAAATGAATGTGCCATTCGCAACGCCAGCAAACGCGCGTGATTGGAGTGTGGACAGACCAATCGTGTCGAAGCTCACCTTGTGAAAGACGACCGAAAAGCCATCAATGATTTTCTCAAAAAGTGGGGTCAGGGCTTCCACAGTTATATCGCGCCCTGTCAGGCCTGTGCCGCCGCTGGTAATGACCGCATCGATCTGGTCATCATCGATCCACCCCTGAACGACGCGGCGGACTGTTGCCTTGTCATCTTTGACGATCTGCCGGTCCGCCACGACGTGACCTGCGTCTGAAATGCGGTCTACGAGAGTCTGGCCTGATGTATCGGTTTCCAGAGTTCGCGTATCACTCACGACCAGAACAGCTATTCTGACCGGTTTGAATTCCAGCGTTTCGTCAATTCCAGCCATTCTTGCCTCGCGGTTTAGTCAACGTTCCAGCGTTCGCCGTCCTGATAGTCCTCTTTGCGAGGTTCAATCCAGTGCTCGCCCGATTCCGTGACTTCCTTCTTCCAGAAAACCGCTTCGGTTTTAAGATAGTCCATCAGGAAATCTGCTGCCTCGAACGCGGCACGTCTGTGTGCGGAGGCGGTTGCCACAAACACGATGGTTTCGCCTGTTGAGATTAAACCAATCCGATGGCGAATGAGAATTTGATCGAGTGGCCAGCGCTTTTGAGCATCAACAGCCCGCGCCCTGATGCCCTCTGTGGTCATGGGCTCATAGGATTGGAGAACCAGTGCTGAGACGTCTTCCTGATTGGCTTTGGGGCGTACCTGGCCAGAAAAACTGACAATACCACCAGCCTGATCAGCGGTTTTGGTGAATTCAGACAATAACAGACCGGCGTCAAACGGGTCTTTGCTGACTATGACCTCAATCGTCATCCACCACCTACGGGCGGCAGGAATGCAATTTCGCGAGCGTTTGAAATCTTAAAGTCGTTCGACTTGATCTCATTATCGACCGCGATGCGAACTGTTGGCTCTAGAAATATGCCGTCGGCTTCAAAACGTTCATCGATCCACTGTCTGAGCGAATTCAGATCCGGAACCGACGGTGGCAACTCGATTTGCTCAGACGTTTTGCCTGTCACATCACCAAGTTTTCCAAAATAGAGAAGTTCAAGCATGGCTGTTATCCGCCTGTGACTGACATGTGGCGCGGAAGTGCAGGGCGGGATTCTGGCTCGCTGATGTCGAACTCATGTCGTTCAGGCTTATGGAAAAGCGCATCATCCAGCGCACGGTTCAGGTCTTGCCCCGGTGTGTCTGATGATCGCAGAATTTCGCGCAGATCCACGCAGTCATTCTGCCCGAGGCACATATAGATCCGGCCTGTGCACGTGACACGAACACGATTGCACCCGGCGCAGAAGTTATTGGTGAGCGGTGTAATGAAGCCGAGTTTGCCGCTGGTTTCACGAACGCGGGTATAGCGTGCTGGACCACCGATTTCACCTGTTGGCGTGAGGTCTTCGAGAGTCCATTTCTGTTCAAGCCTGTCCCGGACTTCAGGCAAAGGGATGTATTGATCGAAACGATCTTCACCTGTTTCACCAAGAGGCATCACTTCGATCAGCGTCATGTCAAAGCCCTGATCATGTGCCCAGGAAATCATGTCTGGCAGCTCGTCAACGTTCTGGTCTTTTAGAACCACGGTGTTGAGTTTGACCTTCAGTCCTGCTTGCTTCGCAGCCTGGATGCCACGAAGCACCTGATCCAGATTACCTCGCCGCGTTATCGCGTGGAAGCGATCCGGTGTCAGTGAGTCTATCGAAACATTGACGCTGTGAAGGCCGGCATCCGCAAGTGGCGCTGCATACTTGTCCAAAAGCGTCGCATTCGTTGTCATGGACAGCGTTTCGAGCCCTGAGCCCAGCTTGCTTCCGAGCTTTTGAAAAATGGTCAGAATATCTCTTCGGACGAGAGGTTCGCCGCCGGAAATGCGGATTTTCTTGACGCCACGCTCAATAAAGGCGTCGGCGATCTGTTCGAGTTCTTCAAAGCTCAGCAGCTCTTTCTTTGGCATGAAGGTCATGCGCTCTGACATGCAGTATGTGCAGCGAAGATCGCACCGATCTGTCACTGACATCCGTAGATAGGTCACATGGCGACCGAACCGATCGACCAGAGGTGCAGTGGATGGCGAGGAGGTCGTATGTCCATCAGCCATGGATCACCTCGGATGTTTCCAAGTCGCTGCGTGTGTCGATGTCTCTCGCATATCTGTCGTCGAGAGGAACGGTTTCGGTGTTGATCAGAGAATTGAACAACTTGCCGGCGCCCTCATCGCCAGTAAGGGCTTCGAGCTTTGCAAACGTGCTCCGTGCAAACAAGGCCGGAGGCATCAACTGTCCATTGCTAACGGTCATCACAGCTTCGGTATCAGGCGTCATAGCGGAATACAACGCTCTGAAGTGATCTGCTGGAATGAGCGGCATGTCGCCAAGGCAAACGAGAATGGTATCAATGTCGGGGTCGCAGCCTAGAGCCTGAATACCTGTTCGAAGGGACGTCGAAAGCCCGTCAGCGGCTTGCGTATTTTGAACATGGTTCCATTTGGCCGGAGAGACTTCATCTCTTCGGGCGCTGTGGTGAGGCGCTGATATCATGAGACGCGTTCGAAGCGGGAACGCGGCCAGACGGTCTGAAATATTCGCCAGAACCGACTTCTGACCCAGTCGGCTCAGCAGTTTATCGCCGCCTTCAAACCGAGAAGACGCCCCCGCGGCTAGAAGAAGTGCTCCGGATCGATCAAATGGCGTCGGTCGCGAAGCTTCAAATCCTGACAGAATCTCTGACAGCACCGAAACGGCAAGAGTTGAAGAGTTTCTCGCCGCAGGCAGAAGGCCAATCGGTGCGTGTATCCGATCTATTTGCTGTTCTGAAATGCCTTCGAGTTTCAGATCGATCTTACGTTTGTCATGCGTGCGCTGGCTTCCTACGGCGCCGACATAGAATGCAGGGCCGTTCAGAGCTTGCGTAAGCAGTGGAGCTTCCCAGTGGCGGTCATGAAACATCAGGACAAACGCAGTGTGCGCGTCGTCGTCAGTTTCCGGAAGCGCTGAAACCTGTTTCAGGTGCTGAACGTTTGTGAGCCCGAGCGATTTGGCTGATCGGATGTCTTCTTCGTCAGGCAGCTGAAGGCAGACATCGTATCCAGCATCCTGACTAAGTTGGGCCAGCATGAGGCAATCGGCGCCGCGTCCGGCAATTCTCAATCGCAATTTTGGGCGATAGGAAAAGGTGAAGGCGCATTCTTCAGAGGCGCCGAATTGTATCTCACCAGAAGCAGAAATGGAGATGCTGGCGTCTGCTCGCATGGACAGCGCATTCTTCCATTCGGAAATCGTTTGAACGTCCGGCTCTGGAATTATGCGGATGTCAATCGAGCCTCCACAAGGCAGAGGAAGGTCAACAAAAGGAGATCCGACGCCATACCTCAACTGCTTTGAGCGGTTGGTTTCTACCGCTGACTGAGCTTGTGCGACGATGTCGGCGTCGATACATCCGCCGGAAAGATAGCCGCAGAACCGTCCATCAGCCCTGATCGCCATAATGGACCCGGCATCTCTGACGCCGCCACCTTCTGTGGATGTGATGAAAGCGATGGCGAAAGCATGACCTTCAGATTGCCATTCGAGCGCACGTTGCAGCACGTCCAGAGGGTGGGAGGCGAAATCTGAATTCATCGATACCATGCTTCCGGATTTAAAGCGTCCCGAAGCACGATACCAGTCTGTTCGCTTGTTCGTGAAGAAAAATAATCTGTGTGATCAAAAACGAGCGGCCTTTTGGGCCGCTCGCTAAGTGTTCGACTATTTGCGCCAGACTGAGGCGAAGACCGGATCTTCGAGGTCCTCACTGCCCGTGTATTTGCGCTCTTCGTGGCGTCCGACAACCATGTGGTGCACTTCGTCTGGCCCGTCCGCGAGGCGGAGCGTGCGCTGTTGCGCATACATGCGAGACAGGGGACTCCACTGAGAGACACCGGTTGCGCCGTGCATCTGAATGGCATCATCAATGATGTTGCAGACCTTCTCCGGAACCATGGCTTTCACCATCGAAATCCAGACACGGGCTTCTTTATTGCCGAGGACATCCATTGCTTTGGCCGCTTTCAGGACCATCATGCGCATGGCTTCAATCTCAATGCGTGCGCGGGAGATTTTCTCGCGGTTGCCACCGAGTTTCGTCAGAGGCTGGCCGAAAGCTGTACGCGTGAGGCCGCGACGCACCATCAGGTCGAGGGCGCGCTCTGCAGCGCCAAGAGATCGCATGCAGTGGTGAATACGGCCCGGGCCGAGGCGGAGCTGTGAAATTTCGAACCCGCGACCTTCGCCGAGAAGCATATTCTCTTTTGGAACGCGAACATTGTCGAACTTAATGTGCATGTGGCCGTGCGGGGCATCATAATCCCCAAAGACTTTCATGCCGTCGACGATCGTCACGCCCGGGTGAGGCAGTGGCACCAGGATTTGAGACTGCTGCTTGTGTGGTTCGGCGTCAGGTGAGGTTTTCACCATAGTGATCATGACGCGGCAACGCGGGTCGCCTGCACCCGAAATATAATATTTCTCGCCGTTGATGACCCACTCATCGCCTTCGAGAACGGCGGTCATGGAGATGTTGCGAGCATCTGAAGACGCCATATTGGGTTCAGTCATCGCGAAAGCCGAACGGATTTTGCCTTCAAGAAGCGGCTTCAGCCATTGTTCTTTCTGGGCTGGTGTCCCTACGCGCTCGAGAACTTCCATGTTTCCCGTATCCGGTGCGGCGCAGTTCATGGTCTCGGAAGCGAGCGGGTTTTTTCCGAGCTCGGCAGCGATATATGCGTAGTCGAGGTTTTTAAGGCCTTCACCAGTATGAGCGTCCGGAAGGAAGAAGTTCCACAAACCCTGCTTTTTGGCTTCGTCTTTGGCGGCTTCCAGTGCTTCCAGCTGACCCGGGGCATAAGACCATGGGTTTTCTTTGCCTTCGCCCAGACGGTGAAACTCGACACTCATCGGTTCGACGACTTCAGCAATGAAGCTTTTAACGTGTTCGTAGAGCGGACGCGCAGCGTCAGACATACGAAGATCGTTCATTTCTGGCGAGTGTGTATCCAGCTTTGGCATGGATTCATTGGTGTCTGCCATTTTGTTCTCCCTCGAGTGCATCTTTACTTGGAAGTGGTTGTATGGGGCGAAACCGGGTTTGAAAAGTGGGTTCTTGCCCGGGTTCGCCAGGGTTTAATCAGCTGAACAAATTCAATTGCTCGCATCCGGCAGGCCTGCCGCAACGTAAAGGGAGATCAGGTCAAGCTCTCCTTCATCGAGCATGCTTGCCATGGCGGGCATTTCGATGCCGCCCTCTGCAATCCGTGTGCGGATTGACGCGAGATCTCGAAGTTCTTTGACGCCTGGTGCAACGCCAGAAACGCCATCTCCAGTGGGGCCGTGACAGATCGAACAGCTATTCGCATAGATCATTTTTGCCTGAACGACCTGCTCGTCAGACAGGGACTCCAAACCGTCATCAGCCGCCGTTTTGAGTATGGCCGAATTCGTTGCCTCTGAGAAAATGACGCCTGTATCCGTGTCACGCGGCACAGAAAGCGCGACAAGTTCTGCAGGATGCTCTGCAGTCGCGACAGCAATGATGATGTACTGGCGGCCATTGTGTTCGTAGGTCATCGGCGCACCTGACGCTCGTTCCGGCAATTCGATTTCTGCGACCACATTGCCTGACGTCTTATCATAGGCCCGGAAGAGCGGGCCGCCCGGATCGCCGGACAAATTGCCGGATTCCGCCATGAACATCAAAGATGAGGTGACAAGAGGGCTCGGCCTGACAAATGGCTGCCCGAAACTGTCGAAGTCCAAATCCAGTCCCTGAAGTGCAGGGTGGTTTCGGATCCAGTCTGGTGCGCCACCAATCGGCTGAGTCCAGACGTGATCGCCAACATTCATATCGGTCGCTGTAACAAAACTGTAGGGTGGCTTGAGGATTGGCAATCCCTCAGGGCCGGGAACCCGCCCTGTCGGCATGCGCAAATAGTCCCAGTTGGTAAGTTCAGGATCGGCTTTGCCGAGTGAAGCGACAAAGGCGCTATATCGGTTTGGAACAAACATGAGGCCGGTCGTCGGATCAAACGCGCCGCCATTCCAGTTGCCGCCGCCACCATAACTTGGCTGCACCCATGTTCCCTGCGTACCGCCTTCCACGATTGGCGTAGGTGGCGTGTACATCGGGCCACGAACATAGTTTTCAGCTATCTGCAGAGCCTCGGCCCGAAGCTCGGGGGTGAAGTCGATCAGCATCTCTTCCGAGTAGCCTTGCTGAACATAGTATTCGGGTTTGGTCGGGAAGGGCTGTGTTGGTGAGGTTTCTTCGCCGGGAACATCCGATTGAGGGACGGCACGTTCTTCGATTGGCCAGACCGGTTCGCCGGTCTCCCTGTTAAAGACGAAACTCATACCCTGTTTGGTGATTTGCGTGACCGCCGGAATTGTTTCGCCATCTATGACGATATCATGCAAGATGGGTGCCGCAGGTGGATCATAGTCCCACACGCCGTGGTGGATCAGCTGAAAGTGCCAGACCCGTTCGCCGGTTTTCCCATCGAGGCAGACCAGTGACTGACTGAATAGGTTATCCCCTTTGCGATGGCCGCCATAAAAATCATGGCTGGGTGCTTCGACAGGCAGATAGACATAGCCGCGTTCTGTATCGACACTCATCATGGACCAGACGCCAGTATTGCCAGTATAGGCCCAGCTGCCATCTTCCCATGTCTCATTCCCGAATTCGCCTGGTTGGGGAATTGTGTGGAAGGTCCAGAGGAGCTCACCTGTCCGGACATCGAAACCGCGGATATGCCCGGGCGTTGCTTCCATGTTCGCAGAGGTGATGTCCGCGACGACCTGCGCGATGACGACATCCCCCACGACAGCCGGAGGAGATGATGAGCCAACAAAAGGCGCGACGGACCCATCCGGTTTGAGGTTTTCCCGAAGATAGATCTGACCACTTTTGCCGAAGTCAGGATCTGCAAGTCCGGTCTGGGCATCAATACTGATCAGGCGACCATCGCGCGTGTTGTGGAACAGGCGTTTCTCATTGCCATCTGTCCAGTAGGCGACAGCACGGCTTGAGATTCCTTCGCTACGGCCTCTGATGACCTGTGGAACCGGATTGAATTCCCAGATCGTCTCTCCGGTAGCCGGATCAAGCGCATAAACCTGATTCACACCAGCGGGCGCATAAAGAACGCCATCAATGTAGAGCGGTGTCGCCTTGAGGTTGGTATCCAGTCGTGTTTCCCAGGGCGGCGCTTTCCAGCGCCAAACCGGTTTCACGTCCTGAGCATTTGAAGCGTTGATTTCATCCAGCGGTGAAAAACGCTGAAACCCAGCATCGCCGCCCCAGGTGAGCCATTCTCCGTTTTCTACGGAATCAGATGGTGCGACTTCTGCCTGACGATTGCTTTCGGGCTTCATTGAGCCACATGCGGCGACCATCAAGACAGCGCCAAGGCTGGCTAGTGTTGTCTTGGAGAGGGTCATTGGATTGCTCCCTCTGGGAGGCCAGCCAAACCGTCGTCGATCGGAACATCAAAGGCATTCAGGGCGAGCGCTGTCATTGAGTAGCCGCCCACTGTGTAAATCAACTCCACGAGCTGTTTGTCTGAGTGTGATGCCTTGAGGCCTGCCCAGACCGCATCTGTGATAAAGGCTTCGCGTCGCAGGTCATCAGCAGCCTGAAGGATAAACCGTTCATCAGTGGACCAGATGTCGGCAGTCGGCCCAACGAGAACGGCAGCGATTTCTTCATCAGTGAGACCTGCATCTTTGGCGATAGGTACGTGATGAGCCCACTCATAGTCAGCGTTCATCAACACGGCGGTTCGAAGAATGAGGAGTTCGCGGATGCGGGGAGAAAGACTGGTCTCTGACTTGATATAAGATCCGAAGTCATATCGTGGTCCGAACAGAACTGGATGATTGGCAAGAACGGCGTAGATGTTCGCGAGCGATCCATCTTCACGGATCAGGTGCTCAACGGCCGCAAATTGTTCGGGCGTCATCTCGTCCGGGTTCAGCCGTGGCAGGCGTTCAATTGTTTGCGGGGAATCCGCTGCAGGCGTGGCGAGTGCCGGTGCCGGAAGGTCGGTCGGCAGATAAAGATCGAGTACCGGATCGAGCTGAACTCCAAGAGAATTCAAAGCCATGGAGACGAGTTGATACTGCGCCGCAGTGAAGAGCAGATCCATGATTTCCTGATCGGTGAACTCCGCTTTGAGCTCCGCCCAGGTGTCGTCTGAAATCGTCGCTTTATAGCGCAGATCATCAACCAGCTGGATGAGGGTGCGTTCGGTATCGTTCCATCCGGCTGCAGATTGGCCAACAGCGATATTCCGGATTTCTTCTTCTGTGAAACCGACATCGTCGCGAGCGATCCGCGCATGCTGAGACCATTCATATGGTGCCTGACATAGCCAGCCCATGCGGAGCATGACGATCTCGCGATGGCGAGCTTCGAGTGTCGACCCGTTTAGTAGTATCCGTCCCAGCGGCGACCAGCGCGCGTAAAGTTCCGGATGGTGGGCAAGGGTTTTGTAGATGTTGAAGTCAGGTCTGGATTCCAGCATTTCGACCTGAGCGTCTGTCAGCGATGGGTCGCCAGGGGTGACTGGCACTAGCCTTGGTTCGGCGAGGCGCTCGGAGAATGGCGATTCCGGAATCTGAACGGATTGAGTGGTGGCGCAGGCTGATACCAGACCTGCAACGCAGATAGATAGAAGAGTGCGATTGAGCACGGTTCCCCCCATTTAATTTGTTTATTGTATGAAACTAACATTAAATCAGGGCAGACGTCAGCAACAATTTCGAAATGGGGTTCAGGCTTTCGCTTGCGCTTCGTTTCGCGTCCGCTTAGGCAGTTTGTCATGTCAGATACAGAGAACGCTGCAGCTGCGCATTATGGCGCGCTATCATCGCCAGAAGCCATCACGAAGGCTTTGGCGTCAGTCGGTTATATTGCAAATGCCGATATCGCCATGGTCATCTATCTGGCCATCAATCTCCGCAAACCCGTTCTGATCGAAGGCCCCGCAGGCGTTGGCAAAACCGACCTGGCGCAGTCACTCGGGCGGTGTCTCGATGTGCCTGTGGAACGCCTTCAATGTTATGAGGGGCTCGATGAAAGCAAGGCGCTTTACGAATGGCAGTACGGCAAACAGCTACTCTATACGCAGGTTTTGAAAGACAGGCTTGATGACATTGTCGGTCAGGGCCGTTCCATATCAGAGCTGACCTCGAAGCTCTCGACCTTTGAGGATTTGTTTTACTCCCACCAGTTTCTGGAGCCGCGTCCGCTACTTCGGGCGATGGAGCAGGATGCGGGCTCTGTGCTGTTGGTTGATGAGATCGACAAGTCAGATGAGGAGTTCGAGGCATTTCTGCTCGAAGTTTTGTCTGACTATCAGGTGACCGTGCCTGAACTCGGGACAATCAAGGCTAATGTTCCGCCGATTGTCATTCTTACTTCGAACAACATCCGCGAACTGGGTGATGCGCTCAAGCGACGTTGTCTGCACCTGTTCATTGATTTTCCGGATGCAGAGCGAGAGCGTCAGATCGTCAAGGCAAGAGTTCCAGGTGTTGAAGATGATCTTCTCAAACAGCTGGTGGCGTTCGTGCAGGACCTGCGCGACAAAGACCTGAAAAAGCGACCATCGATTTCTGAGACAGTCGATTGGGCGCGCACTCTGGTTTTGCTTCATGCGAGTTCGCTCGATGAGTCTATCGTACGCCAGACGCTGACAGTGCTGTTGAAGCATGAAAGCGATATTTCTTCCGTCAGTACTGGCCTTGGCCAGATGGTACGCAAGGCGGCGAATGCCTCAGATGACTCGCGTTTGCCTTCAGGCTATCCCAATCTTTCATGAGTGCTGAACGGACCCTGACAAACTTTGTGAGGGCGCTGCGCTCTGCGGATGTCCGTGTGTCGACAGGCGAAACGCTGGACGCTGTTCAGGTCGTCAAACTGATCGGCTATTCGGATAAATCGGTTCTCAAGACATCGCTTCGAGCCGTGCTGGCCAAGTCTAATCGTGAAAAGCAGGCTTATGACCGATTGTTCGATCTCTATTTTAGTCAGGGACAATCGAAAGCGGCTGACAGTGAGACATCGACCAAGGATGACAACGAATCCGGATCCGAAGATGGTTATGACGGGTTTCTGGATCTGGCGACTTCCGGTGACGATGCTGCTATTGATGCGGCGCTGGCGAGGGCTGGTCAGGAAGTCGGATTGGAAGATATCCGGTTTTCAACTCAGGTCGGCTATTATTCGCAGAAAATGCTGAAAGCCATGGGCGTTGAGGAAATGGAGACGACGCTTTTGGAGCGCCTTCAGGACCATTCGCCAGAAGGTGACGCGGATGCGGAGGTCATGATTGATGCCCGCAAAAACATGACGACCCGCGCTCTCGAATATGCCCGAACGCAGTTCGACATCTATGGTGAAGGGGCGACCCAGCAGTTTCGGGAGGATTTTCTTTCGAAGAAGCGCATCAACGAAATGGATGTTTCTGACCTAAATCGGATGAAGCCACTCGTTGAGAAGCTTGCAAGACGTCTGGCAACCAAACACTCGCGGCGCCGCCGTCGGAAGAATCGCGGGCAGATCGACTTGCGGAGAACGTTACGGGCAAATGCGGGTCGGGATGGCGTGCCTTTTGACGTCCACTGGCGCCAGAAAAAGAAAGATCGCCCGAAGATCATTTTGATCTGCGATGTCTCCAATTCAGTCGCGCGGTATGTGCGTTTTCTCCTCTTGTTTCTCTACTGCATGCAGGATGTTGTGAAAGACCTGCACACGTTCGCCTTTTCGGCTCGATTGAAGGATGTCGGAGAGATTCTCGATACAAGTCTCGACGGATTTGAGCAGGCCATGGAAAAGGTGATGCATGAGGCAGGTTGGGGGTCGACTGATTACGGTCAGGCTTTGTCAGATTTATTTGTCGACCACTGGTCTCTGATTGATCGAAAAACCACCTTGATCATTCTGGGTGATGCGCGTTCAAACCACGGCGACCCACGACTGGATCTGTTTGAAGAAGCAACGGCAAGAGCCAAGCGGACGGTCTGGTTGAACCCAGAATCCCGAGCGCTTTGGGGGTCCGGAGATAGCGAGATGCTGCGCTATTTTCCTCACTGCAGCGTTGTTTCCGGACTATCGACGCTCAAAGATCTTGAGCGGGCAGTCGATGATGTTCTCACCCACTATCGCTAGGCTTCGTCTGCGAAGCGTCGGAAGGTGTCGGCCAGTGAATTGGCTGCTGCTGCGATGATGGTTTTGCCCTTTTCGACAGTTGCTTGTGACGGGTCGGAGCCAATCCGGCCATCGGGAAAACGCGAGCGGTAATCGTCGGCATCGCGGAAACCGCCCACTGGTGCAATTTTTGGCGACATTTCAACTGAACGGACCTGATCCGGGTATCCGGCATATGTGACCGCGACTTCGGATGCGGTGGCGTGCATGCCATCACCTGTCGGAAATTCGCGGCGACAAACATCCATGACGCTTGGCAGCTCCCACCAGTTCATGGACTTCAGGCGAAGATCATTCGGTTTTGTGTTTGAAGGCGGCGCAAGGCTTCGTTCAGAGTAGATTTCCGCGAATGCAGCCTGAATGGTCGCAACATTTCCACCATGTCCGTTGAGCCAGAAAATACGCTCAAACCCGTGACGAATGAGTGAGTCGGTCCAGTCTTTCATGACAGCAATCATGGTTGATGGTCGCAATGTCATACTGCCGGCAAATCCAAGATGGTGCTGCGCGATACCAACCGAGAATGTCGGTCCAACGAGCATATCTGTCAGATCTTCTGTCGCACTTGCGATTATTTCAGGACACAGCGCATCCGTCCCAACAAGGCCATTGGGGCCGTGCTGCTCGGTTGAACCAATGGGAATCAGGATCGTTCGGGAGCGATTCAGATAGGTTTCGACTTCGGGCCAGGTCGACAGGTGTAGACGCATGTTTTCTCCAGAACGATTTTATCAAGGGCTATTCGTATTGAGACTGCTGAGCAATGCCGTTTCTTCCAAAATGCGTAACGTCTGAGTTTTCAGACCAAGCTCAGAATGAAGATCGGGCAGCTTAGTCATTGAATTTATTTTGAATTTGGCAGAGCAGCTGTCTGCCTAAATGCGGTTTTTTGAGTTCAACAATAATGATAATCGACTAAAAAGTAGCGAAAAACAAAAAAGAAATATTGAAAAACGATAAGTTCATGGGTATGTGGATCCTGTTGTTGGGGGCCGGACTGGCCCGGGTTAAGACTAAAGGATTTCATATGGCTGACGCACCGATAGCTAAAAATCAGGGATCCAAACTCGGTCTCATGATTAAACGCGGACTCGTTTTTGGTGTGCCTGCCTTGGTTGTGGCTGGCACGTTTGTGATGATGGGGAGCATGTCTGCCATGGCGCCCCAGCCTGAAGAAAAAGAAGAAGTTGTTGAGGCTCTTCCCGTGGTCGTCGCCACGGCTGAGGACGTTTCGGTGGCTCTCAGCGTTCGATCTCAGGGAGAGGTCCGAGCTCGTTCCGAAGTGACGCTCGCACCAGAGGTTAGCGGACGCATTTCATATGTTTCTCCTTCTTTTGTAGCAGGTGGGCACTTCCGGAAAGGGGACGTTCTTCTCCGTCTTGATGCGCGAGATTTTGAACTCCGGGTCGTTCAGGCGAGTGCAGCCGTCGCACAAGCGGAGACCAATCTCCGCAGACAAAAGTCTGAAGCCGAAAGTGCTCGAATTGAAGCTGAAGCGCTCGGCATCGACAATGTGTCGGGCCTTGCGTTGCGAGAGCCACAGGTTGCCGAAGCTCAGGCGCAGTTGTCATCCGCAAACGCGGCACTTGATGAAGCGCGCCTTCAACTTTCCAAAACCGTCATTCGGGCACCATTTGATGGCCGTGTCGTAAACAAGTCTGTCGACCTTGGTGGTTATGTCGGCCCGGGCACAGCGCTCGCGCGGATGTTTTCAACCGATGTGGTCGAGATTCCGATTGCTCTGACAGACAATGATCTCGATATCCTGGAACTGCCGATCGGCTATGCAGCTAAGACCGGACCAGAGGTCCAGTTGTCGGCGGTTGTCGCCGGACAGGTTCGAAACTGGAAAGGCGATATTGTTCGCACAGCGTCGGGATTTGATCCGGATACGCGTGTTCTGTTCGCTTATGTAGAGGTGAAGGACCCGTTTGGTGCAGGTGCTGATAACGGCATTCCGCTCGCGACAGGCCTTTACGTTTCTGCAGAAATCGAGGGACCTGAAGCCGAAATGCTTGTCTCTGTTCCTCGAACCGCGCTGCGCGGCACCGATAAGGTCTATGTCGTTGATGATGAGCGCAAACTCCGGATCGTCAGTGTCGATGTGGCGTCTTCTGATCGCGAGCGTGCACTCATTCAAACCGGGTTGAGCAACGGTGATCGCGTCATCACTTCGCCGGTTCGCAGTCCTGCTGACGGCATGGAAGTCAAACCAGTTGATGACCCGTCAAAAGTCATTTCACAACAGCTGATCGCATCGGCTGAAACAACCCAGCGGGAGGATTGATCAGATGAATGGTGTGGTTAGATGGTGGGCCTCCAACCCGGTCGCCGCCAACCTTCTGATGATCGCTATCCTCATTGCCGGGGTGATCTCATTCCTGCGCATGGACCGCGAACTGAATCCCTATGTCGAGATTCCTGGCGCGCGGATTTCTGTCGTCTGGCTTGGTGCGTCTCCTCAGGATGTCGAAGAACAGCTGGTTGTTCGTCTCGAAGAGGCCGTGAGCCGGGTCGAAGGCATTGAGGAAATGCAGGCGATTGCAGCTGAAAGTCAGGCGCTTCTGTTCGTGCAGGGCCGCATGGACATCGACAAAGACGCCTTCCTTCAGGATATCAAACGCGAGATCGATTCTATCAGCACGTTCCCGCAGGCTGCTGAGCCGGCGCAGGTCCAGCTCTTCCGGAGCCAGGATGAAGTCATGCGGATTGCCGTCACCGGTGATGAAAGCGTAACTGAGAAAGAATTGAAGCGTTACGCGGAAAAAGTCCGGCGAGAAATTTCGCTTCTCGGCGGCGTTCCAGCTGTGGAATTGTTTGGCGTACGGAATGAAGAGATTTCCATCGAAGTTTCTGAAGATACGCTGCGCCGATATGGACTGACGCTTTCCGAGGTTGCGAGCGCGGTGCGTTCAACGTCGTTCAATTCGTCAGCAGGCGTTATTCGAAGTGATGGCGGTACTGTTCAGCTCGGAACGCGCGCGCAGGCAGATTCTCAGGAACAGTTTGAACAGATCATCGTCAAACAGCAGCCGAACGGTGCTGTGATCCGAGTTGGCGATATCGCCAATGTGATTGACGGGTTTGAGCAAACGGACCTGATGGCGACGGTCAACGGTGAGCGCGCTATTCTAGTTCAGATTATGTCCGGCCCGCACATGAATGTTGTCTCCATGGCAGCCAGCATTCGTGACTATCTTGCTAACGCAGATGGCAACCTGCCGGACGGAATTTCACTCACACTGTGGGATGACGCATCTGTCGTATTTGAAGGCAATATCAATTCGATCATGGACAACTTCGTGACCGGGTTGATCCTGGTGATGGTGACCTTGTTA
>NZUJ01000088.1 GCA_002701295.1 Ponticaulis sp. | reverse complement strand
TCCGCAGGTGAGCGCGCTTTGATCGCTGCTGCTGGTGCGACGGCGGCTGACTATTCTGTCCGCACGGCTGTCGATTATGACAGCGGACAGATCATCCGTAAGAATTCCAGTTTCGTTGGCAAGGTTCTGAATTTCGGCGACTCGTCCAGTGATGAGAACGGAACGCCTCTCGATGCAGAAGCTGAGGCTCAGCGTCTCCGCGATCTCGAAACCGTCCAAAATGCGACAGGTGGTGACCCTGTCATCATTCGCAAAAATGCCGGTGGGTTTAAACTGCCGGGTACTTAGGACTTGCGTCTCGCTCGCCACCTTAAAGACATTATGATTGGAGCCCCTATCATGCGAACCCTCAGAAAGCTGGCGCTCGCAGGGGCGCTCTCACTGGCCCTTCCGCTGAGCTTACCTCTGACGCTGCCAGCCCAGGCGGCAACGGAAGAGGGAGAGTGGGCTCCGGAGATTTTTGAACTGTCCAACGGGATGGAAGTGGTCGTTCTGCCTGACCACCGTGCGCCCGTTGTGACACATATGGTCTGGTATCGTGTCGGCGCGGCGGACGAACTTCCTGGAAAATCGGGTATCGCTCACCTGTTTGAACACCTGATGTTCAAGGCCACAGACGACATTCCGGCTGGTGAGTTCTCCAAGATTGTTGCCCGGAATGGTGGGCAGGATAACGCCTTCACCAGTTGGGACTATACAGCTTACTTCCAGCGCGTCGCGAAAGATCGTCTTGAAGCGATGATGCGCATGGAAGCCGAGCGCATGACCGACCTCATTCTCACAGAAGACGTGTTCACTTCTGAGCGCGACGTTGTGAAAGAGGAGCGCCGTCAGCGTATTGAGAACAATCCCGGTGCCATTCTGTTTGAACAGTTGATGGCCTCGCTTTTCCCAGACCATCCATACGGTATTCCGGTTATTGGTCACATGGACGAAGTGGCTGAACTGTCTCTAACCGATGCGACCGACTTTTACGGCTTCTGGTATGGGCCTGAAAAAGCGGTACTTGTTGTCGCTGGCGACATCACGGCCGCCGAGCTGCAGCCGCTGGCTGAAGACATTTATGGCGTTATTCCGCCAAAGGGCGATCTGGCCGAACGTGACCTGCCAATGGTTACGCCGCTGGCGGAGTCCGTTGAACTGACGCACACCGACCCGAAGGTGCGTCAGGAAACCTGGGACGAATACTGGCAGGCAACGTCCTACAGTCTGCCCGAGTCCGGCCTCGAGCCGCACGCGCTTGATATCGCGACACAAATTCTTGGTGGCGGCCGCACGAGCCGTCTCTATCAGGCGCTGGTTGAAGACCAGAAGATCGCGGTTGATGCCTATGCCTGGAGCTGGACGGATCTGCGCGGCGCGGGCCTTCTTTCCATGGGCGCGTCGCCAGCACGCGGGACTGAGCTGGATGCTTTGTCGGAGGCCTCTCATGCTGTTCTGGCCGACTTCCTTGAAAATGGTCCGACCGAAGAAGAACTCGAGCGCGCCAAGTCCAATCTGGTGGCAAGCTCCATCTTCCAGCGCGATAGTCAGATGGCGATGGCGCAAATTTATGGAAGCGCTGCTGCACGTGGCGACAGTCTGGAAAGCATTGCGAGCTGGCCTGAAGAAATCGAGTCCGTGACGGCCGAACAGGTTCGCGAGACACTGGCGAAATACATTCAGGACAAACCGTCTGTCACAACCAAACTACTGCGTCTTGAGGAGAATTGATATGAAAGCGCAATTGTTCTCACTCACTTCTGTTCTGGCGCTCAGCCTTGCGGCGTGTTCACAGGAAGCCCCTGCCAAACCGGCATCTGAGCCAACGCCAGCAGAAACTGCTGCATCGTCTGAAACCGGTGAAAAAACAGGTCTCTCAAACATTCAGATCGTTGAGACTGAAGATGGCTATTCAGCCTGGCTGGTGACCGAAAATGCGATCCCGATCGTATCTGTCAACATGGCCTGGAAGGGCGGGGAAACCTCTGACCCGGCAGGCAAAGACGGCGCGACCGACCTCATGGTCTACATGATGAATGAGGGCGCGGGCGATCTTGAATCCAAAGCTTTTGCCACACGCATGGAAGAGCTCAATATGAGCTTTGGCTGTTCAACCGGGTCTGACTGGACCTCATGCTCCATGTCCACGCTGTCGGAAAATTTCGAAGAGGCGATGGAGCTGGTTCAGCTCGGTCTGACCGAAACACGTTTCGACGAAGCGCCATTCATGCGCGGCATGGAAGAAACGGTTGTCGGACTTCAGCAAGCGGAGACCAGCGCCGGTACAATCG
Source organism: Ponticaulis sp. (assembly GCA_002701295.1). Lineage (GTDB taxonomy): Bacteria > Pseudomonadota > Alphaproteobacteria > Caulobacterales > Hyphomonadaceae > Ponticaulis. The sequence goes on along the minus strand of NZUJ01000088.1, from coordinate 49,841 downwards.
CCGCGCGTGCCATGTATGAAGCGCTTTATCCGGACCACCCATATGCGCGGTATGCGACACCGGATTCGGTTCAGACCGTAACTGTGGATGACATCAAAGCTCAGCGCGATGCCATCATGACGAAAGACACCCTTCTGGTAACGGCGGTTGGTGACATTTCACCGGAGCGCCTCAAGACCACGATGGAAAAAACCTTCGCGGGCCTTCCTGAAGCCAGTCAGATCAGCGCGCTCGATGAAGTGGTTCTCAAGCCGGCTTCTGAAGAGGTGATCGTCACGGAATTGCCGCAGCCGCAGTCGCTCGTCATGTTCGTTGCGCCCGGTCTGAAGCGTGATGACCCGGATTTCTTTGCAGCCTATGTCACGAATTACATTCTTGGCGGTGGCGGGTTCTCCGCGCGTTTGATGGACGAAATCCGTGAAGAGCGTGGGCTGACCTATGGCATTTATTCGTCCCTCTCGACGCAGGACCATCTTGGTCGCTGGTCGGGCTCGGCGCAGACGGTCAACAACAAGGTTGGTGAGCTTATCGGCGTGACGAAAGCCGAACTCTACAAGCTGGCAACAGATGGCCCGACGGCGAAGGAACTGGAAGACGCTAAATCCTACCTTACCGGGGCTTACCCGCTTGGGTTTGATTCAAATTCCAAGATTGCTGGCCAGATGATGGGTGTGCGTCAGGAAGAGCTTGGCCTCGATTATTTCGCAACCCGTAATGACATGGTGGAAGCGGTGACGATTGAGGACATTCAACGCGTCGCGGACAAATATCTGCAGCCAGAGAATTTTACCTTCATCGTGGTGGGCCAGCCTGAGGGCGTGGATGAGATCCAGACTTATTACGAAGCCGCTCTGGCGGAAGACGAGCCAGTCGAGGAGGCAGCGGAGTAATCGAATCAGTCAGTCTTTGGGCTTCATCCATTCCGGTGGAAAGGTCTCATAAGTTTTGACACCCTCGCTCGGCAAGACTTCCCAGTTTGCCTTCGAGGCGACGTGAATATGCGTATCGAGGACGATGCCCGGGTCGTCATTCAGCGTGCCCAGGGTAATACCCATGACCTGCCCCTGATAGATGCCCGTAAGGGTGGAGCCGCACTTGCTGCAAAATTGCTTGCCCGCACCGTGTTCGCCAACGAAGTCGGTCAACAACTCTTGGCCCGATAACCATTGGAAAGTGTCAGGTTTAACCATGGCGAAGGCCGACGCCTGTGCGCTAAACGCTTTGCGACAACGTGAGCAATGACAGGAGCGTGCACCAAATACGTCTCCGTCGATCTCATATCTGACGTTTCCGCAGAAACATTCACCCGTCAGTTTCATGTCTTGTGCCTTTCTGTCATCGCAGCGTCTTCCAAATGTGCGCTTTTGCCGGATTTGTGGCATACTGAACATGGTTTCAGACGGTGGGGTACTGAACCATGCTACGAACATATTTTTTTGCGGGAATGGGTGTCCTGTTCCTTTTGGTGGCGCTCATTGGTTTTGGGCCGAGCTTTGTACTGCCGTTATTGGGCGGGAAGTTCGACTTTTCTGCGCATGTCTGGCTGCACGCAATCATCATGTTCGGCTGGCTGGCTCTTTACATCACACAGGCAAGTCTGATCTCCGGTCGCAACCCAGGTCTGCATTGTCGTCTGGGTGGTTTATCGGTGGCGCTTTTCCTCGCCATTATGGCGTCGGCGATTTTTGTTTCAGTGAACGGTCTTCTGAAACCTCTGCCGCTACCGGTCGAACGACTGATAGATAACATCTTCTTTCTGCAGCTCGTTTCGTTTTTCATTGCGCCGCTGCTCTATGTTCTTGGCTGGCAGGCGCGAAGAAAACATCCACAGTATCATAAGCGCTACATGCTTCTGCTCACATTTTACCTGATCGAAGCGGCAGCCAGCAGAATGACCTGGCTGCCTGGAATGGCTGATCCTGATAAATTTCTCATCCCGCAATACCTCTATCTGGATGCACTCCTCATTCCGCTCATTGTCTTTGATTGGAGAACACTCGGGCATATCTCGAGAGCCACAATCCTCGGAGTTGGCCTATTGCTTATTTATCAGGTGATCGCGGTTCTGGTCTGGAATAGTCCGCTCTGGCTCTCGACAGTGGATGGGCTTGAACATTTTCTCTCCAGCTTCTGAACCCCTGTGGAAAACGGTAGGCGCTGAATACGCCCGGTATCGTCAGCACGGCTAATCCATTAACCTCTTTCGAATGGCAGACGATTCGTTCTCACCCTCACGCGCGAACAGAGCAGGCGGAATCCGTCTCCTTCCGCCCGAAGCCGTCAACCGTATTGCGGCCGGTGAGGTGGTGGAGCGCCCTGCGGCTGCGATCAAGGAACTGGTCGAAAACGCACTCGATGCAGGCGCGCGGCACATCATCATCGAAGCCAATGATGGCGGACGGGATTACTTCCGTGTCAGCGATGATGGTTGCGGGATGGACTCTGATGAGCTGGCACTGGCGGTCGAACGCCATGCGACCTCCAAGCTTTCGTCAGATGCCGAAGGCCGGGTCGACCTTCTGAACATCTCAACGCTCGGCTTCCGGGGCGAAGCACTCCCCTCAATCGGCTCTGTGGCGCGAATGACGCTGCTGTCACGATCTGAAACCCGCGACGATGCTTTCGAGCTGTCGGTGGATGCCGGACGTAAATCCGAGGCGAAACCAGCCGCCTGGTCGAGCCTCTCCCCGCATGGCACGGTGATCACAGTCGAGGATCTCTTCTATGCGACGCCTGCGCGTCTGAAGTTTCTGAAAACCGGTCGTTCCGAGGCCATGTCGGTCTCAGATGTGTGTCGGCGGCTCGCCATGTCGCGCGCAGATGTCGGGTTTGAACTGATCCAGAATGGCCGGGCTGTTTTCCGTCTCAAAGCGGAGCCGGGCAGCCCCGAAGAGGCGCGCCTCGCGCGGCTTGGTGCCATCATGGGCAAGGATTTCCGCGACAATGCCATGGAGATCAACGCAGAGAAGGAAGGCGTTCACATCACCGGGTTTGCGGGGCTCCCTACGCTGAACCGTGGCAATTCCCAGCATCAGTATTTGTTCGTGAATGGCCGTCCGGTGAAAGATAAGCTGCTGACCGGTGTGATCCGCGCGGCATATCAGGATTTCCTCGCGCGGGACCGTCACCCCATGGCGGCACTGTTCGTCGATCTTGATCCTGAGGCGGTTGACGTTAACGTCCACCCGGCCAAGACAGAAGTGCGCTTTCGGGATGCCGGGCTGGTGCGCGGACTTTTGATTGGTTCTCTGCGTCATGCGCTGGCCGATGCCGGGCACCGCGCCTCGACCACGGTTTCGGGGGCTGCGCTCAACAAGGTGAATATCGAGGCGCCACGGCCGTCGCTCTGGCAAGCTTCGAGCTTCTATCGCGAGCCAACACCAGCAGCGCCTCGTCCTGCATCTTTGCAGCCTGATACACTCGCCGCGCTGAATGGCGGATTTTCAGAAGCGCCGGCTGAAGCGCCTGTCTATCGGTCAGACGATACGGTGCAAGCGCCTGCCGCGCCTGTATCTTCAGAACCCTATTCAGTGCGGGTTGAGGCCGATCAGTCTGCCCCGGCGGTGGAAGGTCTGCCGCTCGGTCTTGCCAAGGCACAGCTTCACGGAACCTATGTCATCGCTCAGACGCGAGATGGAATTGTGATTGTCGACCAACACGCCGCCCATGAGCGGTTGGTTTATGAACGCATGAAAGCGGATATGGCCGCCAATGGCGTGCGGCGTCAGGCCTTGCTGATCCCCGAAGTCGTCGAACTCACCGAAGATGAATCAGCGCGCGTGCTGGCGCGTTCTGAAGAATTGCTCGAGTTGGGCCTCGAGATTGAACCCTTCGGAGGCGGCGCAATCTGTGTTCGCGCGACGCCAGCCTTGTTCGGCAACATGAATGTCCACGGGCTTTTGCAGGATCTGGCTGATGATTTTGTCGAATACGATGCCGGGCTCAGCCTGCGCGAACGCTTTGAAGAGGTGATGGGCAATATGGCGTGTCGAGGCTCCGTCCGGGCCGGGCGACGCCTGACGGGCGAAGAGATGAACGCGCTCCTCCGCCAGATGGAGGCAACGCCTTATTCCGGTCAGTGCAATCATGGTCGTCCGACCTATGTGGAGCTGAAGCTTGCTGACATCGAACGCCTGTTCGGGCGTCGCTGACACAAAAAAAGGGTGGATGAAACCATCCACCCAATTGGGTCGAAACTTCTCGGTTCAGTCAGCCTGAAGACAAGTTTCACAGGTGTGCAAAACCAAACAACTGCGAATGCAGCGCTATTTGCCTTTTTTAGGCTTGCCAGCAGCTGGTTTAGACACAGACTGAACTGGTTTCGTACCTGGTTTAGAAGGTTTGCCGACTTTAGATTTAGACATGGACGTTTGTCCTAAGGGTGCGAGCGAAATACTGGCTCGCCAGGCATCGAAGCACATTGCTTAAACAGCGGGTAATTGGTGATGGCAGGACCCGTCTGCAAGTGGCTGAATCATTGTTACAAAAAATGTGATCGACGGGGTCATTTTGAGGTCTCGCTCATCCCGGCACAGGCCGAAATCTGGGCCGTTTCGACCGAGGGACATCCGGGCTTTCGCCGGGATGAGCGGTGTTTCAATGCTTGTTATCAGTCGCTGCTCAGAGTATCGGCAATGCCCATGACCCCATTCGAAAAAACCTATTCCGGCGAAGAGCCTGTCCGCGTGAATAAATGGCTCGCCCAGTCGGGCGTGTGTTCGAGGCGTGAGGCCGAAGCGCTGATCCTATCGGGCACGGTTTATATCGATGGTGAAAAGGTTGAGGATGCAGGGCGGAAAATTCAGCCCGGGCAGACGCTGAAGCTCTCAAGTGCCGGGTCTGAAACACTGGCTGCGAAACGGACCGTGATGTTGAACAAGCCGGTCGGCTATGTTTCAGCGACCCCGGAAGAGGGGCAAATTCCGGCCATCCGCTTGCTCACGGCGGAAAATCGTGTCGGCAAGGGCGCGCCCGTGAAAGCGAATGACAGCCTCGCACCCGTCGGTCGGCTCGACATGGATTCGCGCGGGCTGTTGATCCTCTCAGATGATGGCACGGTGGCGAAAGGTGTGATTGGGCCAGATGCCAATCTCGAGAAAGAATACATCGTGCGCGTACGCGGACGGGTCACCCCGCAAGCGATCAGCCTGTTGCGTCACGGTCTTGAACTGGACGGCTATAAGCTCAAAAAGGCGCGCGTCTATAAGATGGAAAGTCAGACCCTGCGATTCGTTTTGACCGAGGGACGCAATCGTCAGATCAGGCGCATGTGCGATCTGGTCGAATTGCGCGTGATCGATCTGGTCCGGGTCCGCATTGGCGCGCTTAAACTGGGCGGTCTGGCGGAAGGCAGTTGGAAAGAAATGAAGCCTCACGAAATCGAGGCTCTGCTGCGCAATCCATCCATGGAAGAACTGACCGGGAAAACACCGAAAAACCAGCGGTAATTCTTGTCGTGAAATCTGAACCTACTTATCGCTGTCAGCGGGAGTTTCAAAAACATTCAGGGGTAGGTTTATGGATATCGGGCAGATCGTGATCGCTGCAATCGGTGGCGGTTTAGGGGCCGGGATTGGTGCGGGAATAGGTGCGTTTGTCGGCCAGCGGTTCTCGGAAAACACACGGAGAATCGTCCTGGTCATCTGCGCGGTTCTCGGGTTTTCGCTCGGCGAACTGGTTGCTGATCAATTCAAAAACCGTCCATCGCGCGCAGATATTGAAACTGAGCTGCTCGAGAAATCCGAGTTAAACCGGTTGTTCAAAACGCATTATCCGGACGACTGGGATCAATACCTGCAGTCGGTGACGTCGGTCCGATCGACTGCCAAGGCGCGTGAATTATCTCAAAACTTCACAATGACACTGCGCAGGCGGGAGGCTGACAATGCCCGCAAGGCAACGCCTGATGCGATGACGACCTATCTCAACGCCTATGCGGACCTGATGGTGACGGTTTCCGGGAAAGGTGGCGATCAGGAATGCGGAGATTTTTTCATACTCGGTACGCCACCTGACATGGACGACCCTGAGACGGTTGAGGGGTTGAACGTATTGGCCACTTCAGTGTTTCGCGCGCTCGTCTCGGGCAAAAATTCTGACGTATCGCCGCGCTCGTCCGCGACAACCGAGGACTGGCAGGCGTTGTCATCAGAGCTCATTGATAATGGGATGACTGTGGCTGAAATTGATCTCGTCGGTAATCCAGCGGACAAACCAATTGATGGGTTTTGCGTCGCGGTTGAGAAGTTCATGCGCGGAATGGCGGATTTCGACGGCGAATCTGGTGATCGCTTAAAAACTGAGCTGCTTTTCGCAGCGGCATCAGGTTAGTCTGACCGGTGTGCTGTTGAGTGTTCTGAAAGGACAGCCCGATGCGTCGAATTTTGATGACCAGCCTTATGATGGCGCTTTGCGCCTGTTCTCATGCTGATGAAGGTGACATGGTGACTGATCCAGCTGATCGCCCTGAGGGCTTTGTGAACGCGCAGACCTATATCCATGGTCTGCAGGCGGATATGCGCTATTTTGGCGATGATAATTTCATCGGCCGCCCGATTGACGGCTATGACGCGCCGATCTGTTATCTGACGATTGAGGCGGCAGAGGCCCTGTCAAAGGTGCAGGCTGAGTTGTCGGGTTTTGGTCTGGGGCTCAAGGTTTTTGATTGCTATCGACCGGCTTCTGCGGTCGCCGATTTCGCTGCCTGGGCGCGCGATCTCGATGATGAGAAAATGAAGGCGAAATACTATCCGGAGGTGGAAAAATCTCGCCTGTTTGAACTCGGCTATATTGCTGAACGGTCCGGGCATTCCCGCGGCAGCACGATGGACCTGACCATTATCGAACTCAGCACCGGTGAGGAACTGGATATGGGGTCTCGGTATGACCTGTTTGACCCGCTGTCCTGGCCATCTGATCCGCGACCAACGGCTCAACAGCGCGGTAACCGTGCTCTGATCCAGTCCGTGATGTTGAGCAACGGGTTTCGCGGCATCAAGGAAGAATGGTGGCACTTCACGCTCAATAATGAGCCCTATCCGGACACCTATTTTGATTTCCCTGTGAAATAGACCGGTCGGCAGCTTGTTCGGTTTCTCAACGATTTGTCATCTTCCGGGGCTTGCCTGTGGCGCAGAACCGTCCTGAACTGTTTGTAACAAGTCGGGAAATTCAATGCACAAAACACTTCTGTCCGCTTTCGCCGGTAGCCTGATCGCATCCACATGTCTGACTGCGACGGCTCAGACGCAAGGCTATTATCTGGATCCTGCCATCAGTTCTGACGCCGTCATCTTCGCCAGCGAAGGTGATTTATGGCGTGCCGGCCGCACGGGCGGTACGGCTGTTCGGCTGACAACACACCAGGAGCTGGAGAGCAATCCGAGTATTTCGCCGAATGGGCAGTGGGTCGCCTTTGAAGCCAGTTATGACGGACCGGGCGAGATTTACCTTATGCCTGCAACAGGTGGTTCGCCCAAACGTGTGACGTTTGAGGGCGGCGGCGTTTCGGTTCGTGGATGGCTGGACGATACGCACATTCTGTACCGCTCGACCAACCTGCCGGGCACAATCCCTATGGTTTTGCGCAAGCTGAATGTGGAAACCGGGGCGACCGAAGATATCCCGTTGGCGAATGTTGATGAGGCGACGTTGAGCGCGGATGGGCAAACGCTGTTCTTCACGCGGTACGGCTTGTCACTCTTTAGCGACAATGCCGTGCTTTATCGTGGCGGCCGCATGGCGCAGCTATGGAGCTATACGCTCGGCAGTGATGAAGAAGCAACGCGTCTGGCAGCAGATTTCGGCGCGCCGATCCGTCATCCCATGGTCTGGCAGGGCCGCATCTATTTTGTGACGGACAAGTCCGGTGTCGACAATATCTGGTCTATGACCGAAACCGGAACAGACATCCGTCAGGAAACAAGCTCGGAAGCGGGCCTGATCAAAACGCCTTATCTCCATGGCGGCGTGATCGCCTGGCAGTCCGGCGCAGATCTGTTTACCTATGATCTGGCCACTTCAGCGACGAGTAAGCTCGACCTCTTCCTGATGAGTGACGGCGATTATGAGCGCGACCGATGGGTGTCTGAGCCACTCAACTATCTTGAGGCTGTTTCGATCGCTCCATCTGGCAAGAGTGCCACCATCACTGCACGTGGTAAGTTTGTGACCGCCTTCACAAAGGATCGTCGCCGCGTCGAGTATCGTGTACCCGATGGCTATCGCGCGCGCTCAGCGTCTTTGGGCTTTGAGGACAAATGGGTCTACGTCATCATGGATGGCGGACAGCGTGGCGAAATCTGGCGCTTTCCGGCTGATGGGGTGGGTGAGGGTGAAGCCATTACCAGCGCATCGGATACCTATATCTGGAATATCTATCCATCGCCGCATGACGCATCTCTGCTCTATTCTGATAAGCGCGGACGTCTCTTCTTCATGTCGGGTCCGGATGCGACACCCGTTGAGGTGGATAAGACACCGTCCAGCAATGACAATGGCTTTGATGATCTGAGCTGGTCGGCTGATGGGCGCTATATTTCGTACACCTCATATGACAATCGTGATCTGGCGCAGATAACGGTTTTGGATACCGAGACGCGCGAAACCTATGCGATGACGTCTGGCAAGTATCAGTCCTATTCGCCGACATTTTCGGCGGATGGAAAATGGCTTTATTTCCTCTCGGACCGGCATTTCAACGCGTCACCAGGGTCGCCATGGGGCGATCGGAATATGGGTCCGGCCTTCAATGATCGCAGCAAGATTTACGCGCTTCAACTGGATGAAGAAGCCGATTTCCCTTTCCGCGCAAAGACTGAGCTCGACCTGTCAGCAGATGAAAAGGACGAAAGCGAAGAGGAAGAGACTGACGAGTCTGAAGACGATGGCGATGAGGAAGAAAAGCCGGCTGAAACGCACATTGATTTCGCTGGATTGTCTGCGCGCCTTTGGGAAGTCCCGCTTCCGTCCGGAGACTATCGTCAACTGGCCGCAACCGAACAACATTTGCTGGTACTGAGCGATGAGGGCGAAAATAACACGATCAAACGTGTGAAGTTCGACCCTGACGATATTGAACTGTCGACTTTCGTTACGCGGGCAAATGGTTTCTCGCTATCGGCGGATCTGAAAACCGCGCTGGTAATGCGCGGCCGGGGCTCTGGCGCTGAGTTCCTGCTTGTGCATCCGGATAAGTCCTTTCCCTCTGATGCCAGCTCATCTCGAGTTCGTCTCTCCGACTGGTCGTTGCGCCTTAATCCGAAGTCCGAATGGGAACAAATGGCCAATGATGCCTGGCGGCTTCACCGGGATTTTGCCTTCGATCCGGGTTTGAGGGATGTCGACTGGGACGCCGTTGGGGCGACCTATCTGCCGCTGGCGAACCGTATAGGCCATCGTGCAGAGCTGAATGACCTGCTTGCCCAGATGTCTGCCCAGCTTGGTATTCTGCACAGCCAGATCCGTCAGGGTGATCAGCCTGATGATGATGAGAGTGGGAGAGCGGCCTTCCTTGGCGCGACATATTCCGTAGTGTCGGGCGGACTACGGGTCGACACGATTTATAATGGTGAGGCGGACCTTCCCAACACGCTTGGACCACTCCGCTCACCGGATGTCGACATTCAGGTTGGTGATGTCATCCAGTCAGTCAATGGCCAGTCTGTCGGTTCACTTGCCGACCTGTCTGATGCCCTGATGATGACAGCGGGCGATCAGATTCTGGTTGAGTATTCGCGGTCTGGAACAAAGCTCAAAGAGATTGTCGTTCCGGTGTCCCGCGGACGTGTCAGCGGGCTTCGCTATGCCGATTGGGTGGAAGGCAATCGCAAGGCCGTGGCGGAAAGAACGGATGGCGAATTCGGCTATCTGCATTTGCGGGCCATGGGGTCTGGCGATCTCGAAAGCTTTGTGCGCGATTTCTACGAGCATTTCGACAAGGACGGTCTGATCATTGACGTTCGCGGCAATCGCGGAGGCAATGTCGACAGCGTGATCATTGCAACGCTTCTCCGTCGTGCCTGGGCCTTCTGGGGCGGACTGGAAGGCGGTCCCGTTTATACGAATATGCAGCAAACTTTCCGTGGACATCTAGTCGTGTTGATTGACGAGGGCACCTATTCTGACGGGGAAACCTTCTCTGCTGGCGTTAAGGCGCTCGACCTCGCGCCTCTCATCGGTACGCGCACGGCGGGCGCAGGCATCTGGCTCTCAGACAGAAACCGGCTTTCCGACCGCGGTCAGGCGCGTGTGGCCGAATATGCACAATATGGTCTGGATGGCCGCTGGCTGGTTGAAGGTTATGGTGTTGCGCCGGATATCGAGGTGGAGAATTTGCCGCATGAATCCTATCTGGGAAAAGATGCGCAGCTCGAAGCGGCCATTGCCTATCTGCGCGACAAACTGGCCTCAGATCCTATCCCGGACCTAGTGCCCGGTCCTATTCCGCCAGTTGGTGAACCTGGACGCGATGTGAAGTAATCCCGGCAAATAGACTGCCAAAAGCAGTCTTTTCGCTTGCCAAGGCTTGCAAACCTCATAGCTTTGTAAGCCATGACACAGCTCACAGATAACATCACCGACAGCACGACCGATGCGGCCAGCGGCCTCCTGTTCGGTCGTGTCATGAACGGTCAAGGCACCGCGCGAGAGATTGACTGGGACGAAGCTGTCAACTGGTCGCCAGCACATCCTGATGAGTTTATCTGGCTTCATCTTGATCGCACCAATTCGTCTGTTCCCCGATGGCTGGAAACAGGCCTCGGTCTGCCCGAGCCGACAGTCGAATTTCTGGTGAGCAATGAAACACAACCGCGCGCCTTTTATGAAGGTGACGCGCTGGTTGCTGTGCTTCGGGGGGTGAACTTCAACCCAGGCGCCAAGCCCGAAGACATGATCGCCATGCAGGTCTGGGCAGATAAAAACCGTGTCATCACGCTTCGTCGGCGACGGCTTCAGACGCCGCGGGACATTCTGGCGATGATTGATCAAGGTCATGGCCCAAAAAGCTCAGGGAGCCTTGTTACAGAGCTGATGGAGCAGCTCGTCGCCAAGGTGAACAACGCTATTCTCGACATGAATGAAAAGCTTGATCACCTCGAGCAACTCGACCTTGAAGATGACTTTGATGCGGCGCTCGATGATATCGCTGTCATCCGGCGCAATTGTCTGGCTCTGAAACGCCACATGTCACCACAGCATGAAGCCCTGATTGCCATCGGTCGGGAAGCACCAGACTGGATGAGTGAAAACAACAAACGTGATGTGCGCGAAGTGATTGCGCGGCTGCACCGTTATCTGGGTGATCTGGATGTCTCTAAAGAAAGCGCCATGCTGATTCAGGATGATCTGGATAGCCGCGCGGCCAGCCAGTCGAACAAGACCATGTATCTGCTATCGATTGTTGCCGCGATTTTCCTCCCGCTTGGTTTCATTACCGGTCTTCTGGGGATCAATGTTGGCGGTATGCCCGGAGTTGATAATTCCCATGCCTTCTGGATCACCGTCGGGCTTCTTGTCGTGCTGATGGGATTTCAGCTGTATATTTTCCGGAGGCTCAAATGGCTCTGATCAATCTGCAAGAAGGCGATGATATTGTCGAAACAGAAGGCCTGAATTCCATTCCGAGCCTTACCGACCTTCAGGAACGCGCGACAGAGCTGATTGATGTCGTCCGCGATCAGGCCTTCTCCATTACGGCCGTCTGGCAGGCTCTGGCGATTATTGCGGCCATTCTTCTTGGTTTTCTGTTGTCCCGTGCACCGCACAAACAGTTCGAAAAACTGGCCAGCGATCGGGACAATTCGAACTTTCTCTATCGTCTGTATCATTCGCTGTCCAAAGTGATCTGGCCCATTATTTCGGTCATTCTTCTCTGGCTGGCGAACGTCCTGTTTGAGGTGCTGGAGCTACCCTATGAAGGGCTGCGGATTGCGGCGAGCCTTCTGAATGCGTGGATCATTGTTCGGGTCATTTCCGCCAACATGAAGGATGGTTTGTTTTCCACCGTTCTGGCCGTGCTCGCCTGGACAGTTGCCGCACTTTACATCCTCCGACTAACCGGACCGGCGACCGAGGCCCTCGATACAATGGCGATGAAAGTCGGCGGCGTTCGTATTTCCGTGCTGAGTGTGCTGACCAGCGCTGTGGTGGCTGGGCTTGCCCTCTGGATCGGACGGATTATTGGCGACGCGGCGCAGTCACAGCTCAAGGGATCGAAAAGCCTCACGCCAAGTATGGCCGGTCTTCTGGGGCAGTTTGCCAAGATTGGTGTTATGATCCTGGCGGTCATCATTGCGCTGAATGCGGTCGGTGTGAATCTCACGGCCCTGACGGTCTTCTCTGGCGCTCTGGGTGTTGGTGTTGGCTTCGGCCTTCAGGCCATTCTGTCGAACTTCATGTCCGGCATCATCATTCTGTTTGAGAAGTCGGTGAAGGTGGGCGATTTCATCGAGCTTCAGTCCGGCCTCAATGGCGTGGTGAAAGAGATCAATATCCGCTCTACGCTCGTCACCACGAATGACAATGTCGACATTCTGGTGCCGAACGAAGAGTTCATCAAATCCCGCGTCACCAACTGGACGCTAAAGGAAACTGCACGTCGAATTCGTGTGCCGTTTGGCGTCGCCTACGGGTCTGACAAGGATGTCGTCCGCAAAGCGGGACTTGAAGCGGCAACTGAGGTCGAGTGGACGCTCAGCAAGATTGAAGGCCGTTCGGCTCAGGTCTGGCTGACAGGCTTTGGCGATTCTGCGCTCGACTTCGAACTGGTCGTCTGGCTGAAGGATGAGGCTGTTGCGCGTCCGGCCAAGGTTCAGGCCGACTATTATTGGGCGCTTCATACCGCGCTCGAGAAATATGATCTCGAGATTCCATTCCCGCAGCGCGACATCAATTTCCGCAATTCGGCGCCCGTCCGTGTGCAGATTGAGAATGTTCCGAAAAGCGAAGTGCCGTCGGATTAGGCCACCCGTCTGGCGGCCTCGGCGACAGGCTTGAAGCTCATTCTGTGAATGGCACACGGGCCGAGAGAGACGAGCGCGTCTGAATGGGCTTTCACGCCATAGCCTTTGTGTTTTGAGAACCCATAGCCAGGATAGGTGTCGCACAGCTCGACCATCAACCTGTCGCGTGCCGTTTTGGCAAGAATGCTGGCGGCTGAGATTTCGGCGACCTTGCCATCGCCTTTGATGATGGCCTGGGCAGGGCAGGGAAGGCCTTTCGGCAGATCATTCCCGTCAATTTGTATTTCCGTTGGCGCAATCTGCAGCCCATCAATCGCCCGGAGCCAGGCCAGATGCGTCGCCTGCCGGATGTTCAGCTCATCAATCTCAGAGGGCGTTGCCCAACCCACTACCCAGCTGAGCGCCTTGTCCATAATCTCGGTTTCAAGCGCGAGACGTTTTTTCTCTGTCAGTTTTTTTGAGTCGTTAAGCCCGGCAATTGGTGCGTCCGGATCAAGGATCACAGCCGCCGCGCAGACCGGTCCGGCCCAGGGACCACGGCCTGCTTCATCGACACCGCAGAGAAGGTATGGTTTCGTCATTTCTATATCCAACACTGAGTCCCGGAGCTGTTCAAATGGTCCAAGCTAGCGCTATCCGCATCCACAAAAATGGCGGGCCTGATGTCCTCAAACTTGAGACAATTCAGATAAGTGATCCTGGCCCTGGTGAGATTCTGGTCGAGCAGAAAGCCATCGGGCTCAACTTCATTGATACCTATATCCGCTCAGGGCTCTATCCAGCAAAACTGCCTGCAACACCCGGGTTTGAAGGCGCAGGACGTGTGATCAAGCTCGGTGAGGGCGTGACAGAGTTTTCTGTCGGCGACCGCGTCGCCTATTCAAGCTTCAGCGGAACCTATGCGACCCATGTGAAGGGGCCAGTGGCGAAAGCGGTGAAGGTGCCGGAGGGTGTTTCAGAAGAAGAAGCAGCGTGCCTGATGCTGAAAGGCATGACGGCCTGGATGCTGTTGTTCGAAATTGCCAAGGTTCAGCCCGGCGACAAGCTGCTCATCTGGGCGGCTGCGGGCGGTGTGGGTACACTCGCGACACGCTGGGCCAAGGCGCTTGGTGCTGTTGTGATTGGCGTGGTCTCGACCGATGAAAAGGCTGAGCTGGTCAAGGCGAATGGCGGCGACCATGTAATCCTCTCATCAGAAGATGTACCAGCCCGCGTGAAAGAGCTGACAGGCGGCAAGGGGGTGGATGTATCGATTGATGGTGTCGGGAAAGACAGTGCTGCATCCAGCATTGATTCGCTGCGTCCGCGCGGGCTTTACATCACTTATGGTAACGCTTCCGGAGCAGTCGAACCGATTGCGCCGCTGGTTCTACAGCAGAAAGGTTCGCTCATGATGACGCGGCCAACGCTGTTTCACTATACGGCAGAGCGCGCAGATCTCGACAGGGCCGCAGCGGCTGTTTTCGGCGCGCTGAAGGTTGGTGCGATCAAGGCGGAGATTGGCCAGCGTTATGCGCTGAAGGATGTCGCGCAGGCGCATATCGATCTTGAAGGACGCAAGACCACCGGCGCAACAATTATTGTGCCGTAAGCGTCAGCCTGGAAGCTTCAGTCCATCCATCAGAAGCGCCGGGTCGATATAGAAATCATCGCCGCGATTATCGCTGGCGGTGTTGCGCCATTTGATTGCCCAGTGCAGATGCGGGCCGGTTGTGCGGCCTGTATTGCCTGTTTTGGCGATCTGCTGACCCGCTGTGACAACCTGACCGTCTTCGACATCGACCGATGACAAGTGCATGAAGACAGAGATCAGCCCCTGGCCGTGATCCACGAACACGGAGCCACCTTCATAATAAAGGTCCGGGTCTGCCAGAATGATCACGCCGTCGGCTGGTGAGACAACTGGCGTACCGACCGGCGTTGCGAAATCCTGCCCGCGGTGAACAGACGTGCTCTCGCAGCTTTCGCCGGATGTTTTGGAGACGCCTGTATATTTGCGGGTTGGGCCGAATGGGGAAGATGTCGGGCCTTCAGCTGGCTTGATTGCGCCATCGAAAAAGCCAGGGCCGTCATTGAACTTCACCCAGGCATCCTGCTTTTTTACCCAGGAGCGACCGGCATGGTCTTTTTGTTCCTGAGTGCGCGCATCCACCTTGTCACAGTCGAGACCGGTGAGCGTGCGATATTCGTCATTGCGTTCGGCAATGGTGATGTCTTCAGAGATCGTCGTGCCCTGTTCCTGAAGTGTGATCGTGAAGCTGGTCGGTGAATGCTGTTGAAGCCCCACGCTTGCACGACCTGTCTCGTCGAATTTGGCAACCGCGCTGCCATTCATGCGGACCAGTGTTCCAGGTTCTCCGTGGCATAGAAGAAGTCCGCCCTGCGTGAGGGCGCCGGCTTTGCAGCTCGGCGTGACAGCCGTTTCGGTCACCGTGGCCGGTGTTTCAGGGATGCCCGGAAGGCTCGAGACACCAAAGACGAGCGGCAGAAGAAACAGTTTCAGCACGGGCTTCATCTCCTTAGCTCTCCGCTTCGCCAGTCAGCATGCCCTGATTGGCGGCAACCGCGTCGTAATAGGCTTCCTGCTTGTCGATGCTCCAATAGCGAAGCTCTGGAAGCGGGATTTTTTTGCCAGTGATGGCGCAGACGACGAAATCACCTGTCTCGAGCACTTTGAATGTCGCATCGAGATATTTGAGGCGGGCTTCACCGGGAAGACGAGGAGATGTGTTCAGCATGGTCTCTTTATTACAGGAATTCGGGACAGAAAGAAGGCAGGAAACTCAGTCTTCGATCATCATGGGTTCGGGCTCGGGTGGTTGATGCTTCGGCTTGCCGAACAGCCCCACCAGATAGATCGTGCCCGTATAAACGGACACCGCCGCCACACCCCAAAGGCAGATCGTCCACAGGGTCAGATAATGGCTGAGATTGGCATTGCCGCTTTTGATGAAGGCCAGAAGCGACAGGAAGACGACGATCAACACCATTTCGAGGAAGGTTTTCAGCTTGGCGATAAACTTTACAGCCATACGGCCGGCACCGAGCCCGGCAAACCGCAGAAAGGTGATCAGCAGGTCGCGAAAGATGATGGCAAATACCGGAAGCGCAATCGGCAGTGCCCAATTGCTGATCCCGGCAATAACGAGGAGTGGAAAGCCCACGGCTAGCTTGTCGGCGATCGGATCTAGCAGCCGCCCAAAGCGCGACTCCACATTCCACAGCCGTGCCAGAAATCCGTCCAGAAAATCTGTGATTGCAGACGCCAGAAACAAGAGCAGCGCCATGCCACCCCAGAAGGTGCGATAGTCCGAAATCATATCCTGATGAACGGCACGGGTTTGCGCATCCACACTGGCGGACTGGACCAGCGAGATGAGGCTGGTTTCCTTCTCGGCGATCATGAAAATCAGCCAGGCCACGCCCACTGCCATAAAGCAGCGCGCGATCGTCAGCAGATTGGGAAGCCAGAACAGTGGGTGTTTACGCATACAGTGATAACTAGGGTCAAAGGGCCTGTGCGAACATAGTCCGTTTTGGCTTTTTTGCATTTTGTTAGAGAGCGTAGCGCCCATCCCACAAAGAAATCGATTCAATTCTTTTTGACGGGTTGGCCAGCGCTGTTTCCGGCCCCATGTTCTGGACTGACATTCAGAGCAAGCGGTCGGGCGGTTCTGTGCCCACTGCGTCAGGAGGCCTTATGCAAAAGCGCGCTGTTGGACCCTTTTCCGTCAACCCGGTCGGCCTAGGCTGCATGAATATCGTGCATGTCTATAACGCACCCATCTCTGACGAGGCGACGGACAAGCTCCTCAACCGAGCGCTGGATCTGGGGTATGATTTCTTCGACACGGCGACCCTTTATGGCCTTGGCGAAAGCGAGCGCCGCATTGGCAAGTATATGAAAAAACGCCGCGACGAGTTTGTGCTTGCCAGTAAATGCGTGCTCGGCTTCAAGGATGGCAAGCGGACGCTCGATGGGCGGCCCGAAAGCATTATAGCCGCTTGTGAGGCGAGCCTGCAGCGGCTCGGCATGGACGAGATTGATCTCTATTACATGCACCGGCCGGACCCGCGCGTGCCGATTGAAGACTCCATGGGCGCGATGAAACAACTGGTTGAAGAGGGGAAGATCAAGACGATCGGTCTCTCTGAAATGGACGCTCCGACGCTCCGTAAGGCTGCTGCGGTTCACCCGATTGCGGCCATGCAGTCCGAATATTCGCTGATCGCGCGCAATCCCGAAATCGCGGTCATCGAGGCGTGCAAAGAACTTGGAACGACGCTCGTGTCCTTTTCGCCTGTGGGACGTGGTCTGTTCTCGCAAATTCCGCTCGACCCGGAAGACTACTGGGAGAACGACCTTCGCCGGGCAGGCAATTTCCCGCGCGTGGCTGAGCCGCATTTTTCCGAGAATATGAAGCTGGTGGCCAGCGCGCGCGAGATTGCAGACGCGGTTGGCTGTTCCCTGCCGCAACTCGCTATTGCCTGGGTGCTCGCCAAGGGTGAGGAGATCGTCACCATTCCGGGCACCAAAGACATGGCGCACCTCGAAGATAACTGGGGCGCAATGGAGGTTGAGCTCAACGCGGCAACCGTCGCTCAGCTCGATGAGATTTTCGCGCCGGAAAACATCTCCGGTCCGCGCTATAGCCCGCAGGCCCAGAAATCCGTCACGACAGAGATGTATGAGTTTGAAATGTAGGTCGGTTCAAGCGCGCAGCGCGGAACCGACATTTCCGGCGTTGATGTATTGCTCGTACTGATTTCTCCCCCGGATCAAGCCCGGGGTCGAAAGTGTTGCGCCTTCGCCTTGCTCGTCGGGGTGCTGTGAACTGAGTTCAGTGTGGCAGCCTTGAGTGCGTTCTATGTTAGGCTTCGCCTCACGAGAACAAAGAGAAATGAACCAGGGCGGGTCTTCCTTGTCCCGGTCGGCTGAGGTGAACAGACCCTCAATATAGCCGCGCAGACGCTGAGCCAGATCAATCGGCTCAGATGATAACGGCGTGTATGAGGTGTCCTCGGCAAGCATGCAGAGGAGTATGGGGGTGTTTTGATGGGGTGGGATAAGTTTTTGGGATGTAGGGTGGATTAGCGGAGCGTAATCCACCTTTGGGAGATCACGGTGCATTACGGCGTGCGCCTAATGCACCCTACGGCTGCGGCGAAACTCAACACGCCCTACCGCGAAACGGAGTTTCGCATTTGCTTCAGTCATAATCAGTTTCCAATGCTTCGAGGTCAATTTCATCGAACCTTTCAGCATCAATCAAATCCTGCATAGGTAGTGGGAGTTTCAGCTTCAAACTGCTCAAGTCAACAACTTCCTCCAAAGCCATCCGTATGACCGGCAGATCAAAGCGCTTCGTTAAAGTAGTCTCACCAGTGAAGTTCGATGCCGTGGCGCGAATTTTAAGCTGAAAATCATTTGTGCTGTTCACTTGCGGTCTAAACACGCCGTTGAAGCGGTGAATTTGACCCTTTCTGAAATCTTGGCAGGTTTGCGAGACAAATTCATTGTTGGACGGGAAGTCTTTATATTCGAACTCGTGTCGACCTACTGGTGACGGAATATAATCTGCCATCGTTTTGTACGGCGGGATATAAAACTCTTCTCGTGGCTCAGGAGCGCTTGGTCCTTTCGGGGGGATGAAAACGAACCTGTCGTTCAACGTTCCTCCAACCGACTCGATCTCTATTAGAAGGTTTTCAGCTTGAACATTCCCGACGTTTGTAACTTTGATTTCGACCTGAACCTGGTTCAGGAGTTTTTCCATTTGTTCGGAATAAGAGTCCACGAACTCGGAAACTTTACGTGTGTACTCTTCATATCGCTCATCATAAGATTGATCGTGATAAATCGGTGGAATCTGCAGCCTTCCACTTCCGCGAAATTGCGACCTCTTTCGATTTGAAGAAAATATCTGATTTTCTATCTGATCTTTCTGTTCAGTTGTTGCTTCTGTTATTTGAACGAGCCTAAAGTTCTTAGCGATATGCATTTCTGCGGAAACTTCGAACGCTGGCTCTTTTTTTTCATGCGCTGAAAGTTTTGCCTTCAACTGTTGGATTTTGCGGTCCTTGGGATGGGGCTCGGGTGGCTTTAGCCAATCTTCCGATACATGAATTGTCTGAATCTCATAACCTGTTGCTAGCGCAATGGGCTTGATATCGTAACTAACCAACACTTTTCTGTGGTGCTCGACATCTCGAGCATGGATGATTTCAGCCACAATTTTAGAGTCGCCATCGTTTGGATCTAGGTCATCATGATCGGCCCAAGGTATCCGATTTGAGAACGAAAGTGCGAGCTCTACACATGGGTTTGAGCGCTTTATCGGTATCGGCTTTCCGCCCGATGCAAATGGAGAAATCAGCCTATTGAATTGTCTAGCGATAGGTCCAATTCTACCGTCACGTTTGAGTGCATCAATCTGAGACATCCCCGTTGGTGAAACCACCAATAGGATCGGTCCATCTGGGTCGAGAATTTCCCAAGGCAATGAGTCCAGCGACTTGCACTCAAGAATGATATTCGCATCTAGAAATGCGACTTTTCGGTAGGAATTGTAGTCTGTTTGGAAACGCGGCATTGTCCCTCAACTCCCATGGAAAAAGTTGTAGATCCGCTCGGCAAGGGCCTGATTGACGCCATCGACCGTGGCAATATCGGCGAGTTTGGCGCGGGAGATGGCGCGGGCTGAGCCAAAGCGGTGGAGCAGCGCCTTTTTCCGCGCGGGGCCAATACCCTCAATCTCATCCAGCGGGTTTTTCTTGATATCAGCCGAGCGTTTGGAGCGGTGCGCGCCAATGGCCCAGCGGTGTGCCTCGTCGCGCAGGCGCTGGAGATAATAGAGCACGGGCGCCGTCTCGGGCAGCATGAAGGGCGCCTTGTTCGGGCGGAAGAATTTCTCGCGGCCCGCGTCGCGGTCCGGCCCCTTGGCGATGGAAACGAGCGTCACGTCATCGGGAACAAGTCCGATTTCACGGAAGACCTCGAGCACGGCATTCAATTGGCCGAGGCCACCGTCTATTAGCACCAGATCAGGATAGTTTTCGGTGGCTTTCAGCTTTTTGCGGCGTTCCTCGACATTGAGACCGGCATGGGTTTCTTCGGCGTTCACATCCGCCTCTTTCATCAGGCGCGAGAAACGCCGACGGAAGACCTCTCGCATCATGCCATAATCATCGCCCGGTTCGAGGTCCTGATCCTTGATGTTGAACTTGCGATAATTCTTCTTGTCGAAGCCTTCCGCATTCGCGACGACCATGCCGCCAACGGCATTCGTGCCCTGAATGTGGGAGTTATCATAGACCTCGATGCGGCGCGGGGTCTCGTCGAGTTCGAAGACCTTTTTCACCTCTTCCAGAAGGCGCGCCTGGCTGGCCGTTTCGGCGAGCTTGCGGGAGAGGGCCTCTTTCGCATTATTGAGCGCCTGCATGACAAGCTCGCGCTTGCCGCCACGCTGGGGCGCGCGGATCTCGATCTTGCGGTCGGCACGCAGGGCGAGGGCCTCCTCAATCAGGGCGGACTGGTCAGGCGTGTGCGAGGTGAGGATGAGCTTTGGCGGCGGGCGCTCGTCGTAAAACTGGACAAGGAACGCGGCGAGAATATCGGCCTCTGAGGAGTCTTTCTCGTGTTTCGGGTAATAGGCTTTGGTGCCCCAGTTCTGGCCCGAACGGTAGAAGAAGACCTGCACGCAGGAGACGCCGCCATCCTGCGCAACGGCGAAGACATCGGCCTCTTCAACGCCTTCGGGGTTGATATCCTGGCTGGCGCGCACGGCGGCAATGGCGCGGATCCGGTCGCGCAGGGCCGCGGCTTTTTCAAACTCCATCGCCTCGGAGGCGGCCTCCATATCGGTGGCGAGCTGTTCATGCAGGCTGACCACTTTGCCGCGCAGGAAGTCGGCCGCCTGATCTGCGAGCTTTTGGTAGTCACGTTCCGAAATGAGATCGACGCAAGGCCCGGCGCAGCGCTTGATCTGGTATTGCATACAGGGGCGGGATCGCTGTTCGAAGACAGCGTCAGTGCAGTCGCGCAGGAGGAAGGCTTTCTGCAGCGTATCGAGCGTTCGGTTCACGGAATTCGCCGAGGCGAAGGGGCCGAAATACTCGCCTTTGATCTTCTTGGAGCCGCGATATTTGACGACCTGCGGCGCGCGATGGTCGCGGCGGATGAGGATGTAGGGGAAGCTCTTATCGTCGCGCAGGATGATGTTGAAGCGGGGTTTGAGCCGCTTGATGAGGTTCGCTTCGAGGAGGAGGGCTTCGGTCTCGCTTTCGGTGACGACGAACTCCATCGAGACCGTGAGGGAGATCATCAACGCGATACGTTGGGTGTGGCCACCCATTTTGGCGTAATTGCCAACGCGGTTCTTGAGGCTCTTCGCCTTGCCCACATAGAGGAGATCGCCGTCCTTGCCGAACATGCGATAAACGCCCGGCTTGTTGGGCAGGCGGGTCAGATTGTCTTTGATGACCTCGACGCCCTGGGGCGCTGCAGGCACAGAGTTATTGTGAGCCATGGTGCTGGTTTATATCGCTTCGTTTCCGGCGTCACGCGCCAGAGGCTCTCAGATATAGGTCATGCTGACACGTATTGGAGAGGAAAGGCTGCACGTTGCGGAGCGCTCTTCTGAAAGACTGCACGAAATTTGCAGTTAATTCGACGGGACGGAGGGAGCTGTCCTGTAACGAAACAGGGCGTTTGAACATGCTCGAGATTTTTCCATTGTTCGCATTCCTGGGGATCAGCGCGCTTTCTGGAAGTCGACTTGCGCCCGGCCGCTGGGAAGCGCGGCTGAGGCTGCTCGCAATGATCCTGTTCTTGATGTCGCTCGTCTTGTTTGTCGGTTTGTCTTCGCTGCGGGATGAGCTCTGGCGAGGTCTTGGCGCGATTGTCGGTTTTGGCGGCCATGTTTTAGGTGAGTTGCAGCAGGGCAGTTAACCTCTGCCGCCATGAACGGTTTTCCACATGCTTGGGGCAATGCCGAACCGTCGTCTGAAGACGATGGAAAGCTGAGCCGGACTGAGATAGCCGACTTCCTCTGCAATGGTTTTCAGGGGCACACCGGTCGACAATAGGGCCTTGGCGCGGTCGAGGCGGATATCCTCTACAAAGGCGGCGGGCGTCTGGCCCGTGCTTTCCTTGAATTTGCGCTGGAAGGTCCGAAGGCTTTGTCCGGCCTGTTCGGCCAGAGCATCTGTTGTCAGGTCGTGTTTCAGATTGGCCTTCGCCCAGTTGATCAGCGTGGCATAAGGCGCGGCAGCGGATGTCTGTCGGCGAAGGGGTTCAGAGAATTGCGACTGGCTGCCCGGGCGGCGCATATAGACGACCAGATGGCGCGCAACGGCGGCGGCGATCTCTGCGCCAAGGTCTTCCTCAATCATGGCGAGGGCCATGTCGATACCGGCAGTGACACCAGCTGACGTCCACAACCGGCCTTCGGAGACGTAAAGCGCTTCGGCGTCGATTTTGACCTCTGGGAAGTCTTCGGTGATGCGCCGGGTCGACCGCCAGTGCGAGGCGACATGGCATCCATCCAACAGCCCCCATGCGGCGAGGATATAGGAGCCGCCACAGACTGAGCCCCAGCGGCGCGCCGTCTGGCTGGCCTCACTGAACCAGTCTTTCGCGCTGGTTTCCTTGATAAGGTCGACCGTTCCCATAGGTTTGTGACCGCCAAGCAGAAGCGTATCAATGCCGTCCGTGCGCACATCGGCTACGGCCTGTGTGTGCAGGGGCAGGCCGGAAAAGCTGATAACCGGGCCGCCATGTGGTGAGGCGAATTCCATCTGGTAGAAATCACTCAGGCCCGCGCATTCATTGGCTTGCGCGAAGGCGGAGGCGGGGCCTGTCACATCAACAGGCTGCACTTCATGAGAGAAGAGAAAGACGATGCGTTTCGACATTGGCGTAAATATACATGTTTTTGTCATATCCGCCAATAGGCGCCTAAGGTAGGTAAGGGGCGAAAGAGGAGTACCGCCATGTCTGACGCCAGTTTCAAAATTGCCTTTCTGATCTATCCGGGCATGACCCAGCTCGATTTTACGGGGCCTGCTGAAGTGCTAAGGCGCATGCCAGATGCTGATGTGAAACTGGTCTGGAAGACGATGGAACCGGTTGAGGCCGATTGCGGGATCAGCTTTCTGCCGCATGTGACGCTGGCCGATGAGACGCTCTATGACATGATCTGCGTGCCGGGCGGCTTTGCCTGTTCGGAGCTTATGGAAGATGACGAGGTTCTCGATTGGGTGCGGCGTCAGGGCGAGCAAGCGACTTATGTGACGAGTGTCTGCACGGGATCGCTGATTCTTGCGGCGGCTGGGTTGCTGAAAGGGTATAAGGCCGGGTGTCATTGGGCCTGGGGCGAGCATCTCTCAAAATTCGGCGCGGAGTTTGCCAAAGAGCGCGTGGTGATCGACGGCAACCGGATCACCGCAGGCGGTGTGACGGCTGGCATTGATTTCGGCTTCCGTGTGCTTCGCGAGCGGCTCGGCCCTGACTTCGAAGCGGCCATCAGGCTCGGCATTGAATATAATCCGGAGGCCCAGCCCGGCGGTGTGCCTGAAACAGCGCGGCCAGACATTCTGAAACGGGTCGAGGCCGCTACGCAAGGCAGGATGACATCACGCGTCGAGCAGATTGAGCGGGTGGCGAAAGCACTTGGGTGAGTTGAAATGCCTTCGCTAGACCCGGTCTGTCCTGCGTGATTTACTGAGTTCGGGTCTGCAGTGGAGGGGCAGAGTGGATGCTTGTGATTTTCTGTCGCTGGAGAAGCCCGTTCTTCAGGGTGCCATGGGCGGTGTCGCACGACAGGATCTGGTTGTGGCGGTCAGCGAGGCGGGGGGGCTCGGCACACTGAGTTATCTGCCACCAGCCTTTTTTGAATCCGAATTGAGATGCATCGAAGAACGGCTCGAGGGAAAAACGTTTGCCGCAAACCTCCTTATGCCCTTGATTTCCAGATTGCACGTCGAGGCGTGTCTGAAGTCATCTGTGCAAGTTGTGACGCTTTTTTACGGATTTGATCAGGCGATCGTCTCGGCGCTGAAGGATGCTGGAAAGTTAGTGCTGTTTCAGATTGGAAGTCTGGAAGAAGCCGAATTGGTTCTGAGTGCCGGGGCAGACGGAGTGATTGTTCAGGGGTATGAAGCTGGGGGGCATCTGCGCGGCGAGGAACGTCTTGCGGAGCTTTTGCCGAAAGTGAGAACGTGTTTTCCGGACGCTCTCATCTGCGGAGCGGGCGGCATTCACAACAAAGACACCGCAGAAGTTTGCCGGTCATCAGGCGCAGATGCTGTCTGTGCCGGGACACGCTTTCTCGCATCGCCCGAAGCTTCGGCTCATCCAGAGTTCAAACGGCGGCTGGTTACAGCAACTGAGACGATTGTCACTGACCTTTTTGGTGTCGGATGGCGTGATCTGCACCGGGTCATTCCGAATTCGGCGGTCAAAAAATGGTGTGCACGGGACTCGAGCGACCATGCGTTTGCGCCGATGACGGATGCTGCCGAAAAGCTGGTGTCAGGACTCTCGGATGCCGTGGATCGTGCAGCAATCCTTATGAGGCAGTCGCTTGAGCAGCCGATATACACGCCATCCTCGCTCACACCTGAGCTCGAGGCGACCATGATCGAGTATGTTGCGCTTTATGCTGGCGAGTGCGTGCAGAATATTCATGAATTGCAGCCGGTTCCGAAATCGGTTGAGCTTTTGTCCTGAACAAGGCGCATCGCCGGAGTGCTCGCTTAGCGGCTGCCCATCATGTCGCCGATCAGATCAAACACCAGTCGGATGCGTTTGCTGGTGTGCAGCTCGCGGTGGGTGACAAGCCAGATCGGCACCTCCATCGGCCCGAAATCGGGCCAGACGGGTTCAAGATCAGTAAACTGATCGGCTTCACTGGCCATCAGCATAGCGATCCCGAGGCCCGCCCGAGCCATGGCAATGCTGGCCATGCCATTGTCCGCAGTGTAGCGAAAGTTCGCGGTTGTCAGCGGTAATCCAAGCTGTTTGAGATGCGGGATCAGCGTGTCGCGCGTCTCAAAGCCCAGAAAGTCGAGCTTCTGGATTTCGGACAGGTTTTGCGGGCGGCCGACCTGGTCAAGAAAACCGGTCGAGGCATAAAGCCCGGCATGAGTGGAGCCGATCTTCTTGGCGATCAGTTCCGGCTCCTGCGGGCGAGCATGCCGGATGGCGATATCGGCTTCGCGATTGATGAGGTCTTTCAAACGATTTGATGT
Source organism: Ponticaulis sp. (assembly GCA_002701295.1). GTDB lineage: Bacteria > Pseudomonadota > Alphaproteobacteria > Caulobacterales > Hyphomonadaceae > Ponticaulis. Next base: position 24,627 of record NZUJ01000088.1, on the reverse strand, counting down.
CCTGATCTCGATTTCGATATCGGGAGCGCGTTCGCGTAACCGTTTCAGAATGGGCGGGAGATGGTAACATGCTGTGGTGTCTGTGGTGGTGATCCGCACCATGCCCGCTATGATTTGTGACTGACCGGATGCCGACAGCGACATGCGGGTCGCAGCGTCATGCATGGCGCGAACATGATCCAGCACCTGAAGCCCGGCTGTTGTAATGCTCATGGTGCGTGGGCCGCGTTCGAAAAGCGTAATGCCGAGTTTTTCTTCCAGGGCACTCACCTGACGGCTGAGGGTTGGCTGAGTAACGCCAAGCGCGCGTGCGGCGGCTGAAAGCGAGCCTTCTTCAGCGGTGGCCAGAAAGGCACGTGCCTGGTTCCAGTCGAAATCTGCAGCATCCCAGTTCATGGATATTTGTATAGCAGATCAACACATTTCCGCAATTTATGTATAGCTTGTCTGTTGCTATTTTTGTCTCATGACAATGCAAGCACTCCACACCCCGCCCAACCCTTTGATGAAACCCTCAACCAACCAGGACGAACGCTTCTGGGACAAGATTGCCGTCAAATACGCGCAAAAGCCGGTCGCCGACGAAGCGGCCTATCAACAAAAGCTGGAGATGACGCGAGAATATTTCACGCCTGAGTCTCTGGTTCTGGAATTCGGATGCGGAACAGGTTCCACGGCCATTGCGCATGCACCGTTCGTCAAACACATCGTCGCGAGCGATATATCCGGTGAAATGATTGCGATTGCCGAAAGAAAAGCGATTGCGGCGCAGGCGAACAATGTTCTGTTCGTGCGTGCGGATCTGACTGAGCTGCCCGATCGCGAAGGCGAGTATGATGTCGTGATGGGGCATTCCATCCTGCATCTGGTCCGCGATCCGCAAGCTGTCATGTCTCGCGTTTATCGCGTGCTCAAGCCTGGCGGCGTTTTCGTATCCAGTACGGCCTGTCTTGATGAAATGGGCTTCTGGAAGCTCGCGCTTCCGATTGCTCGGGCGTTTGGAAAAGCGCCTCACGTGAACATATTTTCCCGCGAAGGTCTGATATCGGAAATGACCGGGCAGGGTTTTGATCTTGTCCATCAATGGCAACCGAAAAAGGGCGCTGCGGTGTTCCTGATAGCTCGCAAGCCCATCGGAAACGGAGAATGATTTTCTTCTTTTCCCGGGCGGTTGTTTTATCCCTGATTGGCCTTCCGGTGGTCTTCGTTATGACTTCGCTCGTGATTGTGGCTCTGGGCTTTCGCGTTGAGCCACATATCATCCTGCCATGGGCTGCCAGCCTGGCAGCGCTGATTGCCGTTTTCTCCGGTCGGAGCCCACGCAACCATTGAACCGCCATTCATTCCGTCCGCTTCCGGAAAGAATTTGCCCGAAACCAATGGTCAAGTTGAGCATATCGGTATAAACCGCCCCCGACTTCTAATCGGGAGAAAGATCATGTCCGAATTGCACCTGTCTGACGCCGTAAATCGGGTTCAGCCGTCTGCGACGATTGCCGTTTCCAACAAAGCCATGGAACTCAAGCGCGCTGGCATGGACGTGATTGGTCTGGGCGCAGGTGAGCCGGACTTTGATACGCCTGACAACATCAAGGAAGCTGCGATTCAGGCGATCCGCGATGGCAAAACGAAATACACGCCAGTCGATGGGATTCCTGAGCTGAAAGAGGCGATCTGTGCCAAGTTTCTGCGGGACAATGAGCTGACCTACAAGCCGTCTCAGATCACCGTCGCACCAGGCGGAAAGCCGATTATCTTCAATGCGTTTCTGGCGACACTGAACGAGGGTGATGAGGTCATCATTCCAGCACCTTACTGGGTGAGCTATCCGGAAATGGCGATCATGTGCGGCGGTAAGCCCGTGTCGATCGAGTGCGGCCCGAACCAGAACTACAAGCTGGATCCGGACGCACTTGAAGCGGCCATCACGCCGAAGACAAAATGGTTGATCCTTAACTCGCCATCTAACCCGACGGGCGCAGCCTACACAAAAGCCGAGCTTCGGGCGTTGGCTGATGTCCTGCTGAAACATCCTCAGGTCTGGATTCTGACAGACGATATGTATGAGCATCTCGTCTATGACGGCTTTGAGTATTGGACGATCGCGCAAGTCGAGCCAGAACTGTATGAGCGCACGCTGACCATGAATGGTGTCTCCAAGGCCTATGCGATGACTGGCTGGCGGATTGGTTATGCCGGTGGCCCGGAAAAACTGATCGGCGCTATGCGTAAGGTGATCAGCCAGACAACCTCGAACCCATGCTCAATTTCACAATGGGCAAGTGTTGAAGCGCTGAATGGTCCGCAGGACTTTCTGAAGACCCGTGCAGATGCGTTCAAAGCGCGCCGGGATCTGGTCGTGGCGGGGCTCAACAAGTGTGAGGGTCTGCATTGCCCAACGCCAGAAGGCGCGTTCTACGTCTATCCGTCCTGCGCTGGCACGATTGGCAAGACCTCACCAAAAGGCACGTTGATTGATTCAGACGAAGCCTTCGCTACGGCACTGCTTGAAGAAGAGCAGGTCGCTGTGGTGTTCGGCGCGGCCTTCGGCATGTCACCCGCTTTCCGCGTGTCTTATGCGACTTCGACGGAGGTGCTGGAGAAGGCGCTGGAACGCATTGAGCGCTTCTGCGCGAGCTTGAAATAAGCTGTCTATCCCAATTCAATGAGCCCGCCTGACCGGCGGGCTTTTTTGTATTCTGAGCACACCATGCTCAGAGTTTTAAGTATAAAAATTATTTATATTTATTAGTTTGAATATCAATTTCACATTTGAAATTCTGATCCCATATCTACCGCGTAAGGATATGAAAGGGATACTGATATGCTGAATGCTGCATCACTGACCACCGAACAAAAAGACAATCTTGTCAGCGCGCTGAAGTCCGTTATGGGCGATACATATGCGCTGTATGTGAAGACACATGGCTACCATTGGAATGTCACCGGCCCACGGTTCAAATCACTGCATGATCTGTTCATGGAGCAATATACCGAACTGTGGACGGCGCTTGATGAGATTGCGGAACGCATCCGTGCAATTGGTGCCTTTGCGCCCGGCTCTACGGAAGCCATCCTGGCGAATGCGACAATCAAGCCAGACAATTCTGAGCCCGATGCGGAGGCCATGATCGAAAATCTCGCTTCTGGTCATGACATGCTGTCGGCGACGCTGAAGAAGGCGCTCGATGTGGCTGACGAAATTGGTGATGACGTAACGGTCGACCTGTTTACTCAGCGTATGACGGTCAGCCAGAAAACGGCCTGGATGCTTCGCTCAAGCATCTGATGTCAAACAGATAAGCAAATTCCTGATCCGGCCTTTGTGAACGCGAAGGCCGGATTGCTTTTTGTGTCAGGTCCGCTACTCCGTTAGACAATGAGTTGCGTAACGGGTCGGGTTTGAGGATGAAGGCAATCGTTCATGCGGGTATGGACAAGACGGGGTCGTCGTCCATTCAGCGCACGCTGCATACGCTCAACATGCCCAATCATCTATATGCGCCCTGGAAGACAGCGCATCACGATACGCTTCTTCCACTGCTTTTTCGCGAAGACCCAGAAAACTTCCCACTGTTCAAGGTCGAGGGGCGAACGCGAAAAGAACTGGTGGCTGAGCGCGATCTCTGGCGCGACAAACTGAAGGAAGCAATTTCGACATCCGACAAGAGCGAGATCATCTTTTCTGCGGAAATGCTCTCCAGTGGCGGAAATGAAGAGATCGTTCAGGGACTCGCCGAGTTTTTGAAAGAGACATGCTCTGAAACAAAAACCGTGATGTATGTTCGCTCACCAGTTTCCTTCATGCAGAGCTCATTCCAGCAGAAGATCAAAACCGGGCGCATAAGCGAGCTGAATGTTGATCGGCTCTGGCCGAATTATCGCAAAACCATCAGCGTGCTCGATAAACATTTCGGGCAAGAAAACACGCACATCTTCAAATTCGATCCGGCAAGTTTTCCAGACCAGAATGTCGTGAAGGATTTCGGTCAACGTCTGGGCATTCGGATCCCTGACAAGAAGATTGTTCGCGTCAATGACGGTCTGAGCCTGGAGGGTGTCGCGCTTGCCTTTTTGCAGCGCAAGTTTGGATCGGGCGTGCATACAGGCTTTGCAGGCGCACGGCTGCGAAACAAGCAGTTTACCGATGCGCTGAATGAGATCGGCGAGGGCCGCGTCGTGTTTTCCGAAGACCTCACGCGGCCTGTTCTTGAGAAACACAAGGATATGCTCGACTGGCTGGAAAAGCGCGTCGGTGAACCCATGACAGAAACCCCGAAAGAAGGCGATGTCGTGATCTCTGAAGAGCGCGACCTGATCCGGCTTGCCCGGCGCAATGCGCGGCCGCTGAATGAGCTTCTCGAAAAAGTCTTGTCGGAGCAGGATGACTTATCGTCCAAATCCATTTCCGCAGAGGCGGTTTCAACTGTCATGTCAAAACGCGGCAATGAAATCGCGACGCTCGTTGAAAAACTCGAACTTCTGAAGGCGCTGACATGAAGGCGATTATCCATGCCGGTGGTTATAAAACCGGTTCGACATCCATTCAGAAGGCGCTGTCACGGCTCGAGATGCCAAACCATCACTACGTCGAATGGCGTAGTCCGCATCATAGTCCGATGCTGGCAATGCTTTTCAAGACCGAGCCAGAAAAGTTTCAGTATTTCAAGGTGAATGGCGAGAAACGCGCAGCGCTTCTGAAGGAGCGAGTGCAAGTGCTCGAAGAGATTGCCGAACTCTGTCGGACGTCTTCAAAAGAGCATCTGATCCTGTCTTCAGAAATGCTGACGACAAAGAAGAACGTCGACATTCTTGAAAATATGGCGGCTTTCCTGAAGCAGAATGTCACTGGAACTCGCGCGATCTTTTATGCCCGCTCACCTGTCACATTCATGCAAAGCGCGTTTCAGCAAAAGGTGAAGCATGGCCGGACTGACGGCCTGAACCTACGGGTGCTCTGGCCGCACTATCAACGCGAAATCACGCGTCTCGATCAGGCGTTCGGAGCAGACAATGTTGATGTCTTCAAATTTGACCCTGCAAGCTTCCCTCAGAACAGCGCCGTGCATCATTTTGCAGACGTGATCGGTGTCGAGCTCGGTAAGCAGAAAATAAACCGTGTGAATGATAGCCTGAGTCTCGAGGCGCTATCTCTGGTTTTCGTTCAAAGGCAATTTGGTTCCGGACCACATGAGGGGTTTGCTGGCGCGATCCAGCGAAACAAGGGCTTCATTGAGACGTTGCAGGCGATCAACGAAAATCCGGTTGTGTTCTCCGAGACACTGGTCTCACCCATGATTGATCACCACCGCGAGATGGTGAACTGGTTGGAAGCACGCATCGGCACCTCGATGATTGATAAACCGAAATCTGGTGAGGTTCTGATCTCAAACGAGCAGGATCTGTTCGACACGGCTCTGCAACAGCGGGATGCCCTGCGCGGCCTTATTGAGGCGAGACTGGATAAGCCGGGAAAACTGAAGCGTCTGGGCGTGAGCGCAGACCAGGTGACGGCGTTTCATGCGCGTAAAGCTACGAATATGGATAGTCTTGTCGCTGACCTTGAGCTGTTGAAAGCTCTGACCTGATATCCCCGAACACCGCGCAAAGAAAAACCGGGCAGCCAAGAAGGCGCCCGGTTGAAAGTTGTGTCTCGGGGAGGAAACGCCTGATAAATCAGGCTGCATGATGAGACGTCATGCATGCATTCAACATACGTTCAAACGCCCGAGACACAACACACATTGGCGGGTGTGTGATATGCTGAAACGCATAGCTTAGTCGGTTGAGTTTTTAAATGCAGAAATCTCTGAGGTCAGGAAATCCCTGAAGGCGGCAATCCGGTTCGATTTACGCAAATCAGTCGGATAGATGAAATACAGATCGAAATGCGGACCTGTAATGCCGGGCAGGACTTTTTTGAGCTTTGACTGTTCAGGGATCATATAGTCCGGCAGGTCAGCTACACCGAGGCCTGCTTCGGCGGCGCGGACCATGCCGACAACATTGTTGACGGTCAGACTGGCGTCGCGAGGCGCTCGGTCATCCCTGCCGACACGTTGGGCCCAGTTGATGACGTGCATCGGAGAAATCTGCTCGCCATAAACAATGATCCGGTGGTTATCGAGATCTTCGGGGCGTTCGGGCGTTCCAAACTGTTCGAGATAATCCGGAGAAGCATAAAGGCTGGTCTTCACGGACATCAGCTTTCGCTGAATGAGGTCAGCCTTGTCAGCAGCCCAAAGACGGATTGCGCACTCCGCCTCAAGTTTGAGGAGGTCGTATTCTCTGTCATCCAGATAAAGATGCAGATGGATATCGGGATAGAGTTCTGTGAATTTATGCAGCCGTTCAATCAGCCAGGTTGACCCGAAAGCAATCGGCGCGGTGACGACGAGGTCACCTTGAGGCGAATCCTTGGCGTCCTTGATGACATTATTCGCAACAGAGGCCGCGCGCGCCATTGCGGTCGTCGCGCTATGTAGTTTGATGCCGGCATCGGTCAGCACCAGGCCCCGCGCATGGCGCTGAAACAAGGGAACGCCCACGCCTTCTTCAAGGGCGGCAATCTGTCGTGAGACAGCTGACTGACTAATGCGCAACCGTTCGCCTGCAGCTGTGAGGCTGCCTGTTTCCGCTGCGGCGTGAAAAGATCTCAGTTTGTCCCAATCCATGCAGAAATGATGATCTGATTGGCTGAGTTATGCAATCAAAAAGAAAAGGGCGCCCCGAAGGACGCCCATAAATTCGTTTGAGTTCTGTGGATTAGAAGTCTTTTGCGACCGTTACACCATAGGTGGCGGGCTGGTTCGGATAGCCTGTGATTGAGCCTTCCTGCGCAACGGAGGGGAAACTCTCGATCAGATATTCATCGTTGAAGATATTCCGCCCCCAGACCGATACACGGATCCCGTTCGGCGATTCGACACCGAGTGAGGCGTTGAACACACTGATCTCTCTTTGCTGGGCTGTATCTGAATAGTCATAGGACAGATAGGCCAGAGACTCAGACTGATAATCTCCGCGCACATAGGCGTCCCATCCGCCTGGCAGGGTAAAGTCATAAGTGCCGCCAAGGCTCCAGCTGTCGTCAGAAATACTCTGTGGCGTCTGGCCGGTCAGATCACCAAACGGTGAACCGGTATAGTCATCGAACACCGGATCCATGAACAGACCTGCGAAATAAAGGTTCAGCCCATCGAGCGGGCTCCAGTTCACCTCGACTTCGACACCTTCAGACGACTGAACACCGGCATTCGTCAGCGCAAAGCCTGTTCCTGTGAAGGCCACAGACTGGAAGTCTTTAATCTCCTGATCAAAGGCTGTGAGGTTGAAACGCCAGTTATCAAATTGTGCCTTGATGCCGATTTCATAGACGGTGGAATCTTCCGGGCCGGCATAACGCGTGCCCGCTGTGAGGTTCGGCACAGCAAGGCCAGCACTGTTGAGCAATCCGATGTCAGAACCAAACGGGCGTGAGTCGCGCGACAGGTTCCAGGAGGTTGCCTTGAAGCCTGTTCCCACCGAGCCATACACATTGAAATAGTCATTCAGATCGTAGGACAGCCGGAATGAATAGGTGACCGCTTCGTCTTCGCTCTGACCATCTTCGACAGCATTCGGAAAGTTCACGAATGGCGGGAGAAATTGCAGCGGCTGAAGTGCTAGAAGCGGGTTGACGGAAGGGTTACTGTCATTGGCATCAGCAAAAGCCTGTGATCCGGCCTGAATCTGAGCGAATGCTGCCGGATTGGCCTGCGCGAATGCTGCGACCTGTGCCGGGTCCATCGGGTTGATGCCAAAACCAGCCAGGGTTTGTCCGAGCGCTGTCTGATAAATGACGTTGTTACCGATCGAGACGAAATCCAGAGCTGAGAAGCTGTCAGTCGCAACGACATTGCCAAACGCACTCTTTTCATCATGGGTGTAGTTCAGGCCGACTGTCGCCGTGAGCCTGTCGGTGACATAGGCATCGACCGTCCCGAAAATCGACCAGGCTGTGTTGTCCTGTCCAAAGACCTCCGTATAGCCCTGGCCAGCCTGACCAAAGGTTGTGCCGACGGGTAGGCCAAGCAAAGCCTCGACCTGACCATAGCCGTTGCCCGACAGAATATCCGCATAACCGCGGAAGTCCGTGCCGTAATACAGCTCATTGTCGATATCGACGCTTTCATCGAAATAAAAGCCGCCAATCATCCAGTCGAACTTTTCGCCTTCATTGCTGGACAGGCGAAGTTCCTGAGTGAAAGTGTCGATCTGCGTATTTGTGAAGTTGCGACCAAGCAGGTCAGCGTTCGTGAAATCGCCGTCAGCATCCTGAACGTATTCTGAGTTCCGGAAGGATGTGATTGAGGTCAGCGTCGCAAAATCAAAGTCGTAATCGACCTGTCCTGAAATGCCGGAATTTTCGACTTCGTTCGTCGGCATATAGGTCAGATAGTTTGCGTAGGAGAACGGATCTTCTGGAACGAACTGGCCACCGAGCGCCTGAATAGCCGGTCCTGTCGGACCAAATGTGACGTTCGCGCCGAGGCAGCAAATTTCGTCTATCTTATCGTAATCGGCGATCACGCGAACTTCCAAAGCGTCCGATGGTGCGAACAACAGCTGTCCGCGTACACCCCAGCGGTCGCGCGAATTCATATCATTCCCGGATGCGAGGTCTGTGGCATAGCCATCGCGCTTATTGTAGTTGGCGGACAGCGAATAGGCGAGCGTGTCTGTAATCGGACCGGTGATATCACCAGACGCGCGGAAGAGATTATAGTTACCGACAGAACCTTCAACACTGCCTTCGGTCTCAAATTGAGGCTTCTGAGTGACCACGGAAATGACACCCGCAGAGGCATTCTTGCCGAACAGCGTCGATTGCGGCCCGCGCAGAACTTCCACGCGCTCAATATTTGGAAGGTCGGCAATCGCCGCAGCAGATCGGGACCGATAAACGCCGTCAATGAACACGCCGACGGAGGGTTCTACGCCCGCATTATTGTCGCCATTGCCAAATCCGCGGATCTTGAAGGCGGTCTGTGCAGAGGATTGAAACGTATCCACCCGAAGCGAGGGAACAACCGACTGGAGGTCGGACAGGTCCAGTATAGCAGCTTTCTCGATTGTTTCTGCGTCTACCACGCTGACGGCCACAGGAATATCCTGAAGCGTTTGCTCGCGCTTTGTTGCGGTAACCGTCACCGTACCAAGTCGGGAGACACGGTCTTCTGAGGCGTCCTCATCCTGGGCAGAACTGAGAGGGGCGATCATGGCACTCAGGGCCACGAGGCTCGCACCAAGGGCGAGCTGTTTTCCAATGTTTTGCATTTCTTTCCCTATTACCCTCGTTGGGGCGTTTGTTATGGTTACGGACTATGACAAAAAAAATTCCGTTTTGCACGTGTGGAGTTTCCACGTGACAACTTCAAAACCAGAGGGTGGGGAAAGAATTGGGTGCAGGCCCCGCTCTTTCGGGCGGAACCTGCCTTTAATTTTGTGTATTTGAGTTTATTCTGCTGCTGTTTCGAGGCTGTCTTCCAGCTCGGCCAGATAACGCTCGGCATCCAGCGCAGCCTGACACCCCATGCCCGCCGCGGTCACAGCCTGACGATAGGTTTCGTCTGTGACATCGCCTGCAGCGAAGACGCCAGGGATGTTGGTTTGCGGCGTGCCAGCTTTTGTCTTGATATAGCCGCTGTCTTTCATCTCGATCTGGCCGGTGAACAGTTCAGTCGATGGCGCGTGGCCGATCGCAATGAAGACGCCGTGTGTATCGAGTGAAGTGACTTCACCAGTCTCGATATTCTTCAGCTTCGCGCCCGTCACGCCGAGCGGGGTATCCGTTCCGACGACTTCGTCCAGAACACTGTTCCAGATCACCTCGGTTTTCGGATGCTTCATGAAGCGATCCTGCAGAATCTTTTCAGCGCGCAGGCTGTCGCGGCGGTGGACCAGCGTGACCTTGGATGCAAAGTTTGTAAGGTAAAGCGCTTCTTCAACGGCTGTATTGCCGCCACCGATGACGATGACGTCTTTTTCGCGATAGAAGAACCCGTCACATGTCGCACAAGCTGAGACGCCAAAACCCTTGAACTTCTCTTCTGTCGGCAAGCCCAGCCATTTGGCTTGCGCGCCTGTGGAGATGATGACTGAGTCGGCTGTGTAATGCTTTCCAGACTCGGTTTCGATTTTGAAAGGACGGGTCTGGAAGTCGACTTTGCTGACATGGTCTTCTTCGACGCGTGCGCCCATGGCTTCGGCGTGCTCGCGCATGCGGACCATCAGATCCGGGCCCTGAACTTCCGTGTCGCCTGGCCAGTTTTCGACTTCGGTTGTGATGGTCAGCTGACCACCTGGCTGGTATCCGGCGAGGATAAGCGGTTTCCGCATAGCGCGTGCCGCATAGACGCCTGCAGTATAACCTGCTGGTCCTGAGCCAATAATAACAATCTGTTCGTGTTGGACGTCGCTCATGTCAGCGTTCCTTAAAATCTGGTCGGAGACTGTTATGGGGATTCCTCACGGATATTGAACCCCTCAATACCTCAACTCCGTTTCAATCTTTTCTATTTCGCTGGTTTGCTGGATTCAACAGCCATTGCGATCTGTGACGTGCCCTGATCCATATCGCATCCAATCGGATCGACATCGACCTCAATTGTCGCATGGTCGATGCCGAATGTATCGCTCAGCATTTGCCGAACTTCAGGGATCACATCGATCGCGTGCTGACGATCTTTTGGCACAACGTGGAGAGTGATCATGCGATCGTCACCAGACAGGGTCCAGGCGTGCATATGGTGGACGGCCTGAACACTTTCGAGATTGTGCACAAGGCTTTCCGCAATGTCCTGAAGGTTGATGCCAGATGGTGTGCCCTGCAGCAGGATATGGGCGCTGCGGCGAATGATTGGGACTGAGCCGATCAACAGGAGACAGGCAACGAAGACTGACAGAATCGGGTCGATCAGCGTCCAGCCTGTCAGCCAGATGATAATTGCTGCGGCGATGGCTGCGACCGAGCCAAGAAGATCGCCAGCGACATGGAGGATCGCGCCCTTCATGTTCAGGTCGTGATGGCTATGGCCACCATGCAGCAGTTTCAGAAGTGCCAGATTGATCAATAAACCAATCACCGCCACCCAGAACATGATGCCGGACAAAACAGGCTCTGGGCTGATGACGCGATGGATCGCCTCAACGATGATCCAGATACCAAGCCCGAGTAGAAGAAGGCCATTCACAAAGGCGGCCAGAACCTTGAACCTTGAAAACCCGAATGTTCTGGCGTCGTCAGCAGGTCGACGTGCGAGCGAATAGCCAAGCCAGGCCAGGGCTAGGCTTCCTGCATCGGTCAGCATGTGCGCTGCATCGGCGAGGAGCGCGAGTGAGCCTGAGATCAGTCCGCCAGCGACTTCCGCGAACATGAATGTGAATGTGATGATTGCGGCAATCCCGACCTTGTTCTGGTCGCCATGGCCGCCATGATGGGCATGGTCGTGATCATGATGCTCATGCAAATGATGATCATGATGGTCGTGAGAATGCGAATGGCTCATGGGGGCAATCTAGACCGGAATCAGCTTGGAGCCAAAGAAAAATATCAAAATCTACAGTATGTTATACTGTATTCTTCTTGCGCAGTCTTAGTATTCGTCTAGCAAGCCGGACGCGTTTGTCTATCGCCGGTCACTATCACCCATGCGCGCGCCGTCGGACGGTTTGAAATCAGGCTGAGCATGACGTTCGAGCAGCCTGGTCACGATCACATCCGCAACGCGTTCAATTTCTCGCAAAGGAGAGTAGGTCCAGCGTTCCAGCTTGCCATCGAACCAGCGGGCAATGCCGCGATCGACCAGCGTTGAGTGAAGACGCGCGAACTTGTCACTGTGGCCTTCCAACCGGGCAATATGGATGGGGAGCCCGAAATAGGCTGCCTCTGAAAGCATGTTCGACGAGTCCTCGGTGACAACAGCCACATCCGAAAACAGAAGAAAGGCGAGATAGGGGTTGGTGCCATCAGCCGGACTTTCCCAAAAGAGGGCGCCGACACGCTCAGCAAGGGCACGGAAGCGAACACGCGCATGGGTCGGCGTACGCCTTGAGCAGACGATGCGCAGGCGAGCGCCCTCTCTGGCGGCGTCTTCCAGCTTGGCCTCAAGGCTTGCGCAGGCTGCTTCGGTCATCTTGTGGGCTTTGGAGTCGCCACCCAGAATGACAGCCACGCGCAGACCTGGTTCCTCTGCGAGGTCGGCAAACGCCATTTGGGTGTCTTCGACGATTTCCGGCGCGAAATAGACAGGTGCACCGACTGTCTCAATGACGTTGTCGCCAGTGACCTGATCATGCTCAGGCACCACCACGAGATCAAAATCACCCAGGGGAATCTGAGGGTTCATCAGGTGAACGGTAAAGCTCTCACCCTTTGATGCAGAACGGACATGTTTGGAATATGGTGCAACGCGTCGCCCGGCACCGATCCACAGCGTGGGCCAGGGCTCTTTGAACTGTTCGCGTTGCTCCAGTGGCAATGCAGACAGAGGCGACCACCAGAGCCGGGAGGGGAGCAGGGGTTGAAGCCCCTGCGGCGTCAGCTCCATGGGCTTGGCGCGATGGCCCTTGCCCTTGATATGCGCGATCCGAACCCACCTCGACATTTCGCCAAGTGCTCGCGCGATGGCAAGCGCCTGTGCGGCGTGTCCGGCCCGTCCATCCGATGCAACCCAGACAGAAGGTCCGAGTGCGTCGGACTTTTTCATACCTAGAGGAACTCCACCTTCATGATTTCGTATGATTTAGCGCCGCCGGGAGCAGTCACTTCAACCACGTCTTCCAATTCCTTGCCGATCAGGGCACGTGCAATTGGGGAGGTGATGGAAATCTTGCCCTTGGCAACATCCGCTTCATCTTCACCGACAATCTTATAACAAGATTCTTCTTCGGTTTCTTCATCCATAATGGTGACAGTTGCGCCGAACTTAACCGTGTCACCATTCAGGCGACGCGTATCAATCACGTCAGCCCGCGCAAGCTTATCTTCAAGCTCCGCAACACGGCCTTCGATGAAACTCTGCTTCTCTTTCGCCGCGTGATATTCCGCGTTCTCCGAAAGGTCGCCATGCTCACGGGCTTCAGCGATCGCCGCGATAATGTTCGGGCGTTCAACTGTCTTCAAATTCTTCAGTTCGGCGTCGAGGGCTTCGTAACCCTCAGCGGTCATAGGTATTCTTTGCATTCAGGAAATCCATCACGATCAATGACGAAAAGCTTGGACAGCTTTTTTGTGACACTTCAATGTATGCGCAATTTTCGCATTTTGGCAAGTTTCTGCCAGCTATCGCACATGTGCCACCCCAGTCTGGAACAATTTACCGGAGAAGTCCGGCCCGGAGCACTTAGGATTGCAGGGCGCGAACTTCAAGTTCCCGGGTCATGAGGATTTCGATTGCTTTGACGGCTGCCTTGGAGGCGGCCAGCGTGGTGAAGTATGGGACACGTTGCTTGAGCACTGTTTCACGGATGGATTTTGAATCCTTCAGCGACTGTGCACCTTCAGTCGTGTTGAACACCAGATCGATCTCGCCATCCGTGATCATATCGACGATATGGCGTGACCCTTCAGCCACCTTGTTCACGGTTCGCACAGGGATGCCCGCGCTGGAAAAATGACTGGCCGTGCCGGATGTGGCAACAATTTCGAAGCCGAATTCAACCAGTTGCCGCACGGCAGCTTCAAGCTCGGTTTTGTCCGAGTTCTTCACAGAAATGAAGACGCGGCCGGATTTCGGCAGGTCCACGCCAGCCGCAATCTGAGTCTTGAGGAAGGCTGAACCAAAATCATCATCCCAGCCCATGACTTCACCGGTTGAGCGCATTTCTGGGCCCAGGATCGGGTCGACACCCGGGAAACGTGCGAATGGGAAGACTGCTTCTTTTACAGCGACACGGCGTGGCGCGGCGTTGAGGGTCGTGCTGAAGGAGCTCAGCGGTTCGCCAGCCATGACTTTGGCTGCGATGGCGGCGATTGGTGAATTCACTGCCTTGGCAACGAATGGCACAGTTCGAGAGGCGCGCGGGTTCGCTTCCAGAACGAAGATATCATCGCCTTTGACGGCGAACTGAATGTTGATCAGTCCGCGCACGTCGAGCGCCATGGCGAGTTCAGCTGTCTGGCGTTCGAGCTGATTGATTGTGCTGACCGGCAGTGTGTAGGCGGGCAGGGAACAGGCGGAGTCGCCAGAGTGGACGCCCGCTTCCTCAATGTGCTCCATCACGCCGCAAATATGAACGGCTGTCCCGTCGCACAAAGCGTCGACATCAACCTCGATTGCGTCTGCCAGATACCGGTCACAGAGTAGTGGTTCTTCGCCCGAAACGTTCACCGCGTCGCGGACATAGCGCTTGAGGTCGTCATCATCGCGGACAACTTCCATGGCGCGACCGCCCAGGACGTAGGATGGGCGCAGCATGAGCGGGTAACCGATCTTCTCGGCTGCGGCCATGACTTCTTCTTCCGAGTGCGCGATGGCAGATGGTGCCTGACGGAGGCCAATTTCATCGAGAATACGCGTAAACCGTTCGCGGTCTTCGGCAAGATCGATGCTGTCCGGGCTGGTGCCGAGAATCGGCACGCCTTCTTCAGCGAGGAGCCGTGCGAGTTTCAGAGGAGTCTGACCACCGAACTGTACGATTACGCCCAGAAGTTCGCCTTTGGACATTTCCTTGCGGATGATTTCGAGAACCGTCTCTCCGGTCAGGGGCTCGAAATAAAGGCGGTCAGAGGTGTCATAGTCGGTTGAGACCGTCTCAGGGTTACAGTTCACCATGATCGATTCGATGCCGAGGTCTTCCATGGCGAAAGCAGCGTGGCAGCAACAATAGTCGAACTCGATCCCCTGACCGATGCGGTTCGGGCCGCCACCCAGAATGATGACCTTCTTGCGATCAGAGACATCTGCTTCGCAGTCTGGCTCGTCCTGGCCGAAGAGGGGCTGTTCGTATGTGGAATAAAGATAGGGGGTCTTCGCCGCGAATTCAGCTGCGCAGGTATCGATGCGCTTGAACACTGGGAACACGCCGCAATCCTGACGTTTGCGCCGGATTTCGCTCTCGGATGAATTTGTCAGCTTAGCCAGGCGGGAGTCAGAAAAACCCATGCTTTTCAGGTGTGTCCAGCCCAGCTTATCGTCAGGCAGACCCTCGGACATAAGCGTGGTTTCCATTTCAACCAGCTCTGAGATCTGACGCAGGAACCAGAGGTCATACTTGCTGGCGTCGTGAACTTCTTCGACCGACAATCCCGAACGAATGGCCTGCGCAATCGTGCGGATACGGTCTTTGGATGGTTTGGCGACCGCGGCCTTGAGCACATTGCGGTCATCATCCTGGCCGAGGCCCGCGATCTCGACTTCATTGAGGCCATCGAGACCTGTTTCCATTGAGCGCAGCGCTTTCTGAAGGCTTTCCTGGAAGGTTCGGCCAATGGCCATCGCTTCGCCGACTGATTTCATCGACGTCGTCAGGCTGGCATCAGCGCCTTTGTATTTCTCAAAGTCAAAGCGCGGGATTTTGGTGACGACATAATCAATCGTCGGCTCGAAGCTGGCTGGCGTGACGCCGGTGATATCGTTGTCGAGTTCGTCGAGCGTATAGCCGACCGCCAGTTTCGCCGCGATCTTGGCGATCGGGAATCCTGTTGCCTTGGAGGCGAGGGCTGAGGAGCGCGAGACGCGCGGGTTCATCTCAATCACGACGACACGGCCCGTGTCCGGATTGACCGCGAACTGCACGTTCGAGCCGCCGGTTTCAACGCCGATCTCGCGCAGAACAGCAATCGAAGCATTTCGCATGACCTGATATTCGCGGTCGGTCAGGGTGAGGGCCGGGGCAACGGTGACAGAGTCGCCCGTGTGAACGCCCATCGGGTCGATATTCTCAATCGAACAAATAATGATGCAGTTGTCCGCCTTATCGCGAACGACTTCCATCTCGTATTCTTTCCAACCGAGAAGGCTCTCGTCGATGAGAACCTGCGCGACCGGCGAAAGTGCGAGACCCGAGCGAACGAACTTTTCGTACTCTTCACGGTTATTGGCGATTCCGCCGCCCGTGCCGCCAAGCGTAAAAGCAGGACGAATAATCGCCGGCAGGCCGACCTGATCAATCGCATCCATCGCCTCTTTGAGGCCCATAATGCGGTCATAGCCCTTGTGCTTGCCGTTTTCGTCTTTGAGTTCCGGCGCGGAAATAATGACGGCCTTCGGATTTTCTAGGCCGATTTTGTCCATCGCCTCGCGGAAAAGCTTGCGGTCTTCGGCTTTGTTGATGGCGTCTGCCTTAGCGCCGATCATCTCGACATTGTACTTCTCAAGAACGCCGAGCCGTTCGAGTTCCAGCGCGCAGTTCAGTGCTGTCTGACCGCCCATAGTCGGCAGAAGCGCGTCTGGCTTTTCCTTTTCGATGATTTTCGAAACAAATTCCGGAGTGATCGGTTCGATATAAGTTGCATCGGCCAGATCGGGGTCGGTCATGATGGTCGCCGGGTTGGAGTTTACCAGAATGACCCGGTAACCTTCATCTTTCAGCGCCTTGATCGCCTGCACACCGGAATAGTCGAATTCACATGCCTGACCGATGACAATCGGACCTGCTCCAATCACAAGAATGGAACTGATATCGGTGCGCTTAGGCATGCGGGTCTCCGGTCTTTGACTCTATAATAGACGGTGCGCTCGAGCGCGCAAACGGCCCGCGTATATCCCCCGCCGGGAGTCGGGGCAACCCCGTATCTGCCAGTCAAAAACATTTTTACTCAGCGCAGTGTGAAATTCGTCTCTGCATCGTCAATCTGACCAGTGTCAGTGCCCAGATTATTACAAGTACGAAGCGATACTTTCGACAACCAGCAATTGACGATATCGTTCGTTTGATCTTTGTGTTTAGAGGGGCCTGTGCGTGGGCTTTTCGAAGGGAAGAGTTGTCATGATGGCCTCGAATCACAAACGCTTAAGGCTAATCATTGGCGGAATGGTCAGCGCTCTGATACTCGCTGCCTGCGTATCGCCACCAGAGCCTTATGAAGCCTCTGCTCTGACTACAAAAGCTCTGTTGGAGAATATCCCTGCGGGCATGACCCTCCAACTGGGAGAAGTAGAAGTATCGGGTGCGGTCGAACAGAACCCGAGATGCCGAGGCGTCGGACCGATCAAGCCCACAGGTGAACTGTCGATGCAGGACTATCTGGCGAACGCGCTGAAGGCGGAGCTGGAGGCGGCAGACGTTTATGATCTTGCAGACGGGAAACGGATCAATCTTTTGCTTACGGACATCCAGCTGAACACCTTCAGCGATCCATCATGGATGATCGTCCTGCAAGTAAGTGACGAGGCAAAAGACGGATACGTCGTCTTATATAAAATGCCAATGACTGTGCCTCTCGACGGGTGGCAGGCTTGTGGACGTGCTGAAGGATCATTCAGGCAGGCGTTGTCGGGGGCCATCAGAGTTGCGCTCAGTGAACCGCGGTTGTCTGAGTTCGTTTACTAGGTCTGGCTATTGCCGATTAAGTCGGAGTTGATTGGCGGTTTCTGAGGCGGGGCGACGCGCGGCCTTACGAGCTTTCCCCTGTTTGGGGGATTTCGAGGATATCCACGACATGGTGTATTTCTTCGACGGAGGAAACCACATGGCCCATCTTATTCTGACCTATACGCTGAAAAAGGACGTCACAAATGACCAGTTCGAGAACTGGGTTCGCACGACGGATTATCCGAAAATGCGGTCGCTTTCGCGGGTCAGCTCATTTCGGACCTTTCGCACAGAAGGTCTGTTGCTGGGCGAGGGGAGCCCTGCGCATCAATATGTCGAAGTGTTCGATATTCCAGATCTTGATGGCTTCACCTCAGAGGATATGCCGGGAGGTGTGGTTCAGTCCGTGATGGGCGAATTCATGATGTTCGTGGACAATCCGCAATTCATGATCGCGAGCGAAGTCATCTGAGTTCGGTGTTTTCGTCTTGAGGCAATCTGACACCTCATTTTCGCGAGCCGGGTGAGTTATGCTTCTCTGACACTGTCGGAGGGGCAGAATGGAACTCAAGCGATCACTCGGCTTCGTCTCTTTGACGCTGTATGGCGTCGGCGTGACCTTAGGTGCGGGGATTTATGTTCTGATCGGGGAAACGGCGGCGACCGCAGGATCTCTCGCGCCCTTATCGTTTCTGATCGCACTGATCGCAGCCCTCTTGAGTGGGCTATCCTATGCAGAGCTTTCAGGGCGTTATCCGGCGAGTGCGGGCGAGGCCGTCTATGTGCAAGAGGCGTTTGGCAAGCCATGGCTTTCACAGGTGGTGGGGGCTGCTGTCACCTTTACCGGTTTGTTCTCATCAGCCACCGTTTTACAGGGGTTTTCAGGCTATGCGATTGCGCTGCTTCCCGTTCCGGCATGGATTCTGATTCTTGTCGCCGCAGCCGTGCTGACCGGGCTCGCCCTTTGGGGCGTTAAGGAGTCTGTCTGGGCGGCCGCCGCCGTGACAGTGTTTGAAGCCGGTGGACTGATCGTGATCATCGTGCTCGCGGCACCCAAGGCGATTGAAGACCCGGTTGCGTTCATGCCGGTGAGCAATCCGGCTCTGGGTGTGATGGCGGGCGCGGCGATCGCTTTCTTCGCCTTCATCGGCTTTGAAGACATCGTGAATATGAGCGAGGAAACCAAAGAACCGAGCCGCAACGTGCCGCGCGCCATCCTCGCCACCATGATCATCACCGGCGTGATCTATATGGCGATTGCCTGGGTCGCGGTTGCCGCTGTCCTGCCCGGTGATCTGGCAGAAGCGAGTGATCCAATGGCCGAGATACTTCGGCAAACAGGGCATCCTGGTGATGAGGCGATTTCCATCATCGCGATTGTGGCCATTCTGAACGGCGCGTTGATCAATATGTTGATGGCGTCCCGCGTGCTTTACGGCATGGCGAAGAAAGGCCTTGCGCCAGCGGTTCTGGCAACGGTGAATTCTGCGCGAAAGACGCCGCATGTGGCGACCCTGTTGGTGACGGCTTTCGTGCTGACCCTGGCTTTGTTGGTGCCTCTGTCGGGCCTTGCCCGCATGACGTCCTTCCTCACCTTGTGTGTGTTCCTGCTGATCAATCTGTCGCTGATTATACTGCGCAGGAAGCACGAAGCCCTGTTTGATGTGCCCATCTTCAAGGCGCCACTCTGGACGCCTTATCTTGGAATTGTGACGGCCGGTTTGCTGGCTATTTCCGCTTTGGCGGGTTAGCAGTTTAGAGAGGACCTCAGGAGGACACCGCTTGGACAACTGGCTCGCCTGGCTGATCATCGTGCTGACGATCGGGCTTGTGATTTTTCAGATCTGGAAAGACCGGACGGCGTTTCCGCGGTTTGTGGCGCTGAAGAAATCTGAAGATCGGCGCAAGCACATGCGCAACTGGTTGTTTTCCGGGATTTTGAAGTTTTCCGGCCTCGGTGTGCTGGGGTTGTTTCTGCTGGGACATCTGGACGCGCTGACCGGGTTTCCGGACATTCTGTCTGATCCTCTGAACAGTTTGTTGAATTCCCTGGGAATCGGCGACAGCGCGGCAAACCTCATCCTGTGGGCGTTTGTCGGCGTATTCGTATTGATTATGGTGGTTCTCACCATCCTCCCGGCCCTCATGGACACCAGCGAAATGCCCGATGATGGCGTGTTCGCAATGCTGCCGCGAAATCCGAAGGAAATGGGCTGGACGGCTGCTTTGTCAGTGAATGCCGGCATAGGCGAAGAGATTTTCTTTCGCTGTCTCCTGCCGATCGCCGTCATCGAAGCAACGGGCAGTTTTTCTGCAGCGCTTTTGATCTGCACATTGTTGTTCGGTTTTGCGCATGGCTATCAGGGCATTGTGGGTGTGATGACCACCATGTTTGTCGGTGCAGTCTTTCTGGTGATCTATCTTTTGTCCGGCTCGCTCTGGTTTGCGATGGCACTTCACATTGCGACTGACCTGCGCGGGCTGGTTATCCTGCCGCTCATCCTCAAATGGTTTGACCGGTTTCCAGACGATGTTCAGGAGAGCGGCGAAACACCTGCCAACGTCCTGCCATAGATCGGCTCGACTGCGGGGCTCCACCTGAATATCGCCCCCGTCAGAGCGAATAGACGCTCCGTGCGGTGCCGGCGAACATGGCGGACTTTTCGTCCTCTGAATAGCCGGAAGCGATCTTCTTCGCGGCGTTCCAGAAGACATGATAGCTGACGCTGGCCCGGTCGACAGGGAAGTTGCTTTCGAACATGCATCGCTCAGGTCCGAACTGGTCAATCGTGTAGTGATACCAGTCAGCCTGATCAGCGACGATCTGATCCGACGTGGCGGGTTTGTCCTGATCCATATAGCCCCAGCCATTGTCCGGCATGGAGAGGCCTCCAAGCTTGGCGTGGACATTCGCGCATTTGGCCAGTTCAGCCATGTCCTTTTTCCACTGTTCGAAAATTTCGGCACGTTTGCGTTTGAAGCGCCCAATACCAAGCGGCGTCGAGAAATGATCGAGAACGATGGTCGTTTCAGGTGCTGCCCGCGCGACCTCAATCAGTTGTCCAATCTGATGGTGATAATTCCAGGTGTCATAGGTCAGGCCACGTTCGCCGAGCCGTCGTACACCTGCCTGAAATTCAGGGCTGGCGTAGAGGTCTTTCGGCTGGCGCGGCTTGATGGAGAGGGCCTGGTCGTCATCATATGCGAGGGCGTGCCGAATACCGCGAAACCGCCCCTGACCGGCAGAACTATGAGCGTCCAGCGCGTCATCCAGGAGAGGTGAGCGCAGATCGGTATGGGCGATGATGCCAGCAATCTGAGACTTTTCTGGCTGTTCGGCGGCGGCTTTGGCAATTCCGGCAACGCGGGCCGTTTCGCCGACCGATCTGAGGTGATCTGGTCCTTCCTGATGATAGCTCCAATGGCATTCGATGAAGACGGTCTGCACTACATTGTGGCCGGAGCCCGTATCCGTCCATAGCTGGTCCAGTAGATAGGCACTCATCGACCGCCAGTCCCAGAGGTGATGGTGCGGATCAACGATCTCCCGATCTGGCTCGACAATCTCTTCCTTATGGCTTGCCAGCCAGTCCTCGCGTGCGAACATGGTCCCTCCCGTCGGGTCGTTTATTTATTTTGAAACACTATAGCCAACAAAGCGTTCGTTTGAACATGGAACAAAAACGTAGACGAGGTTTTGGCAGAACCGCACTTGCGATGATGGGCGTCATTCTGGCGACAGGTGCTATCGTGGCCGTCCTGACAGAGCGGCGTTCGGCGCCGAAATCGGCCCCGGCCGAAACTGGTCTGGCCCATGGCGTCGACGCGATAACGTCCTCTGGAGAGCTGGTCGTTCTGACCGTTCGGTCGCCCACGACATTCCGAATGCGTGGCGAGCAGATCACAGGGTATGAAGTCGACCTGACCATGGCGTTTGCAGATGAGCTCGGTGTTGAAGTGAGTTATCGGCTATTCGACGACATTCCCAGTCTGATGACGGCGATTGAAGCCGGTGAGGGGCATATCGCAGCCCCGGGACTGACACAGCGAGAAGTTCGAGAACACACCGATGGCGACCCACAACTGATTTTTGGGCCAGCCTACAAGACGGTCAGCCACGAATTAGTTTGTCGACGCGATGGCAATCGCCCCCGGAATTGGGACGAGGTGTCAGAGGTCAGTATTGCTGTCATATCGGGATCAGGAAATGAAGAGGCGCTGGAGCGCAGGCAAGCCGAAAACCCGGAACTGGTCTGGCGCGATTTGCCGTTATCGTCGGGACTTCAAATGGCAGAGCGCGTGCATGACAAGCGTTTTGACTGCGCTGTGCTGGACTCTCACAGTGTCGCGATTGCGCGTCGTCTTTACCCAGAGCTGTCTTCGGTTCTCGATCTCAGCAATGATGATCGGCAACTGGCCTGGCAGATTGCGCCACAATCTGCTGATCTAATGCCAGAGCTGACCTCCTGGTTTGAAACCGCTCATCAAGCGGGCTTCCTGAGTGATCTCGACGAGTATTATTACGGTCACCTGGAAGAGTTTGATTATTTTGATCTGGCAGTGTTCCGGCAAAGGATCGAAACACGCCTTCCAGATTATGAAGCCGCTTTCCGTGAGGCAGCGGAAGCCCGTAATCTGGACTGGACCCTGCTCGCCTCTCAAGCCTATCAGGAATCGCACTGGGACCCCGTCGCCAAAAGTCCGACCGGTGTAAGAGGCCTCATGATGTTGACCCTGCCGACAGCGCGGGAGGTCGGCGTCTCGAACCGGCTCGATGCCTTTGAGAGCATTGATGGCGGTGCGACTTACCTTGATCGCCTCTATGCGCGTCTACCGGAGTCCATCGTCGGATATGACCGTCTCTGGATGGCGATTGCCGCATATAATGTTGGCTACGGCCATCTGATGGATGCGCGCCGTTTGGCTGAACGGCAGGGGCGCGACAAGGATAAGTGGCGCGTCATCAAGACCATGTTGCCTTTGCTCACACAGAGAAAATACTATTCAACAGTCAGATACGGATATGCGCGCGGATACGAGCCTGTGAAATATGTCCGCCGAATCCGCGAGTATGACGACGTGCTGACCTCTGAAGTGCCACGGCCGGAACAGCCGCCCTTCACCCCTCAGGGTCTGGAACGAGAAACTGCCGAAGCGGATGCTGGTGCGACCAGCCCAACGGCAGGCGCAGGCGTGGAATAGACGCCTGCCGGGCCTGTGATGGCCTCGCGGCTCCTGCAAACGGGGGATGTTCGAAGTCAGAAATTCAATCTAACCTTCAGGGCAGTTTGGTCAGGAGGGAAAATCATGCGGTTTCTGAAGCAATGTGCATTGAGCGTAAGTTTGGTGCTTGGAGTGCTGATTGCGCCAGCCTCGCTGGCTCAAAATGATCAGACTGCTTGGAAGGCAGCACCACCAGAACTGGCGTCAGCTTTGAAGGCAAACTGGGCCAGGGTGAATGCGACTGGTGGCAGCATCGATCTGTCCGGCGCAGCAGAGGCGTGCGTCCGGTCAATGCATGATGTGGATCGCATAAAGAGCGCGGATATGTGGGGTACGCGCGAGGCAAAGTGGAATAAATTCATCACAGCCATCCCGGAAATTCCCGATCTCAAAGGAGACCTGTCCTTCATATCCGACGCTACAGGGGTGGTGCTCATCTACAACAAAGCTTCCGACCGATCGATGCATGCGACGGTTCAGGCCATGGACAGCCTGACCTATCTCGAAACAGGTCAGACGATCATGGTGCAGGCTGATAACAATCGAAGATTTTCCAGCTTTGATTCCGAGTGGACAGATTTGTCACCGGGTCAAACGAGCCGCCCGATGCTCATGTTATCGGGTACTCAGGCGCCCAATGGCAGTCAGGTGGTTACAATGGCTTATCCCGTGTCAGAGACAGGCTTGCTGCCGAACACGGAGTACTTTGTTCGGTGCCCGAACTAACCCCGTCGCCCGGCTCAGATCCATATCGGATGATCTATGAAATCATCGTCCATTCATTGAAGCCAAAATCGGTGATCTGCATTTGTTCAACATCTGTGGCGTCCGGACTCTCACGCTGGAAGGTCGATGCAACGGTGACCTCCAGGCCGATATCTGTGCCATCCGAGGTGACATCCAGACCCTCAGCAATTTGCTGCAGCCAGATGCGCTCATCAAGCGTACCATCGCCATCGCGGTCGATATCCAGCCGGTATCGGCCATTATTGTAGATTGCCCGGACTTCTGTGGCGCCGCCGCCCGAGAAGGCGCTGTCTCCGATGAAGGTATGCGCTCCGAGGCTGATAACATCACCGACATTGAAGCCGTAAATCATGTCGGCGCTGGTCCGGAGACTATCGCCCTCTGCGAACTCATATCGGTTATCGCCGCTGCCGCCATAAAGCTTGTCTGCGCCGGGACCGCCAATCAGCGTGTCATCTTCACTGCCGCCATAAAGTCGATCATCGCCATCGAGGCCGTAGAGAATATCGATGCCAGCGCGTCCGCTCAGTCGGTTATTCAGGTGATTGCCGGTCAGCTCGTCGTCACCTGCGCCAGATGTCGCGTTCTCAATCTCTACGCCGTTTGCGACGCTGAAGCCGCCATGAATGCCATAGGCGTAGGAAAGGAATCCGCCGCCACCGACTTCGTACTGAATTGAAGCCGGGCGCAGATCAATGACGACATCCACTGTCGCTTGTGCGGCGTGGACCGTATCCGTACCGCCGACATCCCAGATCGAGCTCCAATAGGTGCCGCTTTCATTCGCCAGTGGCAGCCGGTAGACCGTGTTGCCATCATTATTGGTGACGTTAGCGCCGTATTTTTCCTGCAGCATTGCGATGTCGAGCGCCATCGCTGTGGCCTGATAGCCGAAATTCGCGCCGGTTGGCGTGCCGTAGGGCGACTCTTCCCAGCCATCAATGTAAGACATCGTGGTGTAGACGCCCTGATTGAGGCCATGCAGACCGGTATCACCGCTATTGCTGACGCCAGCCATGATGGTTGATGTGCCGCCATCGTCATGTGGGTGCGCGAGCCCAAGACCGTGGCCAAACTCATGGATGAGTGTGATCCAGCCATAACCACCTTGTTTCAGGCCGTTGACCGTCCAGCCATACC
>NZUJ01000087.1 GCA_002701295.1 Ponticaulis sp. | reverse complement strand
TGGCGCCTTCTTTACGGCGCAGGATGTCGAAAACCGTGTCGGCGTGGTTGTTCTCGGTGTCACTGCTGCAGGAAACTTGTTCGACAATCCGAACGACGCTGTCGGCCAGTATGTCTTCCTGGGCGGCGCACCATTTGAAGTCGCAGGCATACTCGAAGAAAAGGGCGCGAACAGTTTTGGCCGGGATGAAGACGATATCGCACTCGTCCCGATAACTACCGGCATGATGCGAGTGTTCGGCCAGAACTATCTCTCCAACATCACCCTGGCAGTCGAAAACACCGACCGCGTGAACCAGACAGAGGAAGAAGCTCGCCAGCTGCTTCTCACCCGTCACGGGACAGAAGACTTCCAGCTACGAAATACTGCGTCGCTGCTTGAATCGGTTGAATCAAGTCAGCAGAGCTTCTCTATCCTGCTGGGCTCGGTTGCGGCCATCTCGCTCATTGTCGGCGGCATTGGTGTCATGAACATCATGCTGGTCAGCGTTTCTGAGCGCACCAAGGAAATTGGTGTCCGCATGGCCACTGGCGCGCGCAAGTCTGACATCATGGTTCAGTTCGTCGTCGAAGCCCTCGTGGTCGGCAGCCTTGGAGGCCTGGTCGGTGTTGGCTTCGGTCTTCTGGCTTCTTTCATCATGGCGCAGATCGGGATGACTGTATTCGTCCCCTATCTTCCCGCCACACTCGCCTTTTCATCGGCGCTCGCGACCGGTCTCGTTTTTGGCTACCTCCCAGCCCGAAAAGCGTCTCGTCTCGACCCAGTCGCCGCGCTTGCTTCGGAGTGATCATCATGAAAACTCACGCCCTTTTTTCCTCCACAGCACTTTTGGTCGTAACCGGCTGCGCCTCGCTCGCACCACCTGCAACAGACCCGGTCGAACCGATCGGAATTACCTTGCCGGAAGCCTATGATCACTCGCCAGTTGTTGAGGCCGCCCGCAATGGCGAACCGGAATGGTGGGCCAGCTTCAACGATCCGGTCATGAACGATCTGATCGACCAGGCACTTGCAGAAAATCTCACTCTGGAGTCAGGCCTCGCCAATCTCCGCTCTGCGCGCGCAGCGATAACAAGCTCCCGGTCATCGCTATTGCCCTCGCTCAGCGCTGGTGCATCGGCTTCGACCAACTCCAACAACCTGGTCGACAATTTTTCGGATTCAGGGCGCCTGTCAGCCTCTTATGAGGTTGATCTCTTCGGTGCCAACCGTCAGTCAGTCGCTGTCAGCGAACTCGGCCTGCAAGCCGCAGAACTGGACCAACGCGCGCTGGAACTCACTGTGCAGTCCAGCGTCGCCAATGCCTATCTGAACCTCCTGTCCGCACGCTATTCCCTGCAGATTGCGCTTGAAAATCTGGAGATCAGTGAACGGATCAATTCAATTGTTGAGGCCAGATATAATGCCGGTGACGTGTCGGGCTATGATCTAGCGACTCAGCGATCAAGCCTCGCGTCCGCCCGCGCGCGCATTCCACAAATCGAGGATCAGATTGAAGGTTTTGAAGCCGCTCTGGCAATCCTGATCGGTGCGCCACCTCAAGGCTTCAGCGTACCTGAAACCAGCCTTCTCAACATTTCTGTACCGGGCGTATCCGCTGGTCTGCCATCAGACCTTCTTCACCGCCGTCCGGACCTCCTCAGCGCCGAGACCAGTCTTCAAGCCGCTCAGATCAATGTAGACATCGCCCAGAAGGCTTTCCTGCCCACATTTGATCTCGGGTCAGGCGTCTCGACTGCCCTCACCAGCGGCCTCGATCCGGTTGCCACGCTGTCAGCGTCAATGAGCCTTCCGCTTTTCACGGGAGGACAACTGGAAGGCCAGCTGGAATCGGCTGAAGCCCGCGCCGATCAGGCTCTCACAAGCTACAGGCAAGCCATTCTTGCGGCACTTCAGGATGTCGATGTCGGTCTCTCAGGGCTCAAATCGGCAAATCTTCAGGAACCAGATCTGCGAGAGGCCGAAACTGCCTCTGAACGCGCTCTGGAAATCGCTGAACTGCGATATCGCGTTGGTGCCGATGACCTGACCAGCCTTCTCAACGCCCAGACCACCTACCGATCTGCTGTTCAGAGCGTTGTCGAGAACAAGCGTGACCAGCTGATTTCCGTCGTGAACATTTATGCGGCCATTGGCGGCGGTTGGGCAGGATAGAAGCGCAGGCTAGGCCTGCGTCTCTGCCAGTTTGTCAGCCTGACGACGGTCCCATCCATTGCGGATGAAATTGCGGCAAGGCTCTTCAATGAGCTTGTGCACCGGATAGGCAACAGCAACGACCACCGCTGTAAATCCGAGTGATGTCAGCGCATTCACCTGAAGCGGCATCCCGATCACATCCAGCGCGTTCTTCATGATCATGAAAATCGGGACGTGAAGGATGAAGATCGCATAAGACCAGCCGCCCAGCATACACATGGTCGGGCGAGACAAAGTCGTCGACTTGCCATGCGCGTCAATCCGCGCGAGCCCCAGAATAATCAGCGCGCCACCATAGGCCACAAACGCTGTTCCCAGATGATTGACCGCTGCAAGAATAGCGCAAATTGCCCCGCCCGCCGCAAACAGTCCCGCACGGAAAGAGCTCATCTCGAATTTTTCGAACGCGACGCGTGCACCAACTCCGACCAACATCACCGCTGCACCACGAAGGAAGCCACCAGACATGGTCGATTCCGCCATCTGATGACCCATAAAACGGCCCATCAGCTGATCGATGACGAACACATTCGCGAGCGTCAGAAGGAAGAACGCAAATGGGTTATCCTTCATTTTGGTCGCAAGCCAAAGGAATAACGGAAAGGCCAGATAGCCCGCAAACTCGGCGCTGATTGCCCAGGCAGGAAAGTTCCACATCCCCGCATCAACAAAGCCGATGGATTGCAGCATGAACATATTGGCGAACAGGCCAGTCGGCGTATAGCCTGACAACTCCTCACCCTTGCCCATCAGCAGACCCAGCGTCAGATATCCAAGAATAACGCTCAGCGCGACAATATAGAGCGGATAAATCCGGGCCATTCGTGCCAGCATGAAATCCCCGAAGCCAAACGGTCTGTCTCTATTGGCCCAGTAGATGTGGGTCAGCACAAAGCCCGACAAAACGAAGAAGACATCCACACGGGCAACGCCGAGTTCAAGGATCGGCAAGGCGCCGAAACCATTATGGTCATACATGTGACCAACGTGAAAATAGGCGATCCAGATCGCGAGCAGAAATCTGAGCCCGGTCAGGGAATTAAAACGCTGTTTCGCTGTGATCATGGTCATCTCCCGAATTCGTCTTTCAGGAGAACGCAAGTTTCATTCCACACGCGTCGGAAGAGAGAAAGAACCGGCTATTTAATCCGGTTTCCCTTGATTTTATTGCATATTGCATGGGCCAGCTGCAGGTTGTCGGGCACGTCGCGCCCCCCTTTGGAGCGGGGAATAATATGGTCATATGTCGGTCGCCACTTCGCCCAGAGCCGAGCATGTGCCAGTTCGAACCGGTGTTTCGGCATGGGCTTGGCACACAGCGCGCACAGGCCCTGCTGATGCTCCCATAGCGTCTCGAACAACTCAGTCGGAACGGGTTTGAATGGCTGGGACATCAACCGCCTCGCTCATCACCATACACGTGGGGATCTGGTGGAACATGTTACGTGCTCACGCACGCGAATGCAGAAACGACAAACTAGCCCAAACCGCGTCGCAGTTTCGCGGCAGTCACCGTATTCACCAACAGGCCGGCAATCGTCATCGGGCCGACAGATCCCGGAACCGGCGTGATCTGGCCTGCAACCTCTTTCGCGGTGGCAAAATCAACATCACCCACCACGCGGGTTTTACCCTCACCCTTCTCAGGGGCAGGAATACGATTGATACCAACATCGATCACGCACGCGCCGGGCTTTACCCAATCGGCCTGGACAAATTTCGGTCGACCAACAGCCGCAACCAGAATGTCCGCGCTCCGGCACACCTCTGGCAAATCCTTCGTTCGCGAATGGGCAATCGTGATTGTGCAATTCTGTTCGAGAAACAAAAGCGCGGCGGGTTTGCCCACCAGGATAGACCGCCCGATCACGACGACATTCTTGCCCGACAGGTCATCGCCCAGCGCATGTTTTGCGAGGATGACACACCCCGCTGGAGTACACGGACGAATGCCCGGCTTTCCAAGCGACAAACGCCCCGCAGATGCCTCGGTCAGGCCATCGACATCCTTGTCTGGTGAGATTTTCGCAATCGCGTCCGGCTCATTCAAATGCCTGGGCAATGGCAGTTGCAGAAGAATGCCATCCACCGTGTCATCGGCGTTCAATTGTTCGAGGAGCGCCTCGACCTGATCCTGCGACGCATCTTCGGGCAGCCGGTGGGTGAAGGAGTTCATCCCGGCTTCTTCGGTCATCTTGCCCTTGTTGCGAACATAGATCTGGCTCGCCGGATCCTCACCGACCAGCACAACGGCAAGCCCCGGTGTGAACCCATGCGCCTTTTTGATTTCAGCGACTTCAGCCGCCACATCTTCACGCAGTTTCGCGGCGATTTCTTTTCCGGAAATCAGGTCGGCGGACATTCGGCTTATCCCAGCAGCTGATATTTGACGAGCAGTTGCGCGAAGACCAGATCGATGAAGCCAAGCCCAAGAAGAAGAATAATCGGCGATAGATCAATTCCGTTGATCGGCGGCACAAACCGACGGATTGGCGCCAGCGCCGGCTCAACAATGGCCGCACCGAATTTCAGAATGAATTGCACCAGCTGATTATAGCTGTTCACCACGTCGAACTGGATGAGCAGTCGCGTGACCAGATAGATGAAAATCACGATCTGAAACAGAAAGATGATATTGTGGATCAGCCAATAGACCGGATAGCTCATTTGTCTCAGCCCTCGTTTTAAAGCTTCCCTACAGCGAAGCGCCGGGAAAAGGCAATATGCCTGCCTTACACTGCATTTTTATCAGTGTGAACGGCCAAGCTGAACAAGCCGTTTAAGTGCCATTCAGGCACGACCTGCCTTTATCCGTTTCCAACTCCCAGGCCGACCGGCTGCGCCATTCGGCGTATCCTCACACACACTTGCCGGTCGGTCCTTTTTGGGGTTCACGCAAAGACACTCCCCATAGCCATCGCCCCTGTTTTCCTGTAGGGACGCCACTCACACAGGAGCTGTTTGTGGACACCTTCACCCCCGACCTTCCCGACACAACCAAGCCCACCCGCACTATTCGCGGCGCGGTAACCGTGCTTGACGTCGAAAAGAGCTTTCGTAACGTCTATGCGACCGCACCTGATAGTGTGTCCTTCAAGAAGACCCGCAAACGGCTGGTGCGTGAAGCGCTCGAAACCATTCAGACTTACGGGCTGGATACATCCACATCCCGTGATGCACCAGCTAAATGGCTGATCTGCCTGTCAGGCGGGAAAGACAGCTACGCTCTCTTGTCCATCCTTCTGGAACTCAAATATCTCGGCGCCATTCAGGCAGAGCTTCTGGCCTGCAACTTGGATCAGGTTCAGCCGGGCTTTCCGAAAGATGTGCTGCCCAATTATCTCGATGGCCTTGAAGTCCCTTACCGGATCGAGACTGAAGACACGTATTCCATCGTCACCGACAAGGTGCCCGAAACCAAAACCTATTGTGCGCTCTGTTCGCGCCTGCGCCGGGGCATTCTCTATCGCATTGCCCGTGAAGAAAAATGCGACGCTATTGTTCTTGGCCACCACCTTGATGATGCGCTTGAAACCTTTTTCATGAACCTCTTCCATGGTGGGCGTCTCGCCGGCATGCCGCCAAAGCTTCTGAATGATGAGGGCGATGTCATGGTGCTCCGCCCGCTCATCCGATCTGAAGAAGCTGATATCGAAAAATTCGCGAGCGGTATGAACTTCCCCATAATTCCCTGCACGCTTTGCGGATCACAGGATGGGCTTCAACGTATGCTGATGAAAGACATGCTGCGCGGCTGGGAGGCGAAAAACCCGGGGCGCAAAGCCAAAATGGCCCATGCGCTGTCTCATGTCCGGCCGTCGCACCTCCACGACCCGGCTGTTTTTGAGTTTAACAGTCTCTTACCGGAAAAGCCGAAAACCTGAGCCTTCTGCGGTAAAGCCTTTAACGCAGATCGGTTAGACTTTTACCCATGAAGATCAAACTCGCTCATCTCACTCTGTGTGCGCTCCTGCTGATGCCGTCGGTTCTCTCAGAGGCATATGCCGCTGGTGGAGGCACGACGGCAGAAGCACCCGTCGACAAGAATGCCGCCCGCATCACCGGGTCATCAACTTATTTCTCAGTCACCGGTCTTCACGCGCCGATTGCGAGTGATCGTGGCAGCTTCGATTCCATGATCGCCGTCGATGCCGGAGTCGACATCAAGGACGATAAGCTGCGTGCTAGTGCGATGAAACAGATGCCGCGCGTCCGCGATGCTTTGCGCCGCGCTGTCCACGGCTATATCGCCATGAGTTATCATGTCGGTGACGTGCCGGATCTTGATGTTCTCGGTGCACGTCTTCAGCGCGAAGCAGACAGATTGTTTGGCCGGGGCGTCGCAGAAGTCACAATCTCTGCTGTTCTGGTTCACACCTATACCTGATCAATGGTCGCAGGCTGAACCTTTTGCGACTTCGGCGGCAAGGTCCGCATAGCGTTCATCCACGCGCTCGAACCGGCCATCTGCTTCATCCCAGGCGGAAACAACACCTGTCTTGATGTTGTAGACCCAACCATGCAGCGTCAGCGTTCCCTTGGCGAGCTTGCGCAGCACCGAAGGATGCGTCCGCAAATGCTGGAGCTGGAGCTTCACATTTTCCTGAAGCAAAAGCTCCATGCGTTCTTCGTCTGATTTATCAGCCGCGATTTCGTCCACCACATCCTTGGCACCTTGCGAATAGCCAAGCCATTCGCTGACATGCGGCAGATGGGAAATCGCATCCAGGTTCATAATGCCCTTCATCGCGCCGCATTCGGTGTGTCCGCACACCACAATGTGCGGCACATCCAGAACCCGCATGGCAAACTCCAGAGTCGCCGTCATGCCGCCTGTCTGGCTGGTATGTGGTGGCACAATATTGCCCGCATTGCGCATGATGAACAGTTCACCGGGGTCGGTCTGGGTGATCATCGCCGTTTCAACGCGCGAGTCCGAACAGGCGACGAACAGGGCCTCAGGGGACTGTCCTTGCGCCAGTCGTTCGAACAAGTCCTGCTTGCTCGGATAAACTTCATTCTGGAATTTGATGACGCCCTTCAGAAACCCGGTCACGCGCGACTCCTTTAACTTCTCTGTTCAGAAACATTAGTCGCCAAACGCCGCTCGTCCAGTTTTGTTTCTGGCATAGACCGCGTAGGTCGCCACGAATGAAAGACGTCGAAATCCCGGAAAGCCAAACGGATGAAGCGATTACATCGCCGAAATGCCGCCATCCACTTTCAGCTCAGCCCCAGTAACGAACTTGCTTTCGTCAGACGCCAGATACAGCACCGCATAAGCCACATCATCCGGCTCACCCACTTTGCCGAGCGGAACCTGACGCGCCAACTTGGCCAGCGCCTCATCGGCGCCAAACATTTCCTTGGTACGGTCGAGAATAGGCGTGTCGATGAAGGTCGGGTGTACGGAATTGCACCGAATACCATTCTTCCGCTTCGCGCAGTGCAGCGCCACGGATTTCGAGATCATCCAGGCACCGGCTTTCGCTGTGTTGTACGCCACGTAATTTCCGCTGGCGATCAGGCCGGCAATCGAGGAGATGTTCACGATCGAGCCTGGCGCAGAGTCTGCCATGGCCGGGATTGCGTACTTGCAACCCAGAAAGATGGAATCGACATCCACATCCATCACTTTTTTGAACGTCTCAAGCGGCAGATCTTCCACAGTTCCGCCAGCGCCGATCCCGGCATTATTGACCAGAACGTTGAGCCCGCCCATTTCCTCTACGGAGGCCGTTACCACATCCTGCCAACGCTCTTCATCGGTCACGTCGTGCTGCATGGACCAGGCCATACCCGGCTTCATCTCATTGATCAGAGCTGCCGTTTCGGCGGCGCCTTCTTCATTGAGATCGGTCACCATAACCTTCGCGCCTTCTTTCGCCAGCATCAGCGAAATCGCTCGTCCAAGCCCTTGCGCGCCACCTGTTACGATAGCCATTTTTCCGTCTACGCGACCCATGTCTCTGTTCTCCCGTCTGTTTCGGGCGGACAGTATAGCTCACTCGCATTTTGGCAATGGGCGAACAGGTTCACATTGTCCGATGGCCGAGTTGCCGGTCGAATCTGTTCGTTCTCGACAGAATTCTCTGCTAGACGTCAAACATGCGATTGATGGTCTTCATCCTGATATTGGTATTTTCGCCTGCTGCTAATGCGGACCGATTAGCCGGACCGATATGCGACACGTCGATTGAAGGCATTCTCAAGCGCGTGGCAGACAGCGAAATAGTCTTCAAAGGTTATACACTTCATACCGAGCTCTATGCCGAAGAACGGTCTGACAATGGAATTGTCTGGGATACGCTTCACAAAAGTGAGTTCATCGTTCTTGAAAGTTTCAAGAACGCGCGCAAGCTCGAGAACCGGACAGTCTGGCACAACCAAGGTCGGTTCGACGGGTTCTATGAAACCCCTGTGGCAGGACAAACATATCTGGTCTTCGCGACCGAAATCGAGAATGGCTCTCTGAAGGCCGACGAATACCAATGGCATTGCCCGCTATCAGAAGCCGAGCTCAGAGATGCCCTTTACGGATTCGAATTGGATTGATTCCCTAGCGCGCCACTTCATCCATGAAGCTTGCCATCTCCATGTCTTTCTCAGTTACATCGCCCGCATCATGCGTGGTGAGGGTCACGTCTACCTTGTTATAGACGTTGAACCATTCGGGATGGTGATCCATTTTGTCGGCCATCAGGGCGACGCGTGTCATGAACCCGAAGGCTTCATTGAAATCGTCAAATTTGAAGCTGCGCGTGATGGCTTTACCATTCTCCGCGACGGCCCAAAGCGGCAGGCATTTTGCGGCTGCTTCTGCTCCGAACGCACTCATATCTTTTCCTCCTCAGTTATCCTGAAGAAGATAGACCCAAGTCCCGTCCTGTCGAATCGCAAGTCGGAATCCAGGATAAGATTCACCCGCCTGCAAGCGCGCAAGACCATCTTCTCCAAGCAGCTCCTGCAGTCGTACCCGCTCTGAAAATGACAATCTCGAAAAATCCAGATCCTCGACCGATCGCGCAGCAAAAGCTGGCCAAATATAGTACTTTTCTGCTCCGAAATCTTTAACGCCATAAGGCTCTGCCAGGATTATTTTGGTCGCCAGAATTGGGTCAATGCCGGCACGCTTCAGGATATACCAGTGATCATAATGGCGCAGATCGCCATAGTTTGAACGGAAGGCGTCATACTCATCAGCCAGGTTCACCAGCCGCCGGATGGAATCCATTTCCAGAACGGTGAGAATCTCGTCGCGTTTCGCCATAACCGCTTCTGGCAGGGCGTTTATATCGTCAGATTCAGCCCCGTCTTCGACCACAGGCGCAGGCGTTGAACTCGCTTCCCGAAGAGGCTGAGTGTCAATTTTTTCCGACAGATCGCACGCCGCGAGACTCACCAGCAATAGTGGGAGCAAGAGCATACGAGAGACTGTCAGCAATGCGTTCATCCAAGGTCCAGACCGGTGGCTTCTGAAAGATCAGACAGAAGCTGGGCCTCATTCAGCACCTTGATGGTTGTCATCCCCATGGCGCGGGCCGGCTTCAGATTGATCCCGAGGTCGTCGAGGTACACACACGCTGCGGGCGCAACATTCAGCGCCTCACACATTAATTCATATATTTTCGGATCTGGCTTTCGCAACCCGATCTTCGAGCTTTCGATCACATGGTCAAAGCTTGAGAAGATCTCTTCGACCAGCTTCGCCTTCTCCGGATCAGAGGTCATGCTTGCCCCTTTGCCGACCGGAGCGTTGTTTGTGATACACCCAACCTTGAAGTGATTTTTGCAGGCATGAAGCGCCTCAACAACCTTTGGACGGATCGCGCCTGACAGCAGGCCCAGAATATCCTTACCCGGAACATGATGTCCCTGCGCGCGGGCTTCATCAGCAAACAACTCATCGAACTCATCGGCGTTGACCTCTGAGCGCTCAAGCCGCGCCCAGGCATTGGTGTCCGGATTGATCGCATTGATGCGCCGGATGAAATCTTCAGGAAGACCACGCTCTTTTTCGTAACCTGTGAACGCCTCAAACGGCGAGGTCGAAAACACGCCGCCAAAATCCCAAATAACTGCCTGAAGATTAGAATTCACCATTTTGGACCGCGCTCCCTGAAACCTATTGTCTCTCTCTTCTGAGGCGTCAGTGAGACCAAAACAAGCTCATTCTGGCGTATGCATCTTCATTTCGCCGGGCTTTCACCATCAAGAACAGGTGATTAGTCGAGCGCCTCCAGGAAGACAGGCAGAAACCGATCAAAGGCTTCAATCTGCGGCAAATGACCAAGGTCCTCGAGTTCAAACAGTTCAGAATCAGGGATCAGAGCAGCCGCGCGCGCGCCTAACTCATCATATCGACCAAATTCATAGTCTACATCCGGACGGATATTCGCGCGGTTGGGCCCTGTCGTGTCCCGTGTTCCGATGATCAGACTGGTGGGCACCGAGATGTTTTCAAAATCGTCAATCACCGGCTGGGTCAGGATCATGTCATATGTGAGCGCCGCTGTATAAGCGATCACCTCTTTGTCAGGGCCGCGGGTCCATCCAGCCAACGGCACAGTCAGCGCCTCATAATCGGCACTCCAGGCACCGTCATAATAATTCTGTTTTTGATAGGCGATGATGCCCTCAGGCGTCTGGTTCAACTGTCCCCGATAGGCAGACGAAATTGAGGGATAGGTCGAATAATCGAGATAATCTTCCAGTCCGATCGGATTGATCAGGATCAGCCTCTCAGTCGCCTCTGGATAACTCAACGCGTATCTGCTCGCCAACATACCCCCCATGGAATGGCCAACAACAATCGCCGTATCTACATCCAGACTGTCCAACAGCTCATGCGTGGTCAGCGCCAACTGACTGAAGCTGTACTGATAGTCTGTCGGCTTGGATGATTTCCCGAAGCCAATCTGGTCCGGCATCACCACGCCATAGCCCGCTTCCTGGGCCGCCAGTGCCGTATCTTCCCAATAGGCACCGTTGAAGTTCTTGCCATGCAGCAGAACAATCGTTGGCCGCCCCTCTTCTGCGGGCAAATGCATATACGCCATTTCGAGTGACTGGCCCTGGCTTTCAAAGCCATAGGTCTGTACTTCGAACGGGTAGTCATAGCCCGTCAGCCGCTGATCAAACGCAGGAGACTTCACTTCTTCAGCAACAGCACCAAGGCTCAATGCTGCAGCCATCACCGGCGCGAAAAGACAAAATTTCTGTTGTGACAAATCAGGTCTCCCGAACTTTTAATTTCCCCGAAAACACAACGGCTTTTCACGACTTGCGTTCCCGAAAATCCGGCTCTATCCAAAGAAAAAACCCCGGGCATCCACCCGGGGCTTTCTCGGTAATCCATTAGGCAGATACTACTCCGCCTTTTTGGCTTTTTCCTTGTCGAAATAGGCCTTGGTCATCGCCGCCACGAGTGGTGACAGAACCAGAAGCGCGATCAGGTTTGGCGCCGCCATAAGGCCGGTCAGCGTATCCGCCACCAACCAGAACAGGCTTACCACGTCGGTAACCGCGCCACCTTCTTCGAGCATGAGAACCATTGCGCCACCAAATACGACGAGAACCCATGAGATCTTGAAGATCATAATGCTTTTCTCACCGAAGAGGTATTCACAACACCGCTCGCCGTAATAACTCCAGCCGAGGATGGTGGTGAAACCAAACACGGCAAGACCAACCGCCACGATATGACTACCAAAGCCCGGGAGCGCTTTCTCAAACGCCATCACAGTCAGTGGCGCACCTGTTTCACAGCCCTCTGGCAACATAATCAGGTCAGGCCGCACAAAGGGTTCACACGCCTCAGGAATAATGCCCGCTGTCAGAATGACGAAAGCCGTGATCGAACAGACGACAATCGTATCGATGAATGTGCCCAGCATAGCCACGATGCCCTGATTTACTGGGTCGTTGTTTCGGGCCGCCGCGTGAGCGATAGGGGCAGAGCCCTGTCCCGCTTCGTTTGAGAAGATGCCGCGCGCGACACCTTTCTGCATAGCGATGAGCAGAAGACCAATTGTGATCCCCGTGGAGGCTTCTTTAAAGCCGAAGGCGTTTGTCACGATACGCATGAAAGCATTCGGAATTTCCGGCGCGTTCATGCCCACAACGATCAGGCCCGCCAGAAGATATCCGATCGCCATCGCCGGAACGAGCTTTTCAGCCACTGAAGCGATGGATTTGATGCCGCCGATGATGACGGCCCCAGCGCCAATCGCCAGCACCAATGCAGTCATCCATGGCTCAATGCCATACTGACTGTAATTCGCATTGATCGCATCGGCGATGGAGTTCGCCTGAATACTCGCGCCCGTACCCCAGGCTGCAAGAATGCCAAACACGGCAAATACACCGCCCAGCCAGACCCATTTCGCGCCCATGCCGTTTTTGATGTAATACATCGGACCACCCACATGGCGGCCAGCAGCGTCAACTTCGCGGAACTTCACCGCCAGAACACCTTCGCAGTATTTCGACGCCATACCGACAAGCGCCGTCATCCACATCCAGAACACCGCACCCGGTCCACCAATGGCGATCGCAACCGCAACACCAGCAATATTACCGGTACCGATTGTCGAAGACAGCGCGGTCATCAGTGCGCCAAACGGCGAAACATCGCCTTCATCCTTGTTGTGATCTTTGCTGAAAAGCTGCCCGAAAGCGTAAGGAATCTTCAAAATTGGCATAAAGCCGAGCCGAACTGTCAGATACAAACCCGTACCAAGCAGCAGTAACAGCACTGGCGGATAGTCAATCGCCCCGATCAACGAATCTGCCGATCCCCACACGAGCCCGTTTACGGTCTCGAGAATACTTACAAAGGAGTCCATTTTGTGCCCTTCAGTCTTTCCACATCAGGCAAGCTCTTTGCGCCCGATGCCCCTTATTCGCTGGAAGGGCAGCCTAAGCACAGATTCGCGTCTGTCCAGCTGGAACACATTTTAAGGCAAAGCATTTCGCACAAATGTCGGAAATCAGGCAGATCATTCCAGCTCGAAAACGCCGTCATCGGCAGTGACGCTGTCCGTGTCCCTCCGGCGAGGCCCGCTATAACCCACAATATCATGGCGGCGCCGGTCTGGCCCGAAATATGTGGCTGAACGGATGAAATTTCGTCGTCTGAAGGCGCAGGCATCAATCCGTCGTGCAATATCGACAGGCCGAACAGGTTTAACCAGAAACTCATCAACGCCAGCACTGACTGCATCGAGAATTCGCGAACGTTGAGAGTGTGCTGAAATCATGATCACAGGGATCAGAGCTTCCGGTCTGCGATCCAGTTGCCGCAGCCATCTGACGAACTCCAGCCCACAACCGTCGGCGACGCGATAGTCGCAGAGCACGAGATCGAACAGTTCTGTGCTGAAGATGCGCTTGGCCTCTTCCACACAAGTCGCTGTTGTCAGCTTCCGAAAACCGAATGCCCCCAGCACTGCGGCCAGAATAGCTTTCATATTGTGATTATCTTCCAGAATCAGAACTTTGATATCTGGTCGACTGACGGTCTTTGACATACACCCATCCCCCACGGATTCATGCATTAATGTTAGCGGGAACGAAAGCGCCCGAATGGCTAATAAATTGCTAACCATACCCCGCCCCTTGCTAATACGTCGCACCTGAACGACCTTTGACGAGGAGGTATCCCCATGAAGCGTCTGATTGGTATTGGGTTTCTGATTTTGGTCGGCCTGCTCGGCGTCATTGGTTTCCGCACGCTCACCTTTGGCGAGGCGGGAGGCACCCAGCTCGTCGCCCTTCCGGAGGTGCCGGAGTTCGAGACAGAAAAAATCGCCTCAGCGCTGACCGACGCGATCCAACTCCGAACGCAGACACTCGCCGCCGGCGACCCTCGGCCCGGCACGGAAGGCCCCTGGCTGGACCTCCACG
Source organism: Ponticaulis sp. (assembly GCA_002701295.1). Lineage (GTDB taxonomy): Bacteria > Pseudomonadota > Alphaproteobacteria > Caulobacterales > Hyphomonadaceae > Ponticaulis. The sequence goes on along the minus strand of NZUJ01000087.1, from coordinate 70,108 downwards.
CGCTTCTTGAGCGCCTCTATCCGGAATTTCACGCGACTGCAGAAAAAGAGCTCGTGGCAAATTACACCCTCCTCTACACATGGCAGGGCAGCGATCCGGACCTTCAGCCCATTCTCCTCATGGCGCATCAGGATGTTGTGCCCGTGAACATTGGCACAGAGGGCGACTGGGACGCCCATCCCTTCAGCGGCGCGATCCAGAACGGTTATCTCTATGGCCGCGGCACGCTGGATGACAAAACCTCGCTCATCACCCTCATGGTAGCCGCCAACGCGCTGGTGAAGTCGGGTTTCCAGCCCAAACGCACGATCATACTGCTCTTCGGTCATGATGAAGAAGTCTCTGGCAGCGGCGCGCAAGCCGCCGTCGCGCTCCTCAAATCACGTGGCGTCCGTCCGGAGATGGTGCTCGATGAAGGCTTCATGATCGTCGATCCCTTCCCCCTCACCGGAAAACCAGTTGGCATTATCGGCGTTGCCGAGAAAGGCTACACCACCATCCGTCTGACCTCAGCGGCCAGCGGCGGGCACTCCTCCATGCCGCCCCGCGACTCCGCTGGCGTTCAGCTCGCCCGCGCCATTGTTGCGCTCGATGAAAACCAGATGCCTGCCAACCTCAGCAAGCCGCCAATGTCACAAATGATCTCGGCAACCGCGCATGATATGCCGCTCATGCAGAAAATGGCTTTCGCCAATCTCTGGCTGTTTGAAGGCATGGTGAAGTCCCAGTTCGATGCCTCCGGTGAGGCCAACGCCATGATCCGCACCACAACAGCACCCACCATGATGGCGGGCTCGGTGAAGGAAAACGTGCTGCCACAGCAAGCCACCGCGCTCGTCAATTTCCGTATTCACCCCAGTGACACCCCAGAAACCGTGCTCGAACACGTCCGCGATGTCATTTCAGAGCTTGAAGGCGTGAGCGCAGAGATCGACCAGTCCGGCGGCATCGGCTCGCCCGCTTCACCGGTCTCCCCGACTGACAATCGCGCCTATGCCGTCCTGCAGGCCGTCGCCAGCGAGGCCGGAAACGGCGCCCCGGTTGCGCCCGGCCTTGTTCTGGGTGCGACGGATGCGCGCTGGACCACAGAAATCGCAGACAATGTCTACCGGTTTGCGCCAAGCGTGGTACCAGTCGAAGATATTGGCGGCGTGCATGGCACGAATGAGCGGATCGCGGTGGACAATCTCACCCGTCTGGCGCACGGCTATGCGCAAATCATGAAAGCCATGGCGAGCGAATAGACACAGGTGACGGTATGGCAGAGGCCCAGACCCGCGGACAGACAGAAGAAGGCTGGCTAACCGATAGCTGGTATTTCATCTCCACATCGAAAGACCTGAAGGCAGGCGAACAACGCCGCGAGATCATTCTCGGCCAGCCGGTGCTGATCGGCCGGACAAAAAACGGTGAGGCCTTTGCCCTGCGCGATATCTGCCCGCACCGTCTTGTTCCGTTGTCTGCAGGCAAGCAAATCGACACTGACGGCGAACCCACTGTCCAGTGCCCCTATCATGGCTGGCGCTTTGGTACGGATGGTGTCTGCAAACATATGCCCTCCCTCGTCGAGGGTGATCCCTACGACCCATCAAAGGTCAAAGTTCGCACCTATCCGACCCAGGAAATTGCCGGCATGGTGTTCGTCTATGTGCGCGATAACCCACGCGGCACTGAAGACCCGATTGTCTCTCTACCCGACTTTGGCCCACTGCCAGACAAGCCGAACTTCGTCGTCTCTGAAATCTTCAACGCCCATATGGATGACGCCGTAGTTGGCCTGATGGACCCGGCCCACGTGCCTTTCGTCCATAACCAATGGTGGTGGCGTCCGCCCTCCACCGGCTTCCGCGTCAAAGAGAAACAGTTCGAACCCCGCACGCGCGGCTGGGCGATTGCCCGCCACCAGCCCTCTGGCAATTCCCTCGCTTATAAAGCGCTCTTTGGCGGCAAGGTTTCAACCGAGATTGCCTTCCAGATCCCCGGCTTCCGATGGGAAATCGTTGAGAACGACAAGGCGAGGCTCTTTACCCTCACCTGCCTCACCCCGATTGAGCCCAAAAAGACACGCATCACCCAGATCACCTATTGGAGCAAAGCCCCGCTTCTCAGCCTGATGAAGCCCATTCTCATTCCGGCGGCCCGCATGTTCCTCAATCAGGATGGCGACATGGTGAACCTCCAGAACGAAGGCATGAAATACCAGAAAAACATGATGTGGATCGACGACATCGATGTACAGGCGAAATGGTATCAGACCCTCAAACGCGCCTGGGTGAAGGCCCGAACTGACGGCACTGACTTCGAAAACCCGATCGAGCCGCGCATCCTCCGCTGGCGGAGCTGAAATGGTCATTCCTGCGAAGACAGGGAACCGGCGGACCACCGGCGAACTATTTTTTATTTCAATGTAGGCCTGCAGCCCGTATCCTGAGAGAAATGAGGAACCCGGCGCATGAAACTGATGAGAGTATTGAGTTCATTTATCTCAATCACGGCCTGCGTAACGTCGCCAAACTCAGATGCTTCTCCTGCAATTGAGGTGCTACATTGTCGATACATAGTCAGTGACTTCCAGGGCTTCATTGTATTGCTGAAACGAGATATGCAACCTCAACCACAACTGATCTTTGAGAAGAATATCGAGCGAATTTTCCTCGCCGAACTAGTAGACGTCTCTGATCGATCTGCATCATTCGACTATCTCGATTTGACGGCAGATAACATTAGGGTCATGAGCGATTTTTTTAAGGACGGCGATCGCTCTTATTTCTTTTTGGAGCTGCCCAACGCCTGCGTTGATAGAAGCATTCGGGAAGGTGGGGGAGGAAACCTTACAAAACTCGATCTCTGTTACCATGCAGCTCAAAGATTCTTTCTTCGGCTATCCCTATCTGATTCATCGGAATTTTTCCCGGTGGAGCAAGAAATCTTTGAAGGGACGAATTATAAGGACGACAGCGAAGGGGGGGGCTACAAAGAAAATTACAGGCAGAGCGTCATTGAAGACGTCAATCGTGAGCTTGAAACAGTTTTCAACGAAACTGGAAAAGTTTTTGATCTCTCGGTGGTTGAATTTACTCACTGGGCAGAGATTCCAACCTCGTATTATTTCGATCGCACTATACTCCTCGACGAAAACTACATTGTCTCTCGCCTTCGCTTTCACTACGGAGGCACGTCGATTAAATTCCATGAATTCACGAATGTTTTTCACAGAGACTCTGGCCTTCCAGTATGCGCAGATGAGTTTGAGGCACGCGACCTAAACAGCGAATTCGAGCGGTTTGTTTTTTACAAACTGCCTCTAAGAACGGATTAGCAGCCATCTACGCCGACGCCGACTTCGAAAACCCGATCGAGCCGCGCATCCTCCGCTGGCGGAGCTGACGATCAGCCAGGTCAGCCAAACTGCGGTTTGATATCGCGGCGGGGATGAATTTCGGGAGGATCCGCTGGTTGGCTTGCCAGCCGGGCGGCCATCTGAGTTTGCTCACGAATATCATGATGCAATTCTTCGGAAAGGTCTTCAAACGGAGCCGCCTCAGCTGCCGCACGTGCCTTGTCGGCTTGTGCAATAAACTCACCTGCGTGCGCCATCACTGGCAGGTCAAGCGTCCCATCACCGCGACCTGCGAAATGCACATCGCCATACCCAAAAATGCGCCCCAGAAAGCTCTGATAGCTGTGCCCGCCTTCAATGGCATCCAACTCCATTTCGGACATACGGGCGGACAACAATCCCTTTTTGAAAATCACACGACGGTTCGTCACCACGAATTCAACCGTGGCGAACTTAATCATCATCTTGGCCCAGATATAGATACCGATCAGGAACACACCCAAAGTGATCAGCGCAAACCAGGCGCCCCACTTATGCAACCAGTGAAATTCGCCGCGATGGCAGATCTCTTCGCCCTCGAACAGACGCTTTTCAATGTATGACATATTGCTCTCCTGATGCTTAATCTACGCGCTCGAACAGGAGTCCGTTCCCAAAGCCAATCAGTCGCACGCTGTCAGCACGCTTCATTTCTTGAGTTTTCTGACAGGTGCACTACAACCAGACTTACATTGCGCCGCAGCATTCCAGAAAAGAGAATCCCGGCGCCCTTGGGGAAAAGAAACGGAGTATGAGATGAGTTTGTCGACCGAACAGGCAGATAAAACAGAAGCAGCACCAGTAATTGCAGGGCTTTTGCCTCTGATTGACGACGCCGTGACTGCGGTCGACAAGTATGTTGCAAGCGCGAAAACAGCGCTGAGCGAACGCGTCTCCACAGACGGGAAGGTCGACCGCAAGAAGATGGATGTCGAACAGCATGCGGCTCATGGCTTCGGCTGGATCGCGACCTATGCTGAAACTCTGCGCGAAACCGCCGCCTGGGCACAACGCCTCACAGATGAGGGCAAGTTTGGCGAAATCGAAGCCCTTCTGACACAAATCCTGTTCAGCCGTTATCTCTCTGAACTCACGGGCGGCATTCCGATGAACCAGGGGGAAATCATCCGTCCGCACGAGCTTGGTATGCATGACGCAGCCGAAGCACTCTACCAGACTGCCGCAGTCAAAACGCTCATCACTGACGGCATTACGCCTGACAGCATGGCCGCTGCCGCCAAACACCTTCCAGACGCGCTCGGCCGCGCCACGGTTGAAGAAACAGGTCTGGACGAAACCCTCTCCATGATCCGCGACCAGTTCCGTCGTTTCTCCGACGACCGGATCGTCCCTTACGCTCATGAGTGGCACCTCCAGAACGATTACATTCCGATGGATGTCGTTCAGGATATGGCAGAGCTTGGCGTGTTTGGTCTCACCATTCCTGAGGAATATGGCGGGCTGGACATGGGCAAAACCTCCATGTGCGTTGTTTCAGAAGAACTCTCCCGCGCCTATATCGGCACAGGCTCACTTGGCACCCGGTCTGAAATCGCCGGCGAGCTGATCCTGATCGGTGGCACAGACGCGCAGAAGGAAAAATTCCTGCCCGGCATCGCCTCAGGTGAAATTCTGCCAACTGCTGTCTTCACCGAGCCAAACACCGGCTCTGATCTTGGCTCGCTCAAAACCCGAGCCGTTAGAGATGGCGACACCTATAAAATCACCGGCAACAAGACCTGGATCACCCACCCTGTTCGTGCCGATCTGATGACCGTCCTTGTACGGACAGACCCAGCGACCAATAATTTCTCCGGCCTCTCCATGATGCTGTGTGAAAAGCCGCGCGGCGATGACGACAATCCCTTCCCGGCCGATGGCATGACGGGCGGCGAGATTGAAGTCCTCGGCTATCGCGGCATGAAGGAATATGAAATCGGCTTTGACGAATTCGCCGTCCCTGCTGACAACCTTCTCGGTGAAGTCGAAGGCATGGGCTTCCGGCACCTCATGGCAACCTTTGAAGGCGCCCGCATTCAGACAGCCGCCCGCGCCATTGGTGTCGCCCAATGCGCGTTTGAACTCGGCCTCAAATACGCACTTGATCGCGTCCAGTTTGGCAAACCAATTTTCGAATTCCCGCGTGTAGCGAACAAGCTCGTCATGATGGCGGCTGAACTCGTTGGTCTTCGTCAGGTCACCTATTTCTCAGCCCGCCAGAAAGACTCCGGCAAGCGCTGTGACCTCGAGGCCGGCATGGCGAAACTCCTCGGCGCACGCGTCGCCTGGGCGGCGGCCGATAACGCTGTTCAGATCCATGGCGGCAATGGCTTCGCGCTCGAATATCCGATCAGCCGCGTCCTGCAGGACGCCCGTATCCTCAACATCTTTGAGGGCGCAGGCGAGGTCCAGGCCATGGTCATCGCCCGCCGCGTTCTGGATACAAAGAATTGATCCTGTTCGCCTAAAAGTCCCTCACCCCTTAGGGGCTCGAGCCGTTTAGAAATCGATCCTGTGGATCGATTTCAGGCGAGGGATTTACGGTGAAGGGAAGCCACCGCTTTGATCAATCGCACCTCACCGCCTCAGTGCCTGAGCATCGATCCCACCAGTACTCGCCGCCTACACGATCTTTCCGTGCCAAAAACAGCGTAACTGGCCAAACACAAAATGCAGCAAACGCGGATAGCGTACGATAGGCAAAGTTCGCTCGACCACCATCGGCAGCTTTTATTTGGTACCCTAAAACGAACTGACCGATAGTTGCGTTGCCTGACCTTGGGATCAGCCAGAAATAGCAAAACATACCGAACAGCGCGACCATCGCCGCAACAAATACAATCGCGTCGGTAGGACGGGCGAAATCGCGCTCAACGACCCATAAAAATTCACCAGTGTGAAGAGCCTCAATCGACAGCTCCAATAGCAGATTGGGGACTACAATGACCGGTAATACTGCTGCCGAATCTATGAAAAATGCCAAAAACCGACGCCAAACAAGAACTGGTTTCTCAGTCGTCCGGCAGCGCTTCTGCGGGAACAATAAAAAGGCTGCAGCCAAAGGCAGAGCCAGAACAGTCGCTAAGACGTTAGGTATTCTGGTCTGAATATTAGGGGTCACGAAAGAAGCGGCTTTTCCAATCGGCAACAACAACAGCAACAGCCAGAACAGGAAAATCAGAAAGACAACCACGCGAAGGCTGGCTCTTCTCAGGGCATCTTCACCATGACCGCTCCTCTCACCCAATTCTACTCCACCTTCCCGACTGAGATCGGGAAGCCCTTCGCGGTCCATCCTGCATAGCCTTCATAGAGAACTGCCGTATTCGGATAGCCGAGCTCGCGCAGCTTGTTCACCGTGAAATCCGCCGCCGCGCGCGGGCATTCGCAATATGCCACCACCCAGGTGCCATCATTCGGCACGGCGGCGATGAACTCATCCCGGCTTGAATAATAAGGGACTGGCAGCGAACCCTTGATATGCGCCATCGCCCAGAAATAAGGGACCCGCGTATCAATCAGAATGATCCGGCTCTCTGCCTCCAGCGCCGCATTCAGCTGTGCGGAATCAATATATCGGCCCTCGCTCAACTCGAAACTTGGTGTCGGGCCATCCGGGTTCTGAATAATGTTCTCAAGGCTCGGCGGCTCTTCATAGGCCATCTCTTCGACGTCCCAGCCACCGGCTCGAGACCGCAAAAACGCAACCACATTGTCGATCTCGTCCTCGCTCAGCATATTGGCGAATGCAGGCATGGGCGTGCCTTCCCGGCCATCGACAATCGCATTCTTCAGGAAGAGATCGGGCTGGGTAGCCAGCATGGTCGCATTGCCAAGCGCAGTGCCCGGCCCTTCTGCACCGTGCCCCTCACCATTTGGCCCGTGGCACATTGCACAATTCTGGTCATACACGTCCTCGCCAAGTTCAATATCACCGGGAATAGGCTTCAGCATCTCGACAGAAGGCTGAAACGTTTCCTGCCCGGCTGCTGCCGCCAGCCACAGGACCAGATCATGGATTTCACTCATGGTGAGCGGTCCGCCCATATCATCGAGATAAGGTCCCATCGGCGTTCCCGGACGACCATAGGCAGTCGACAGAACAACCGGATAGTCTGACACGCTGAAAAGGCTTGCCGTCTTCAGGCTCGGAGCAGAGTCGTTTTTATACCCTTCCCGGTTTTCGCCATGGCACAATGCGCAATAGGTCTGGTAATGGTCGGCAGGTGACCCTGCTTCAGGCGCTTCAGCCACAACAGCTGGCGCGGAAGTCGGCGCGGGGTCTACAGCACCCGTCTGAGACGCTGCACAGGCGGCTACTGTCAGAAATATGCCGCCCGCTATGATGTAAGTGAAATTCCGCATCCCCAGCCTCCCAAAACAGGTCCGGACGCAGCTTTCTTCCAACCCTTCCGGCTGTCAACTGGAACAACACTTCGAAAGATCACCCCGTGACCACAACCAAAGAAACAGCCGACTATATCCTCGAACAGATTGAGAGCGCAGGCGACGTCACGATCCGAAAGATGTTTGGCGAGTATGGTGTACATTGCGATGGCAAATTCGTCGCCCTGATCTGTGACAACACCTTCTTCATCAAGGAAACCGAGGCCGGAAAAGCCTTCGCGCCCGATCTCGATTATGGCGAGCCCTATCCCGGCGCAAAGCCCTACCCGATCGTCCCTGGCGACCTTCTGGAAGATCGCGACTGGGCGGCTGAACTTGTCCGCATCACAACAGCTGCACTCCCGGCGCCGAAACCCAAAAAGCCAAAGACACCTAAGATAAAATAAGCTTCAAATTGAACATTCTCGCTTTCCCGTAAATTGACGTGGCAGGGCTAATCTGAAGCGATCAGAACCTGGAGGGGTCATGAAACCTGTATTTCTCGTCGCGGCTATTGTCGCCGTTGGCGGCATTGGATTGGCCGTCAACTATCTCAAACCCTCAACCTCTGAGGCGAGCGTTAAACCTGAGCGGATTTCAGAATTGCGAACCCGTCTGCCGCTAGATGGTGCGGATGGTTTCAGCCCAGAACCGGGCCTCGAAGATGACGCCATCGAGCCTCTGGCAAGTGTAAGCGAGTGACCGGGCTGACATTCCACCTTGTTCTTTGACAATTTTGTTCAGTAAGCTGCTCAGAACGAACGGGGGTCCTATGCGCAAACTGACGACAACATTTCTAACTTTAGGGCTCGCCATCGCTTGCAATCCCACGGCAGTGTCTCAGGATCATGACACACAGTCCACGCTTCTGAATGACGATAGATGCGAAGTGGTCAGTGGAGACTACGGCGCGCCATTGGCATCTCTGCACGTCATCAGCGAATGCCAGGGCATGGATGACTGGACAGTCATCCTCCATGAATATGCGAACTCAACTGAGGTGGAATTTCGTTATCTGGATGGTCCCTCCTCCGGCACCCTGCCCTTCATGAGTTTCGGCCCCAATGGCCGCCCCGGTGAATCGGTGGATTGGGTTTATGACAATGAGCGCGTGCTTGGCGCGATCATCGGCTATCGCGATATGCCGCCGCCAGGGCAAATGGACGGCACCTATAACCTGTACTCAATTGCCCTCAAACCTGGCCTGGAGCCTACCGCCTGCCTTGTCGCGCGGGTCGAATTCGGCAAAAAACGCGGTGTGCCCCATGCCGCAGAACTTGCCACTCACCTCTTCGCAAATGATTGGAAATGTGGTGAAGACGAGATGATGGAATTTGCCCCCGAAGCCACCGACCCGAACTCACTTGCTGACCTGGTGACTGATGCGGCGCGGAATGCAGGCAAACTTCCCCAGGAACAGGAATAACGCATGCCCCAGTTTGATATGAAAATCGTTCCCGAAGCTGCCGTCGCAGGCCAAGACGTGCTTGAACACACAGCCGGTACGCCGGTGAAAACTGGTGAAAGCAACGAAACCTATCGCTGTGGCGCCTGCAAAACCAAGCTCTTCGTCAACGTCTCACACCATGACGCCCATGGCTTGATCGTCAAATGCGGCAAGTGCGGCAAGATCAATACAGATCCGCACCATTAAGCGCGACTTGATCAAACAAAAAATCACGCCAGAACTCCAGCACATCCTCTATGAAGTGCGACAATAGTCTTTCAGCCCCTGTGCAGGCCGGGACTTTGGGTCCATATGTCTGCAAAACACACGGAGTAGACTTTGGAACAAGCTCTCACAATTGCGCTTTATTGCGCCATGGCCGTCCTGGTCGCGATTCTAGCCATGGGAATTATCAATCTGGTCAGGTCTGATAAAGATCAGGCGACCCGCTCCAACATGCTGATGCGCATGCGAGTCCTGATGCAGTTCATCGCCATCATCATTCTCGTGGCCGTTGGCTTCGTCTCCGGCGCGATCAGTTTTTAATTATTTTACCAGAGCGCTCAGATGCCATGCCACCGCCTTCGGCTCCGGGCATCTTGCGCCTTCGCTGCGCTCGTAGTTCAGTGCACCTTCACAAGCACCGCACAGGCGCACTTGCGTCGAGCTGAAAGCGAGACATCAGCAAGGAGCACTCAATAAAGATGGTCAAACTCGACAAAATCTACACGCGCACGGGCGACGAGGGGAAAACCCGTCTGGCCACTGGCGAGCCTGTCGATAAATGGCACCCGCGCGTTGCGGCATATGGCGCTGTGGATGAAACGAACTCGGCGCTCGGTCTGGCTGTTTTGAACGCTGGTGAAGATGAATGGCTCGACGCCGCCCTCACCCGGATTCAGAATGATCTTTTTGATCTTGGCGCAGACCTCGCTACGCCCGACCGCGGGAAAGACCTTGGCTGGGAGCCGCTACGCATTGTTTCTCGTCAGGTGACACGTCTCGAAAACGAAATTGACGAGATGAACAAAGACATCGCCCCACTCGACAGTTTTGTCCTGCCCGGTGGATCCGCCCTTTCTGCACACCTCCATATTGCCCGTGCAACAGCGCGCCGCGCAGAGCGCCATGTCGCCGAAGCCTTTCATACCGAGGGGGAAATCATCTCCGCTGAAGCGCTGGCCTTCATCAACCGGTTGTCCGACTGGCTGTTTGTTGCCGCGCGCCGCGCAAATGAGAATGGCAAATCAGATGTCAAATGGGTGCCCGGCGCAAACCGCTAGGTCGCGCGCAGCAGGCATTACGGAAACTGCCCCTCAATGTCGCGGTGAAGAAACCGGGTATAGGCTTTCAATCGCTTCACCAGACCTTTACGATAGTCCTTATGATCACCTTCATAGCCCGCATAGGCCTTCGCCGTCGGATGAATATCCTCTAAAGCCGGAAGGTCCGATATCCGGTCGCGTGAAATCGCGTTCATCGCAAATCCGAACAATCTGTTGAGAGGAGATTGCGCCTCTTTATAGGCGTCTGAAATATTCTTCAGCGGTGCGATGCCATTGGCATTGAAGCGCACGTGTTTTTTCACTTTCTTGCGCCGGATTGTGACTTCGACTTCATAATCCACGCCTTTGAAGGCCTCATCATAATGCAGAAGCGCGCCATTCTGCCGGGCGCCATCCGCGATCCACTCCAGCGTGATATCAGACAGACCAGTCAGGTCACCGCCGCCACCAACCGAACCGTGGTCGCCTGCGAACCAGAGCTGCTGATAGGGGCGATCGCCGCCCATCTGCGCGCCGTTTAACCGGGTGAGCTTTCCGGGCTCCCAGAGCGTCGGTCGGAACACTTCCCTGCTCTCATCGAGCGCTACGGCATGGCGCGCACGCTTCACCATGCTGGAGAGCTTCAGATCGTGAAAGCCATGATCCTCATCCTTGCCGGCGACCGCATTCACAACACCCGGAATACCCAGCTGGCCCACTGTGTCCCACACGCCGACATACTCGATGGTCAATTGTTTTGCCGGGTCCAGCCCCGCAATCATCTCAACAGTGTCGTCATCCTGTCGAAGTTCGTCACTCACCCACCAGCCCTCATAGGTTTTCGCCTCACGGAATTGACGGGCTTCAACCGAGTCAGGGTGTATGGATTTGCTCTTGTAGATCTCAAACGCTTCTTCAACGCTTGGCGCACATGTCCGCCGCAGGATCCCGCAATTGCGGATCATCCCTACCAGCGAGCGGGCCGTATAGGCGCCGCGCGAAAAGCCGAAGACATAGATCTCGTCGCCGGGGTCGTAGTTGAACACCAAAAAGGCGTAGGCATCCTTGATATTCTGCTCGAGGCCATTGGCAAATCCGCCACCCTGCAGGCTTTCACCTTCCAGAGTCCCCACGCCTTCATTATAAAACACCACCTGCGAGACTGGCCGTCCTTGACCATCCACGCCATGTGAACTGACCGATTGTGCGAGTTTCACCACATTCGTGGTCGGTCTCTGACGATAGTCGAGCTCATTCCAGGTGCCGTCACAGCAAATCACCAGTCGTTTCATTGATCCCACCCTGTTGGCGGGTCCCGAATGGGGAAATCTCACCCCTCAGGACTCCCATCAGGCGAATTAAACCGCAGGATGAAGTGACTGACAACTAACGGGCGATTCACCAAAAAACTGGTCAAGCAGCTTCATCGCCAATGCCAGTTTGTGGCTAACTTATGTGAAGGCTTGCAATTTACAGGAAAAAGCTTTTTGCACACACTCAGGTAAGGCATTCTGAATGCCGCAAGACTGTGCTGTAGAGTTGGGTGGGCAGTTTCATGAAGCTACGCTTGGAAATACAAGGCCTGCGGGCATTGGCCGTCACGATCGTGATTCTGTTTCACGCAGGCTTTGAGTGGGCTATTGGCGGCTATGTCGGAGTCGACGTCTTTTTCGTCATTTCCGGCTTCCTGATCACTTATTCCCTTATGGAAAAAGAGGAAAACCGTTCGCTCGGAAAGTTCTACATTCGCAGATTGCGACGCCTCTTCCCGGCCATGCTTGTCACTGTACTGGTGACCGCAATCGCCAGTTACATCATCAAAGATCCTGCCGGCTTTGCCCTCGATGCCAAGTCAGCCATCTATGCCATCCTGTCGATCAGTAATATCGGTTTCTGGCTTGAATCCGGATACTGGGACACGTCGTCAGAGTTCAAACCGCTTCTGCACACATGGTCGCTGGGTGTCGAAGAACAATTCTACCTCGTCTGGCCTGCCTTGATGATTGTGCTCATCAAAGGCGGAAAAAAGCTCGTGCTCGGCTCCATGCTGCTCCTCACGCTGGGCGGTCTCGCAGTGTCGCATTTTTATTCGCTGCAATACCCATCGGCAGTTTTCTATCTTACGCCTTTCCGTGCCTATCAGTTTGCCATTGGCGGCACTTTCGCGGCCATTCTGGTGGTTCTGGGTCGAACCCACCTCGTGAAAAACGGACTGCTGGGCGACCTTTTGATCATCATTGGCGCCGCCGCGATTATTGCGCCCACCCTGATTTTCACTGGCGAACCATCCTATCTCGGCGCAATGGCCTCGATCCCGTGTTTTGGTGCTTTGCTGATCATCATCGCCGGACCAGGAAAATTCATCGGAAAGCTCTTTACCAATCCGGTGAGTGTAGCGCTCGGCAAATGGTCGTACAGCCTATACCTCGTTCACTGGCCGATCATGGCGCTCTACCACTATCAGGTCGTTCGCGACTTCACCCTGATCGAGCAACTCGTTATGATCGCAGCTACTCTGATCAGTGGCATCATCCTCTTCTATCTCATCGAAGAACGCTTTCGCAGGCCTGTGGCCACAGAGTCTAACTCACCGCTTTCTGGCGCCGCCTTCGGTTTTGCCTCGGCGGGTTTCGCACTTGTCTTGACCTTCGTCACGGCCAACGCGTGGGCTGTTGGCGGCTTTGCCAAGCCTGCATTCCTCGCAAGCGCATCTAGTGAAATCGATTTTGAGAAGGCATCCCGTTTTGAAAAGTTTGCAGATATCAAGCCAGAATGTGCAAATGACCCGGCCAAGTGCCTGAAGCCTCATCCTCGAAAAACAAATATTCTTGTGATTGGCGATAGTTTTGCCATTTACGGTCTCAACTCAATTGCTGAAGTCTTTCCAAGAGCACACCTCAATTATTTTGGCATGGCAGGTTGCGCAATGTTGTATGGCGCCGACCAGGAATATTACGATTTCGCTGGCGAAGCGCGCGGTAAACGCTGTCTTGATTTTGCAGATGAGCTTTACGCAAAGACTGACGAACTTTCAAAGATGGACGCAATCGTCATCTATTTAGGCTGGTCTTCAAAAAAGTTTGGCCTTCTGCCGCAGACTGTCGAGTACTTTAAGTCCGTTTCTGACGCCAAGATCATCGTCATGGGCCCCGGCGTTGAATGGACAGAAGATTTGCCTTTGATCATCAGAAGTCAAAATCTCACGCCCCGGAATCCTGTCGTTCCCGACGAATTCATAGACAAAAGACAGATCGAGCTGGCGGTCGAGATGGAAGAATGGGCAAAAACACAGGACGTTATCTGGGCTGACACAATGGGTTTTTATTGTGACGGAGAGGTATGCAAGGCCTTCACGTCTGATGGTGCACCGATGAGTTCGGACCATGCTCACCCTTATCTGCACACTGCGAAACAAATTGGTCAGTACATGAAGGACAATGGCTTAGCCGCAGCTCTCGACTGAATCGAACAGCGTGGCCTTCTACAGAAATCATGCGCGCCCCTGCCCAATGGTTGTCGGCCTTGAAACACTGATTTGGGGTGCGTTCTGCCGGTTCTCACTCACCCCAGCCATTTCCGGAAGCGCATCTCACCTTCCGGGCTGAAGGCAATCACCCGGCTATTCGCCTCGCGGCGCGCCCAGTTTCGCGTCAGGATCTGTTCCAACAAGATTGCCCCCAGACTTCCTGCCAGATGAGATCGCCGCTCGCTCCAGTCGAGACAGGTCCGACACAACGGCCGCTTTTTATGGTTAATCTGGCCTAAAGGAACAGCCCGTTCCGTAAGGTTTTTCCACCCTTCAGATGTCAACTCCAGGCTGTCCGCACCTAATTTCAGCCAAGCATGGTCAGCCAGACGGTCGAACATCCACACACCCATCTCGCCAGCCAGATGATCATAGCAGACACGCGCCTTGCGCATTGCTGCATCTTTTGGCCCCGTCCGCACGCGCGGTACAGTCTTTTCTGCAGACAAGGCCATCAGCCCTTCCAGCGCCGCAGCAACATCCTCACCTGCCAGCCGCACATAGCGATGCCGTCCCTGTTTCTCTGCCGCGATCAGGCCGCCATCCTGAAGCCGAGACAGATGCGAACTCACCGTTTGTTTCGTCAGTCCGGTTTCGACGGACAGTTCACTCGGCGTCAGCGCCTTACCCGACATCAGCGCCATCAACATGTTCGCTCGCGCCGGGTCGCCAATCAGTGCCGCAATCCGGGAAAGGTCAGGTCCTTCTTTCATTGCGGTCCCTCCTGCTGGTCACTGAATGAGCCACCAGCCGGGCTGGTTTGGCAAGCCGGCATGCTGAATGCGCAATAATTTCGAAAATGTGTGTTATTGGTGTTGCCTTTCCCGAATATATGGCGATTAATCTCAAATAATTTCGATATTAATGGCGGAGTCTCTCATGCGTATCCAACATCTACTCACCTCAGCGGCAATTGCGCTCACTTTTCAGGGCGCAGCATCTGCAAGCGATCTGTGCGCGACACCGCGAGAAGAAGCCCTGATCCAGTCATACGCATATGATCAGCGCCCGGGCATTCCTCTGGCGATCGGCGCGCGAAATTTGGAAATTCCAGAAGCCGTCTTTGCAAGCGGCATGAAAGAGGGTGATGTTGTTGGTGTGATGGCAACGCCAGATATCGCGACAGAAATCTGGACTTCCATGGACGAAGCCTGGGGCGCTGATGCCAAGGTCGGCCTGGTCTTCTCCCCATCCAATCAGCACGCCTTCGCGCTTCCTCATCTCCTGCCGGTACAGGTTGATGGCAGTGAAGATGGTTATCTCGATGTCTATGCAGATGACGGGAATGGCGTGCACTCACATATTCAGCTGAAATATGTAGAGGCCATTTATGCGACCGATCTGAAAAACGCAGATGGCGTATCCGAAACAAAAGGCATTTCTCTGTTCGGACCAGACGGCGATCTGATTATCAGCGTCTATGCGTCAATCAAGGGTGACGTCTATTCCGAGGCAGCCGAAAACGGCTTCGCCACAACATGGGACCTCATCGCCAGCATGCCGCAAGCCTGCGAATAACCCCTCAAAAATCACAATGGTTCGACCTGCATCGAACCATAGCGCGGGTGATCTGGGATAACCCTCTCCAGAAATGGAGGCCTCACATGATCACCTGCGTCATCACCTATGATATCGATCCGTTCAAACGTGCAAAGTTCGAAGCCTATGGCCGCATGTGGAATGAGATTATCCCCCGCCTTGGCGTAGACCTTATCGGCTATTTTGCCCCGCATGAAGGCAGCCTTACAACTGGCTATGGCATCTACACCTGCGCCACGCTTGCCGACTACGAAGTCTACAAAACCAAACTCAAGACCGATGACCGTGCTCAGGCCGCACTCGCCTACGCCGCGAACGAAGGCTTCATTCGCTATGAAGATCGGATCTTTCTGAAGAAGGTCACATAGAAAAAGCCATTCCCACACGAGCGCCGCGAAGGCGCAGAACGCCCGGAGCCGAAGGCGGAGGAACGGCGTTCGAGCAAACAAACATGTGTCAGCAACCATCTCTCATCCGCAATATCCGGGTGTTCGCGCTCATCTCTCCATTTTAAACCAGAGACTGATACAAGGGAGACCCGATATGAAAACCCAGACTGAAAAAGCCAACGCCTTTAAACAGCTTCACGAAAGCGGATGCTTCGTCTTTCCGAACCCCTGGGATGTCGGCTCTGCACGCATCCTCGCGGGATTGGGCTTCAAAGCGCTTGCCACAACCAGTCAGGGCTTCGCAAACGCTATCGGCGTTCAGGACTACCAGATCACGCGCGACCAGAAACTCGACCATTGCCGGGAACTTTGCGCAGGCACGGACCTTCCGGTGGCAGCGGATCTTGAAAACGGCTATGGCCACAGCCCGGAAACCTGCGCCGAAACGATCAGGCTCGCAGCTGAAGCAGGCCTCATTGGCGGATCCATTGAAGACTATAATCCCGAGGCAGATGCGATCTATACGATCGCAGAGGCAGCCGATCGCGTTCGCGCCGCTGTCGAGGCCGCCAACGCCCAACCCTTCCCGTTTCTGATCACCGCACGGTCTGAAAACCATTTGCGCGGCATAACAGACCTCAAAGACACGATTGCCCGCCTTCAGGCCTTTCAGGAGGCAGGCGCACATGTCCTCTACGCGCCATTCCTGCCCAGCCTCGAGGCCATTAAAACGGTGCTTTCAGAAATCGACCGTCCACTGAATGTGCTTGGGCCAGCGCCCGCTGGCCATACAGTCAGCCAACTTGAGGCGATTGGTGTTCGACGCGTCTCGCTGGGTTCGGCGCTGCATACCACCATTCTGGGGGCGCTTGTCTCTGCTGGCGAAGAGCTGATGGAAACAGGGAGCTTTGGCTTTCTCAAACACATGCTACCTGGCGCCAGACGCGACGCACTGCTCGAAGCAGGTACGCCATAGCGTCGCTGCGACGTCGTCAGAAGGCGCCAGTGTGGTAACAATGACACTCATTCGCAAAAATTGTTCAGATTTTTTGCGAATGAATTGCATTACCGTGTAAGCTCTATAGATAGCCCGCTGCAAAATATAATTCAGCGGGGAAACACTACATGCCGTCTTCACGTGCACTGGCGCTTGGCGCACTTCTTCTGGCGTCCACCTCACCTGTCGCTCTGGCTCAAACAGCAGAAACCGACGCAACAGAGCGTCGCCTTGAGACGATTGATGTCGACGGCCTTTATCTGACCAATGAGAAGTTCTCCGGCACGAAGACGCTCACGCCAATCATTGATGTTCCCCAATCCCTTTCCGTGTTGACAGCAGACCGCATCGCCGGACAGGGCTTTGCCAATATTGGCGACGTTCTGCGTTATACGCCCGGCGCTTCAGTCGGCCAGGGTGAAGGCCATCGCGACCAGATCACGCTCCGCGGTCAGAATACCACTGCGGACTTCTTCATCGACGGCTTGCGGGATGACGTTCAGTATTTCCGTCCGCTCTACAATATTGAACAGATCGAGATCCTGCGCGGCGCGAATGCCATGATCTTTGGCCGCGGCGGCGGCGGTGGTGTGGTCAACCGGGTGACCAAACGCCCTGACGCGGACCAGTCCTTCACGGCCGGCACTCTGTCAGCAAATACTTTTGGCGCAGTTTCCGGCTCTGTCGACATCAACGCGCCGGTTTCAGAAACCTCAGCATTCCGTATCAACGCCTTCGCCGAGCAGCTCGACAATCACCGCGACTTTTTCGATGGGACACGCTTTGCCGTCAATCCGACCTTTCAGGCTTTGCTCAGTCCTCAAACGCGTCTCCTGCTGTCCTATGAGTATGTGAATGATGACCGCGTTGTTGATCGCGGCGTACCGTCCGAAAATGGCCGCCCGGTTGAAGGCTTTGAAAGCACCTTCTTTGGCAGCCCAGATGAGAACTTAACAACTCTGGAAGCCAACATCCTCCGTGTACGGATTGATCACAGCTTCTCAGACAGCCTGTCAGCCAATGCTACGCTCCAGTATGCCGACTATGACAAGCTCTATCAGAACCTCTACGCTGCCGGCATCGACACCTCCGCCCAGACGGTCACGCTGGACGGCTATAAAGACACCACTGACCGTCAGAACCTGATCTTTCAGGCCAATCTGGTTTCCCAGCTTTCATTTGCCAGCACGGATCACACTCTGCTTTTCGGCATGGAATATGCCGATCAGGACAGCAGCAATGCCCGGCTCGATAATGTGTTCGACAGCACGCAGGATGATCAGGCGACCTTCGCGCTCTCCGATCCACTGAATATTCCGTCGTTTGCTTTCAGCGATCTGGTTCGCAGCCGGAATTCAGACGTGCAGGTCTTGTCCATCTATGCTCAGGACCAGATCGACATTGGCGACCACATCAAGCTCATTGGTGGCCTGCGCTTTGATCAGTTCGAGATCGAGGCAGATGACCGCCTCGCTGGCGCGCAATTCTCACGTACCGATGAAGAAGTCTCTCCGCGTCTTGGCCTGATCTATAAGCCAGTCGATCAACTCTCCGCCTATATCAGCTATTCCAAATCCTTCCTGCCAAGCTCGGGCGATCAGTTCCTGACGCTCAGCGCCTCTTCGGAAGAGCTGTCTCCGGAAGAGTTCGAGAATGTCGAACTGGGCCTAAAATGGGATATCCGGCCAGATCTTCATCTCACCACAGCGCTCTTCCAGCTGGATCGCGACACCAGCCTCGCCACACCGGATGCCGAGAACCGCTTCCTCGCCGTGACGGAAACAACCGGTTTTGAAGTCCAGCTGTCAGGTTATCTCACCGAACGCTGGATGTTGGATGCGGGGTATTCCTGGACCGACAGCACCATTACCGGCGGATCAAATGACGGCCGCGACACCGGACAGGTGCCCGCGAACATGATCTCCCTCTGGAACCGGTTCAGCGCCACCGATCAACTCGAGCTCGGCCTCGGCCTCACCTATCAGGACGAGTTTTTCGTGAACTCCGCCAACGCCGTCACCATTCCGGACTATACCCGCATCGATGCCGCCGCGATCTACACGCTCGATAACGGCACCATCCTGCAGCTCAATATCGAGAACCTGCTTGATGAGACCTACTTCCCGGACGCGCACTCCAACACGAACATCTCGACAGGTGCCCCACTCAACGCCCGCTTTACAATCCGGACCAGGTTCTGATTGTCGGCAGCTTGATGCTGAAATAGCAGCCTGACGTCAAAAATCGTGCGCAGAACACGAGGTTGAATAGAGATTGCGGTACATTATTCCCTTCAGGAATAAACTGTCTGCCTTCAGGCTTCTTGACGCCTTCCTTCCGAGCGATTAGCACCTGCAGCGATGGTTTGCTGGTTTTTCCCGCAAGCGCACATAACTATAAGTCGGAAGCCCCATTCCGATAGTGATCACGGAGAACGCCATGAAGGTCCTGGTACCCGTCAAACGGGTTATCGACTATAACGTAAAGGCCCGCGTCAAACCCGACCAATCCGGTGTCGACCTGGCCAATGTCAAAATGTCCATGAACCCATTCGACGAAATCTCTGTCGAAGAAGCGGTGCGCCTGAAAGAGGCTGGCACGGCTACGGAGATCGTGGTTGTGTCCATCGGCCCGCAACAGGCTCAGGAAACTCTCCGCACAGCGCTCGCCATGGGCGCTGACCGCGGCATTCTGATCAAGACAGACACCATGCCGGAGCCTCTGGCCATCGCCAAACTCCTCAAGGCTGTTGTTGACGAAGAAAGCCCGGAACTCGTTATCCTCGGCAAGCAGGCCATTGATGACGATAGCAACCAGACAGGCCAGATGCTCGGCGCACTGCTCGATTGGCCACAAGGCACATTTGCCTCGAAAGTCGAAATCGCTGACGGTAAAGCCAATGTCACCCGTGAAGTTGATGGCGGTCTGCAAACCGTCGCGCTGGACATGCCAGCCATCGTCACGACTGACCTTCGTCTGAACGAGCCACGCTATGCCTCTCTGCCGAACATCATGAAGGCAAAGAAGAAGCCGATCGACATGAAAGAAATCGGCGACTACGGCGTAGATGTGTCTCCGCGTCTCACCGTTGTCAAAGTCACTGAACCACCTGTCCGCGAAGCGGGCGAGAAGGTCGAAGACGTCGATGCGCTGATTTCCAAACTCAAAGCCAAGGGAGCGATCTGATATGGCTGTTCTCGTACTTGCAGACCACGACAACGCGTCTCTTGGTGACGCAACCGCAAAAACCGTCACGGCTGCTGCGGCCTTTGGCGGCGATGTCGACATTCTCGTTGCAGGCAATGGCATTGGCGATGTAGCGGCTGCTGCCGCGAAAATCGCCGGCGTTCGCAAAGTCCTGACCGCTGAGAGCGACGCGCTCGGTGCGGCTCTGGCTGAAGCCGTCGAAGCCGTCGTTGTCCCGCTCATGTCTGGCTATGACGCCTTCTTCGCGCCAGCCACCACCACGGGCAAGAACGTTGCGCCACGCATCGCGGCCAAGCTCGACGTCATGCAGCTGTCTGACATCATCGCCATTGAAGGTACAGACACCTTCACTCGTCCGATCTATGCGGGCAACGCGATCCAGACCGTCAAATCTTCTGACGCGAAGAAAGTCGTCACCGTTCGCGGCACGGCCTTTGACGCAGCAGCTGATGGCGGGTCTGCCTCAGTTGAAGCCGTCGACGCGGGCGCTGGCATTGGCAAATCGGCCTTTGTCTCTCAGGAACTCGCTGAAAGCGATCGTCCGGACCTCACTTCTGCCAAGACCATCGTGTCTGGCGGTCGTGCGCTCGGGTCTGAAGAAGACTTCAACAAGATCATGGAACCTCTGGCAGACAAGCTGGGCGCGGCAATCGGCGCGTCTCGTGCGGCTGTTGATGCGGGCTATGCGCCAAACGATTATCAGGTCGGTCAGACCGGTAAAATCGTTGCGCCAGAGCTCTACATCGCCATCGGTATTTCCGGCGCGATCCAGCACCTTGCGGGTATGAAAGACTCCAAGATCATTGTTGCGATCAATAAGGACGAAGAAGCACCAATCTTCCAGGTTGCCGATTACGGCCTCGTGGCAGACCTCTTCAATGCCGTTCCAGAGCTGACCGAGAAACTTTAAGGCAGCCTTGAGCGCGCTCTATGCGAACCGCAGGTTCGCGAGAGCAAATAAAGAACTGTAGGTCGGATCAAGAGCGAAGCGCGGATCCGACACTCAACTGTTGGCTCCGCTTCGCTTGAGCCAACCTTCATTCCTAACACAAAAGCCCGGCCATCGCGCTGGGCTTTTTGCTCTTCATGGCGATGAGTTCATTTATTTCTGTCGCGCGGCGCGAGGGCTCTGACCGGTCCAACGTTTAAAGGCTCGCGAAAAGGCCGCAGAATCGGAAAACCCCGTGAGATACGCGATCTCGTTCACGGACAGGCGAGGGTTTGCGATGAATTCATTTGCGAGACTACGCCGCAAATCGTCCATGACGGCCGCAAAAGTAGTGCCCTCTTCCTTGAGCCTCCGATAGAGCGTCTGTCGGCTCATGCCCAGAGAACGCGCGATGTGATCTGCCCCAGCTTCGCCCGTATGCAGGCTGGGCAACAATTTCGCTGTCACCCGATCGGCTAGAGACTGACCCGCATCGAGTTTCGCCAACATGCTGTCTGCGTGCTCACAAAGGATGGCGAAAGCATAAGCTGGCGACTGTGCGACTGGTGTTTCGGGCCAAGCGGGGTCCATCAGCATGGCGTTCTCACTGGCGCCGAACTGAACTGGGCACTCGAATACGGCCTCATATTCGGCCGTGTTGGCAGGAGGCGCGCGTTTCAATCGGACTTTGTGGACCATGCGATTGGGAGTGAAGCGCCGCACGCCGCACACCATGAAGGAGAAAGGCGCTTCGGCAAGTTCAGGAAAATAATCTGGCGCGGCTGTATCCACCAGCCACAGCTCACTCCTGCGCTGTTCCAGCCGGTAGCGATTGCCGCCATCGGGCGTGCCGACATCGATGACCAGTCGACCATACCGGTTGATCTGATGGTATGCGTCCAGCATGTTTTTGGATGCAAGTGTAATGAGGCCCACAACGGACAATTCGGACATGTCGACCATCTGACCGAAGTGGAGCGACAGATTTCCATCGCCGGTCAGGACCTTTCCGGCTTCGACCAATGCCTGATATCGCTCAAGCGGAATTCGTGCGTCCCGGTCTTTGAGCACTTCGGGCGAAATGCCAGCTAAGCGCAGCAGCTCAGCTGCATCCGCGCCCTTGGACACGGCAAACATCACCATGCCGCCTGCCATGCTCGATGCCACGCTTATGCCGACCATGCACCGGTCTCGCTGCGACACAGGATCAGATTTTTGATGCGTAAAATCATGAGCCGAATATCGTTTTCCGATTATTTCTCTGTCAATCTCAACGTGCGGAAATCGAGGTTGAACAGTTTACATGATCAGCGCACTTGCAGGCTTTCACATTCTTACAGGCAGTCTCGCGCTCGCCTCCGGCTTCACGGCGTCCTTTGCTCGAAAAGGACGAAACCTCCATAAAATTAGCGGTATCGTATTTTCCGTGACCATGCTGTCGATGGCGCTAACGGGAAGCATTATGGCGTTTCAGATCGATGAAACAGCGACGGGCTTCATCGGACTCCTGACCGCGTCTCTTGTGGGATCATCATGGTTAGCCGTTCGACGTCCTGTTATGCGGCTCACTCGGCCAGAAATGGGTGTCGGCCTGATATCGCTCCTGTCCATGATCTATTTCTTTTATGATGCATGGCAGAACAATTTTTCTGGTGGCGGTGTTGTCACGCTGATATTCGGGCTGATTGCATTTGCGGCGGTTTCTGGCGACGTCTGGCGCCTTCAAAGCCCCGGATCCCCCCGTCAACGATTGATCCGGCACCTCTGGAGAATGTTGACTGGCCTCGCCATCGCTGCGCTATCCTTTTTCATCGGCCAGCAAGATGAATTTCCCGCCAGCCTGCAAGGCTTGCCGATCTGGTTTCTGCCGCCTGTTGCGGCTGTTCTAATTCTGGGCTTTTGGCTGACCAAACAACAGCTCGGCCCCCGCTTCAAGGATGTCTTTCGGCGCTCAGCACGCGTCTGAATAACCTTACCCCCTCCTCAAACTACCGACTTCACACCATACTGGGACGAGAACGAAATCACATTTAAGGGCATGACGGCCCAACACAGCACGGTTTAACTTATGTTGTCGTTTGCGGCGGAGATTTCGGCTATAGTGCTATAGTCGGAGCTCGTGACCTGCGAGCCAATCCTTGTCCGGAAGCGGTATAGTTTCTTTCTTACATCGGTAGGGCACCAGGCATGTCTCGCTTCGGCGAAGGAGGTACCCGTTATGGCTACCGGAACAGTAAAATCATTCAGCCTGGCCGAGGGATTCGGCTTTATAACTCCTGATGACGGATCAGATGATGTCCGCGTCGAGCTCAAGGCCGCCGAACAATCCTGGCTCTTTACCCTGATTGAAGGCGAGCGCGTTTTCTATAGTCTGGATCTTCTCACCACGCCCGGCGCGCCGCTCGTGAAAAAGCTGAGCCTTGAGGACGGCTGACCGCGTTACTGACCGGGTTCGGCTTTATAAACCCCGATCAACACTTTTGGCGGGGTGTCGCCGGAGAGCCGCAACGTACCCACAAACACGGCCTCATTCAGCCATTGGTATTTGCCCTCCGGCGCCTCAAATTGCGGCGTCGTCATGGTGTAGCCTTCGCGCGTCTCACTGGGGCGGAAACTGATGCCTTGATTGCGAACCTTGATGAACTCGCCATCATCGGTTTTCAGCGTGTACTCCGCCACAATCTCCAGCCCGCCATCCTTGCGCTGCAGCTGCCAGTCCGAACCGCCGGGCAGAACCTCTGCCGTGATATCCGGACCGGTGAATGCGCCGCCCGTGATGGGAATTTCGCGGCGTAGGCCAAGCGGGGTTTCACCCATGGCGCGGGGTAGACCGATATCCACCTTCCCTTCCATAACCAGGGTCAGTGTCGGGGCTGGTGTTTCAGTAGCTGTATCGGCCAAGGCGTGTCCTCCGCTAAGGCCACTCGCGCAACAGAGCGCAAAGCTGGCCAGAAAGGGCTTGAGTGAATTGATCATCACGGCACCTCACAGGTAAAGTTCGCTGCATCCGATGCATCGCCTTCGCCCGAATATGTCACCACTTTCGGGTAAGCGCAGACCGGTCGGGTATAGCCGTCTTCGCCGGGCTTACTGGCGACCAGCTCAGCTGGTTTCTCACCTGTCTCAAGCCAGCCCTCCATAGCACTCAGCCAGTCGACCTGCGAGGCCCCGTCACCGCCACCGCAATGGCCCATGCCCGGCACGGTGAAGAACTGGATGCTTTCAGATACGGCATCCGCGTCCATGGTCTCCACCACGCTATCATAATAGCGCATGGTGTTGCCGTAAGAGATAATCCCGTCGGCCAGCCCGTGATACAGCAGCAGCTTGCCGCCCGCATCCACAAACGGGCTCATATCCGGTTCCATAGCGGAGATCACGCCCTGATCATCAGCTTGCAGAAGCGCCAGATCGCTGTCCACGTCGAGTGTCGCTGGGTCCCAGTTCGGGTCCTCCAGAACGACATTGCGCATATAGCTCGTGCCAATGCGGAAGAACGGGGTCGTATAGATTGCCCAGTCGGTTTCGCTGCCAAATCCGGTACCCGGGAAAACCGTGGTGCCATCACTCGTCACGACACCCGCATACAGCCGCTGTGCCGCTGCAACTTCCGTTTCGGTGAGACAGCTCTCGCTCGCATCCCCCGCCTCGCAAGCCAGCACTTCAGGATCAAATCCGCAGGTTTCCGGGCTCGCAATCATACCGTCCTCCAGGCCATCATCGCCGTCACAGGCGGCGATGGAGGCTGACTTCAACAAGCCCAGTTTGGTGGCTGGCAAACCGCCCTCGCCCAGATTGTTCATGATGTGAATGCTGAGCAGCTGTAGCGGCGCCCAGTTATTTGCCGGCGCACCGGCGACAATCGCGTCATAATCCTCGGGATAACGCTGGGCTTCTTTCAGGCCCTGCCGCCCACCGGTCGAACAGCCATACCAGATGGATTGCTCAGGCGCCTTGCCATAGCGCGCCTCTGTGATCGCCTTACCCTTGAGGGTCAGCTCATGAACAGCGCGGTACTGATAATCGACCAGTTTCTCGGGCTCGCCCATGGCCCAGGTAAAATCTCCGGCGGTTCCCTTATGGCCGGTATCGGTGTGGACCACGGCATAGCCGCGCTTCAGCGGCTCCACCATGGAGGCATACATGAAAGATCCGGCCGCACCGCCATTGCCAACCTGCATGAACCGGCCATTCCAGCTCTCATCCAGCGGCAACCAGGCTTCAAATTGAATATCGGATTGCGGTGTCGGTTTGATGCTGCCCGTTACCCGGCAATAATCGGGCATGCTCGCATAATCCGCAGGCCGCTCCATCGGTGACGGGGGCGGCGCAAATGACCCAGCGGTCACTACCGACGCGGAACTGATCTCCGTATTGTCGAGCGCGAGACCGGCCAGCTCGGAACAGGTTTGCTTAACGACGTTAGGACCTGCGATCTCGCTCGAATGTGCCGGGTCGGTCTGTTCCTCGACGGAACATCCGGCAGCAGCCGTAAGCCCCAGAACAAGAACAGGCAGACACACTCGCTGCATCAGACTGGTTCGTTTCATATTATCCTCCCAGAGACGTCGTATTTTATATCACCAGTACATTTACCCGGTTTGCCAGGTTTGCATAGATATACGCCGTATATCTTCGGTGGATTACACTTACTCAATGACAAACGCTGCGCAAAAGACACAAACCTTGCGTTACCGACGCAAAACAGATAGAGACGCGCCAATCGATATTCAGCTGACTCTATTTAGCGACGCGCATTTTAAACTTTGCGTCCAGCTGAAGACCTCTTCTCAATTTCGGTACTATGACTTAACTGCAGGTGCTTTGCGCCTGCCTGACCACCAAGGAAATTCATCTATGGCTACCGGAACTGTTAAGTGGTTCAACACCACCAAAGGTTATGGCTTTATCGAACCAGCTGACGGCTCAGCTGACGTTTTCGTTCACATCAGCAAAGTCGAAAACTCTGAACTCGGCGCAATCAACGAAGGCGACCGCATTTCTTACGATCTCGAGCAAGATCGTCGTTCAGGCAAAATGGCTGCGTCTAACCTGCGCGCTGCTGAAGACTGATCAGCAAGCGCCCGCTCCACGGGTGCTTGGATACAATCAAGACTTAACCGCGATTCAGCTTGTGAGACGCGGTTAAGTGGATTAGGCTGAAGGCATCGAAACTCAGCCGACTATTTGCAGGCGACTTAGCGAACGTTTTTTCGCCCTTTAATGATCTCTTCTTTTTTTCGGTAGTCTTATCCGGACAGACTTTCAGTCCGGTTTCTTAAAGGAGGCGATCATGCCTCTTGGTACCGTTAAGTGGTTCGACCTCGAGCTTGGATCAGGCATTGTTATCCCTGAAGACGGCACTGGCGACCTAAAAGTCACACTTGAAAAAGTGGAAACCGCCGGCCTTTTCACGCTCCTTGAAGGCGAACGTATTTCCTATCGTCTGGTTGAACATCCAGACGGAATGCGGACCGGTCAGATTGACCGGCTAAAACCCGTTCAGGACTAATCTCAGGTCAATAGAGTTGACTCTCGCTACGTAACCCGTGATCTCACTGCGCATAGAAAAAGCCAAGGGGAGCACGGGTTTGGAGCCTTATTTTCAGATCGACGGAAACACAGTCATTGCGAGCCCGTATTGCGCGGGTCCATGGGACCCGACAATGCAACACGGCGGCGCCGTTTCAGGCCTGCTGACACACCTGGTCGACACACATCCGTCGCCAGTTCCCATGCAGCTATCCCGCCTGACAATCGATCTGAAACGCCCTGTACCTATGGGTGAAATCGACGTTCAATCAGAAATCACCCGCGAAGGGCGCAATATCCAGACACTGGCCATCACTCTGATCGCTGGCGGTAAGGAAGTCGTCAGCGCAAACGCGCTTCGCATTCGGGAAGCCGAACAACTCGTGCCCGAAAAGGTTCAACCGCCCGCAAATCCATTCGAGCCGCTGACCAAACCAGTGCCCAGCATATTTGGCGAAGGGTTCAATGAGGGCCTCACGGTTCGCGAGGCATCCGGCAAGCATCCGCATATGCGCACAGCCGTCTGGATGCATCATGAACGCCCGTTCTTTGCCGATCATCCGACGACCCCGCTCATGCGGGCGTCAGTCGTCGGAGACTATAGTAACGGTCTCGGCTCGCGCCTCGATTTTAAACAGTGGACCTATATCAATGCGGACCTGACGCTCCATTTCGCGCGCCGCCCGGTGGGCGAATGGATCATGCTCACCGCCAATGCCTGGATGGATCAGAACGGGTCGGGCATTTCATTCAGCGAACTGGCTGACGAGCAGGGTTTCTTCGGCCGCGCGGTCCAGTCGCTGGTCATCGCCAAACGAAACTAGGCCGAACGCCTCCGGACCAGCGAAGTGCAGTCCGGAAGCACAAGTCCAACCCCGTCAATGGCTGAGCGACAGGCGCACAAATGCGCCTCGTCCCGGCCCCGGCAAACGCTCGCCCAACGGGACATCGCCAAATCCGTTCCGGTTATAGCCAGACAGATGATCCCGATAGACCTGATCGAACAGGTTTTCGACACCCGCTGACAGCCGCACTCCATCGTTAATATCCCAATCGGCATAGGCGTTTACAATGACATAGCCATCGCTTTGCGCTTCGCTATTCGTTGCCGAAACATCATCCTGATCAGCATAGCCGCGCACTTCAAACGTCGTGGACCAGCTCTCCTTCTCCCAGGTCAGCCCCATCGACAGATTGGGCGGTGCGACCCGATAAAGATTGTCATCAATGTCGCGGCGCTCACCTCGCACGAAATTCAGAACACCATCGAGGCGCAGCGGCCCCGGCAGGTCATAACCGGCGTCCAGATCAAATCCGTAGAGGCGTGCGTCAACATTCCCCCAGACCAGAGGCGTCGGGTCGCCATTCATGTTCGCAATCATCTCGACAGGCGTGTTGATCACCCCTGGTGTGTCATCATACGGCACGCCCTGAATGTAATTATCGATCTGACGAACAAATAGCGTTGGTCGGGCATAGAAACGGCTTGCCGCGAAATCCGCCCCAACCTCACCGATCCATGCTGTTTCAGGCTCCAGTGACAGATCTCCGACATAGATGTTCCCATCTGCCAGCCCCCCACTCGCATTAATTGGCAGCCAGCCAAAACGCTGAATATACCCGGGCATTTGCTGTTTATGCGCCAGGGTAAGCCGCCATGAGAGACCGTTTTCCATGGGCGTCCAAAGCCGGGCTACTGCATCCACTGTCGTGTCCCGCCCGTCCCGGTCGGCGGCGCTGAACGCCATGGCCAGCATATTGGGCATCATGGGCAGCGCAGGCCCTACAATCGCCGGGCCTGCCGAATAATCATGAGTGTCTACGCGCAGACCGATCTCACTTTCAAAAAAGGCCAGTGAACCTGCATATTCGGCAAATCCGCCAAACCGGTCCTGCGAGATATCTGGGAAAGGCGTCACGAAGAATGAGGCATTGTTCGGATTCGTGATCCGCGCATTGTGCTCCACGCGTTCCCCGTCCAGACCAATTTTCAACTGACCATCCAGCACCGGAAAATCCAGCGCCGCCTCACCGCCAATTGTCGCAGCGTCTGCATATGTTGCCCGCGTCAACATGGCTGACGGCGCCGGGCGGAGGCTAAAATTGTCCATCAGATGGGCAACATCAGCATAGTGCGCGGCGACGGACAGGTGCATATCGCCAAAATCGTTCAGATACTCCAGTCGCAAAAAATCAGTGTCGAAATACTGTATATCCATCGGAAATGGCGGGTTTCCGGAGGGGCTCGTATTCTGACGTCGCGCGTCCAGGCGAAATTCGCCAACACCTGTCTTCACACCTGTAGACAGGCCAAAGACACCGCGTTCGAACTCACTACCGCCGATCTCACCATCGGAAAACCTGGTGTCGCTTCCCTTCTCAATCGAACCCAGCAGATTGAACCGCCAGCTGTCAGTCGCGGCGCCAATCACGCCTCCTGTCGCAATAGAATTATTGACGGTACGAAACCCCATCATCACGTCATATCCGAGCCTGGCGGCCGAGGAATTCGTGTAGTCGACGCGTTTAAAAATCGCGTTGGCCCCGCCAGCCAGCCCCGGCCCTTCGGAGACAGGGCTCACGCCACGGTCTATCTCCACCTGAGACACCAGAGGCGCTGGTGCATAGTGGAAAACCGGGTCCATCAGGTTTGGCCCGCCCGAACCAAATCTCTGACCATCTACCCGGAGATTCATACGCTCTCCGAAAAGCCCGCGATACTGCATTTGGCCTGACAGTTCACCATTGGCAATCCGGGCGCCACCGGGCGTACGCGCGGTCAGATAGGTGACGTCACCTCCCTGAAGAACGCCGATCTGAGGCGATACGTCTGCGCTGGTCGCCGTTGTCTGGCGCTGACCTGTGACGATAATCACATCCTGAAGTGCGGGTTGGTTGTCTTGTGCAAAACTTGGCAGCGACACGGCTGCGACGGCCGCTCCTGAGAGCAGCGTTAAACAAAGTGGGTTTGTCATTTTGAAATCTCATCTGAAAACAGAGCCTCAGGCTCAGTCGTCCGGCCTGCTGGCCGGTGCGAAGGTCATCAGATGTTGTTGGGCGGGCCCCTCACCCCAACCGGCGGGCCTTGTGCTTCGTGGACAAGACCAACCTCAAACGGAATAAAGCTATCACGCTGCGTGTATCGGACCAGAGCTGATAAGGGGTCCAGTGGTTTCTCAAGATCCGCATGGAGGCCAGAGCACAGAACACAGCAATCGCCTTCATCGTCAAAGCTGTCATCTGCATCCTGCGTCTCGCCCAGCAGAAGAGACAACTCATCAGCCGCCGCCTGCATTTCAGGGCTGAGCGTCTGACCTTCGGTACAGAAGAAGTGAGAGACATCAACACCGCGGTCTTCCGCATAGGCTGCCACCCCGGGCAGGATAACCTGCATCAGGACAGCCAATGCGCCGAAGACATGCGCCAGATGGTGTTTCAAGAGCTTCATTCGACCCCCTAATGGGGCGAAACAATCAGTCCGGCAAGTGACGCATGATCGCAATGTTGTGAGCGCACTTGCCGGGTGGTTTGGTCCTTAGGCCGGGGCGACAGTCAGAACAGTCCCTTCGACATTGGTTACGGTAACCTCTGTGGCATCTTCGATCGCCTCGCCATTCTCAGAGATTGCTGACCAGGTCGTATCGCCAAGTTTCACCCGACCTTCACCGGCAGCAAAAGCCGTGACCGTGACGGCGCGTTTCCCGACAAGCGACTTACCGCGCTGATTAAGGTTCGGCCGATCCGTCGTAACATTTTTCAGTCCGGCGAATTTGGTCCGACCAAGAATAACCAGTAGCGTTCCTGATGCAGCGAAGATAACGAGCTCCAGCTGCCATGAATGAACCGGCAAAAAGAAGGCGATCAAAGCTGTCAGAAAAGCCGCGCCCGACAGCCAGAGCAGATCATAAGTGCCGAGCATCATTTCGAAGCCGATCAGGATGAGCGCAAGGCCCATCCAGTGCCAGGGCGTGATCACCTCAAAAAGCGTGAAGAAAATGTCCATCACTTACGCTCCCAGGGTCCCTTGTTCTCCGGCTCAGCATCGCCGCCACCATTTAGCTTACCGACCGTACTGGTCAGTGACCGGATGCCTTCGATTGTTCCCATGATTGACGAGAACTCAGCCGGGATAATGACCGTTTTCTGCTGGTTCGAACTCGCAAGCTTCTCAAAGGCTTCCACATAACGCTGGCCAAGGAAGTAGTTCACGGCGTTAACGTCACCCTTAGCGATGGCTTCGGAAACGAAGGCAGTCGCTTTCGCCTCGGCTTCACCTTCGCGTTCACGCGCTTCAGCGTCACGGAACGCCGCTTCTTTCCGGCCTTCCGCCTGCAGAATGGCGGATTGTTTCTCACCTTCGGCCCGCAGAATCTGGCTTTGCTTCTTGCCTTCAGCTTCCAGAATTTCCGCACGCTTCATACGCTCGGCTTTCATCTGGCGCGCCATGGCTTCAGTGATGTCCGCGGGCGGTGTCAGGTCCGCAATCTCTATACGGGTGACCTTAACGCCCCATGGGTTGGTCGCGGCGTCGATTACGGAAAGAAGGCGCGCATTGATATCGTCTCGGTTCGACAGAACCTCATCAAGGTCCATCGAGCCAACAACTGTACGGATATTAGTCAGCGAGAGATTTGTAATCGCCCGGTTGAGGTCATTTACCTCATAAGCCGCGGCGACGGCATCAACGACCTGAATAAAGACGACCGCATCACAGGAGACCATCGCGTTGTCCCGGGTGATCACTTCCTGTTGCGGCACATCCAGAACCGTTTCCATCATATTCATCTTGCGACCGATGCCATCGAAAATCGGCACAATCACATGCATACCCGGACCGAGCGTTTTGGTGTATTTCCCGAACCGTTCAACGGTCCAGTTATAGCCCTGAGGAACAAATTTCAGTGCACTCTTAACAGCGATCAGTCCGACAACGATCGCAATCAGCACGAATACAAGATTTTCCATTTCACTCCCTTCCGATTGTTTTCACATGAACAGAATGTAAGAAATATTTTCCGTTTTACAATAAGACATTGCCGAATATCAGAATATTTAGTGTAAAATCAGTGACTTACTTGTCGTAATTAGTGAACATTCGCTCACGCCTCGGCGCACCCTGATCAGCAGAAATTCGTTCCCGGAATACAATCCCCCAACACCATCGCTTCGCCTGAAGCGATACTCGTGATTGTTATACTATGATTTGATCTGTCCTGGTAATGCTCAGTTGCGGCAGGTCAGCCTGCGGTTCGCATTTAGCGAAGGATGGCAGACTGAGGAATGTTGAGCCGGATTTCATAGCCAGACTCGCTGGCATTACGTTCAAGGTTTCCATTCACCTGTGCGACAGCGGCATCCTTCAACCGCATGCCCAGCTTCTCGATACGCGTTTCAGCGGTTGTCTGCGCCTGCAGCCCCACCCCGTCATCGCGACACACCATCAGAATGCCGCCATCATCTGTGCGCGACAGGTCAATCTGGATGACACCTTGCCGCTCGTCGGGAAAGGCATGCTTGATCGAATTGGCGACGAACTCGCTCAACACAATGCCAAGCGTTGTTGCAACCGATGACCCACAAACGACCTCATCGAGGCGGGTACGAAGCGCCACGCCATCCGGAGCGGTCGGTTCGAGTTGTGAAACAATGCGCTCGATAAACCGCGTAAGCTGAATATCCTGCTCAGACCCGACGGTATGCAGCTCTTCATGAAGTGCGCTGATGGCTCGAATACGCCGTTCGATCGCGTCAAAGGCTTCCTGCGGATTGTCGTGATTGGCATTCCGTCGATAAAGGCTGATGAAGCTTGCAATTGTCTGGAGCGAGTTCTTGACCCGGTGATCCATCTCTCGTCTCAGCAAATTCTGAGAATGAATGGCCAGACGAAGCTCAAGCTCCCGCATGATCTGGCGTGACAACACGAGCAAGGTCTGCTTCTGCAAGTCGCTCAGAGAACGCGGTTTCCGGTCGAGCACA
The DNA here is from genome assembly GCA_002701295.1 of Ponticaulis sp. Classification (GTDB taxonomy): domain Bacteria; phylum Pseudomonadota; class Alphaproteobacteria; order Caulobacterales; family Hyphomonadaceae; genus Ponticaulis. The sequence continues at coordinate 37,537 of NZUJ01000087.1, read as the reverse complement.
CAAAACGAACCGATCGCCAGGCCGTTCGGCGCGATGAGTGGAACACCCGCATAGAATCTGAGATTCGGGTCATCGAGACAAAGCGCATTGTCACAGGTCCGAGCATCGGCGAGTGTATCCTCAATCTCGAACACACCATCCTGCAGAATGGCATGCGCGCAGATGGACTGCTCGAGCGGCGTCTGGTCCGCTTCAAGGCCAATCTTGGACTTGAACCATTGCCGATCGGAATCAACCAGACTCACCAGCGCGATAGGCGCTTCGCAGATACGCGCTGCCAGAGCCACAATCTCATCGAACTCGGCTTCAGCATCTGTATCCAGAATACGGTAACTTTGAAGAGTTGCGAGGCGTTCAGCTTCTCGCGAGTGTAGTGGTGCTTTCATGCGTCCTGGGTCGCCGGTTCCGAGCTGAACTTAATCGTGAATTCTCCGCGAGATCAATATATTCTGTCACCTGACCGCATTTTAGTTCTGCCTGTTGCCTCAATCGCGCCAATCGCTCAAAACTTGGCTATAGACATGCGCTGCCGGAGAGCGAACGTGAGCACAAGCGAACCTCTGCTTGGAATAGACCTGGGAACAACAAACTCACTTGTTGGCGTTTTTACGCCTGAAGGACCTCAGCTTATTCCAAACGCCCTGGGCAGTTTCATGACCCCCTCAGCCGTCGGCGTGTCTGATGACGGCACATTGCTCATCGGGCAAGCCGCGAAAGACCGCCTCGTCAGCCATCCGGATAAGACCACAGCGCGGTTCAAACGCTATATGGGTACGGATCACGAGGTTCGGCTGGGTAAGAAATCCTGGCGAGCGGAAGAACTCTCTTCACTCATTCTGCGCACCCTAAGAGACGATGCTGAAGCTCATCTCGGGCAGACCGCAGAGCGCGCAATCATCTCTGTGCCAGCCTATTTCAACGATGTTCAGCGTCAGGCCACCATGGCTGCTGCCCGTCTGGCAGGCCTAAAGGTCGAACGGCTGATCAATGAGCCAACGGCTGCTGCGCTTGCATACGGCCTGCAGGACCGTGATGCTGAAACCACGTTTCTCGTTGTGGATCTGGGCGGCGGCACGTTCGATGTCTCCATTCTCGAAATGTTTTCTGGTGTGATGGAAGTCCGCGCCAGTTCCGGCGATGCCTTTCTCGGCGGCGAAGACTTCACAGACCTGCTCCTCAGTCATCTTGCGAAAAAGTCTGACCTGAAGCCCGAAAAGCTGAAAGCCGAGGACTATTCCCGTCTCCGCGCTGTAACCGACAAACTAAAGCACAAACTTACCGAAGCCCCCGAAGCAGGCGCGATTTTCTCCTACAAAAATCAGGCAATCGAACTGTCGATTTCACGTGAAGATTTCGAAGAGGTTTGCGTGCCGCTGACCAAGCGCATTCGCTTGCCCATTCAGCGTGCGATTGCTGATGCTGGCCTCAAGGCTCAGGACATCAACCGCATTCTACTGGTCGGCGGCGCGACCCGGATGGACTGTGTTCGTGGGCTGATCACGCGCCTGTTCAAGCGCTTCCCTGAACATGACATCAATCCTGATCATGTCGTCGCCCTCGGCGCAGCCGTTCAGGCCGGGCTTGCCGCTCGACATGAAGCGCTCGACGACATGGTGATGACCGACGTGGCGCCATTTACCCTGGGCTATGAAACCGCAATGGAGATCAAACGCGACACGTATGAGTATGGTCATTTCACGCCGCTCATAGAACGAAACACCGTCGTGCCCGTCAGTCGGTCTCACACCATCTTTCCGATCAAAAAGGGTCAGGACCGGATTGAGGTGAAAGTCTTTCAGGGGGAATCGCCCTTCGTGAAGGACAATGTGAAAATCGGAAATGTCACCATCGCCCTGCCACGGAACAAAAACGATCTCGAACCTGTCGATCTACGCTTCACCTATGACAATTCTGGCATTCTCGAAGTTGTCGCGAAAGCAATGACATCAGGCGAAGAAGCTCGTGTTGTGATCGAAGGCAATCCCGGCGCCATGACGCAGGCCGATATTGAAGCGCGACTTGAAGCACTTTCCGGCCTGAAAATACATCCCCGCGAGCAACAGGAAAACACGGCTTTTCTCGCGCGTCTCTCGGCGCTCTATGAAGGTCTTCTCGGCGACGACCGCATGCTGGTCGGAGGCTTCATTCGCGAGTTCGAAGCCGCACTGCATTCTCAGGATGTGAAATTGATCGCCGAAACCCGCAATGCGCTCGAAGACCCGGTCTCGCGTCTGGAAGCGCAAGATGTCTTCTGAAGACCCCTTCACCCTTCTCGAACTCTCAAGAGATACGGCAACCGTTTCGGATGTGAAACGATCTTACGCCCGGCGTCTGAAAACCACACGTCCAGATGACGACCCTCAAGGCTTTATGGCGCTCCGGTCTGCCATGGATGCTGCTCTCGCACACATCAAATGGCGAGACCGATATGGCACTCCAAACACTAGTAGCGAAGCCACTTCAGACGAGGCGGCATCAAAAACGAGCAGTTCGGAATCCCCTCCTCCGTCCACGGATGAAGACCAGCTCAGCGATGCTGGACAACCAAAGCCAGTCCCAACGCCCGTGATCGCCCCGGACGTCATCAAAACACTGCAAACAGAACCCGCACCAACGCCAACCGGCGCTGACTGGGAAGAACCAGAAGATTTATGGGATGACGATGAGGACGATGAAACAGACATTGAGGAAAGAGCACCAGATGCCGCTCCATCGCAATTCGCCGACGCGGATGCCGCAACACAAGCCATTTTTGACATTCAGTCACTGATCAAAGACTCTTCGGCCCGCCGTGACTGGGCCAACTGGCTCACCATCCTCGAACGTCCGGCTTTTGACGGCGTGGATGCGTTTCAGATTCTGTCCGGGCGGCTTCGGTCGTTTATCGGCGATCATTCCGGAATGAATAGCGAAGATGCCAAACCCGAAATTCCGGAAGACATTCCAGCAGATATTCTGATCCGTCTTGATGACCGGTTTGGCTGGTCACATCAGACCGGCAGCGACTGGTTCGAACGCAACTACAACACTTGGATTGGACGCCTGATCGAGAAGGCCGAGCAGCGGACAGGTGTAAAATCAGACGGCTCGAAACTCAGAAAGCATTGGGGCGACGGTTCTGTCAGCGAAGCTGAAGGCGGTGCGACGTCGGCCTGGCTCAGTATTGCCTGGATGGTGGTTCGCATTGGCCTGATAATTGGCGTCATCCGTATCATCACAGAGATCGTGTCTGGCTGAATACAAAAAGCGCAGCCCCGTGGAGCTGCGCTTAGAGTGACTGAACCAAATAAATTCAGATGAGATCAGAAACGGAATTTGAGTTGGCCGCCGAGCGAGCTGTACTCATCGCCAAATCCGATAGTCACACCAGCCTTGAAGCTCGGCGAACCTGAAACCAGAACTTCAAGCTCGTTCTGGGCGTCAATGGCCAGCGTCTCGCCGCTGAAATCCGTCCGACGCAGCGCGCCATCAATCACGAGGCCACTATACATGCGGTACGAGCCGACCACACCATAGGTCACGGTCGTGATGCCGAGATTATAGGTCTGTGTGTAGTCGTCGAACTCAATGTCAGGACTATCGATATAGCTGAGATCCAGCTCCAGCCCCAGATCGAGCTGTTCGGTGACGCCCGTCACAAACCGGTTCGACACGCCATAGCTGGCGATCACTGCTGTATCCACCAGAGCATCTGACGTACCGCCGATCGCGCCGATCGTTGCTTGTGTCGTCCATTCAAGCGGCAACTCGGTGATGAGGTCGTTCATATCAAGGCCATAGCCCAGGATCAGACCGCCATGACCAACCTGCTCACCGCCATCATATTCCACATAGGCGAGCGGCACAGTCAGAGAGACCTCGCCCGGACCAGCTGCGAAATGAACCGCCAGATCACCACTGACCACACTGGCATCGCCTGAATTGTCGTAGTTTACGCCTTCATATTCCAGCTTCCCGAAGAAACCATAGGTCTTACCCTCTGGCAGTCGGCGTGTGTGCATGTCTGCCAGAAGGCCCGGCATGCGGCCGACGACACTTGATGGGTTACCTGCGATCGGATCATCAAATGTGCTGGCAATGGAATTTGGTGTGAACAGCGCCAGTAGAGCCGAGAGCTGTCCGTTATCGTCTGATACATCCTGAATGCGGTCATCCAGAGCGTCGAGGATCAGTACGTCTACACTCTGACCACCGCTCGTAAAGTTGGTCGTACCCTGCCCTTCAATGGTTACCGTACCTGCGCCGGTCGTATCATCGTAATTGATGACCACAGCGCCATTGCCAATATCGAGGACAGTTGTCGACGATCCTTCATTGATGGAAAGAGAGAGCGGCGAGCCTTCGAAAATAGCCTCATAGAGACGCAGATCATCGTCGCTAATGCTGGCATTCGGGTCGATGTCGCGGATGCCAGCGAAAAACGCATCAGCATCTTCGATGATCAGATCGAGCTGCAGGTTTCCGTCCCGGTCATCCGAATAGGTGAAGGACTGTCCAGCAAACAGACCGCCAATCGAAACGGTCTGGGTCTCGTCGATATCCGTAAAACCGAAATCGGCCAGGATTTCGTCCAGAGACGTCTCTTCGATATCGTCGAAGGTTTCAAATGAGTATGTGCGTGTTTCACCATCAACAGTGATATCAGCAGTGATCAGCTGCGCATGTGCAGTACCGGTCATGATGAGACCTGTGACACCAGCAGTTGTCAGATATTTCAGCATGAGATGCTCCAAAAGAGAGAGAGACGACAAGTTTGCATTTAACGAATGCGGATTGACGACAGATCGTCACCCGGACATGCGGAATTACAGAGGCAGTAAATTGGCTTCACTAACTTGGTTTATGTGCTGTCCGGAAAATCACGTTGACTCGCTATTGCACCGACAAATGTTAATTTTTGAATACTCTCCGGAAACGATTATAACTCGCGTCAGACGCGATTTGTCGCAACCCTGATCTCCGCAACCGCGAACCCGGAAACCGAGTGACCCAAAAGCCCCTTGTTTTTGAGAATGTGGACAGCCGTGTGGTTTCGGCACCACCAAGAACACAATTTCGCGACACGTCACGTCGGGTATTGCAGTGCAACAATCTCATGATAGCGTGCGCCCTTCTTCAAATCATGATACGGTTCAAAGCATGACAGAACTAAAAAAAATCGGCGTTGTCGGTGCCGGCCAGATGGGGAATGGTATCGCCCACGTATGCGCACTGGCCGGGTACACAGTTGTCCTGAACGACATATCCGAACCGGCGCTCGAAAAAGCGCGAGAAACCGTCGAGAAAAACATGCAGCGTCAGCTGTCCAAGGAGTTCATATCTCTGGACGAAATGACATCAGCGCTGGACCGTATGACGTTCACGACAGACCTGTCTGAATTCGGTGATGTTGACCTGGCCGTTGAAGCCGCCACCGAAAAAGAGCCGATCAAAGTCGACATCTTTGCCAAGCTTTTGCAGAACGTCTCGCCAGACGCTTATCTGGCATCGAACACATCTTCCATTTCCATCACGCGCCTTGCTTCAACGACAGACCGTCCGGAACGGTTTATCGGCCTGCACTTCATGAACCCGGTTCCTGTCATGCAGTTGATCGAGGTCATCCGTGGCCTGGCGACTGATCAGGCAACCTATGAAATGGCGCTCACTCTGGCTGAACGTCTGAACAAGACGGTTGCCAACGCTGAAGACTTCCCGGCCTTCATCGTGAACCGGGTGCTTATGCCGATGATCAACGAAGCCGTTTACACGCTTTATGAAGGCGTCGGCACTGTTGAAGGCATCGACACAGCCATGAAGCTTGGCGCCAATCATCCGATGGGCCCGCTTCAGCTGGCGGATTTCATCGGTCTCGACACGTGTCTGTCCATTATGCAGGTTTTGCATGATGGTCTGGCCGACACAAAATATCGTCCATGCCCATTGCTTGTAAAATATGTCGAAGCAGGATGGCTGGGACGCAAAGTCGGTCGCGGCTTCTATGATTATCGTGGCGATGCGCCAATCCCGACACGATAGCTCAACACGATCAGTTCTGGTTGAGTGAGCGTCAGAAGTTTGCAACCATGCGCGCTTATCTGCCTGATTCTCTGCGTGTCGGGCATAGTTCAGAGCCAGAGTGATGAGTGAGGACAAACAAGGCGTCAGCCTCGAAATGCTGGAAACCCGCCTGAATACGGCGGAGGCGAATGTCGTCTCTGCACTCAAGGCGCGGTCGGTAGCATCCCGTCACCTGCTCATGGCGCTTCAAGGCGAAGGCAATACCATTGCAATGACAGTGGTTTCGTCGCTTTCCCGGCTCGCCCGGCAAGCCAAAGCCACAGACCAGAGCCAGCTTCTTCTGCGATGGGGTGTCGAGTTCCTGATCGACATGCATGTGTCGGGTCTGGAGCAGGTTTGCGTTTCCGGTGCAGAGCCTATTCGGATCTTCGATCAGGCCCGCAGCATGTTCGGTCACCAGATCCCCATGCAATTTGAAAAAGACCCACGCGATACACTCCAGAGTTGCGCCGACAAAGACAGCTGCGTGGGCGTTTTAGGCTGGATGACGCAGGCTGGCTCGGGTCAGTGGTGGCCCATGTTGAATGAGAGCAAGTATCACGATCTCCGTATTATCGGTGGTTGGCCGATCGTGCTTGCAGACGCGCCATACGCCGCCATTGTTGCCCGCGGACCGCTGGCCGACACGCCGAACACGCGCACCTTGCTCATGGCCCATGATGATCATCTCCGTCTGAAGAAAATCTTCGGCGAGCTCGGTCTCTATCCGCACGAGCTTTCACGCGCCCGGTCACTTGTTCTGTTCGAAATCTCCGAATCCATGGCCGAGTCCGATCCACGACTAACGGCGGCACGAGAGGCCGGTCTTGATGGACTGCGCGTCGTCGGCTCGCTACCGGCATTTGTCGCACAAGCCGCGAATGATGACGCTGTACGTCACGGATAATACGCGAAGGCAGTTTTCATCCTGCTCAGCTTCCGTATAAGACACTCACCAATCAAATCCGCATAAACGGGATACGTGTTATGGCGCCAAAGCCTCTGCCAAATGTTCTGGAGATCACCCCTTACGTACCGGGTCTGTCTTCTGAATCCGGATACAAGCTCTCTTCCAATGAGAACCCTCTGGGATATTCACCGCTTGTCCGTGAGGCTGTGGAAGGTCATCTTGATCACCTTGAAACCTACCCGGATGGCGGCGCGAACCAGCTACGCGACGCGATCGCCGAACGCTATGGTCTTGATCCGTCCCGCATTGTCTGTGGCTCAGGTTCTGACGAAATCTTCCAGCTTCTCGCGCGTGCTTACCTCGCGCCGGGTGATGAGATCATTCAGTCTCAATATGGCTTCCTCGTCTACCGCCTCGTCGCGCAACAGTCCGGCGCAGAGACCATCACAGTCCCTGACAAAGACTTCACGGCTGATGTCGATGGCATGCTGGCTGCGGTCACCGAAAAGACAAAAATCGTCTTTCTGGCCAATCCGAACAATCCGACAGGCACCTATCTGCCCTTCGATGAGGTCCGCCGTCTGCATGCCGGCCTGCCAGAGAATGTCCTTCTGGTTCTGGATGCCGCTTACGCCGAATATGTCCGGGCTAATGACTACTCATCCGGTCTCGAAATGGCTGGCAGCTATGAGAACGTGCTGATGACGCGCACCTTCTCCAAGATATATGGCCTGGCGGCACTGCGTTTGGGTTGGGCTTATGGGCCGTCTGCCGTAGTCGACGCCATCAACCGTGTGCGCGGGCCGTTCAACGTCAACTCACTGGCACAGATTGCCGGCATCGCCGCAATGAAGGATGACGCCTTCACGGATAAATCAGTTGAGTTCAACAAACGCGAACTCGCGCGCCTGACTGAAGCGGTCAGCGCCACTGGCCTGAAAGTCATCCCGAGCGTCGCAAACTTCCTGCTGATCGAGTTTCCGGCAGAAGGCGTTTACTCGGCTGAAAAAGCTGAAGCGACCCTCCGTCAGAACGGCTTGATCGTTCGCGATGTGAAAGCCTATGGCTTGCCAAACCATTTGCGAATCTCAGTCGGCGTGAAACAAGCCAACGACCAGATCATCTCCGTTCTTGGCGAGTTCATGGCGCGGCGCTGAAGGCAGATGTCAGGCATCAAGCACCTCTCGATCATCGGGATCGGCCTGATCGGCTCATCCGTCGCTCGCGCGGCGAAGGCCAATGGCGCGTGCGAACAGATCACGCTTTTCGACGCGAGTGAGGATGTTCGCATCGCTGCAGATGCCCTGGGACTCGGAGAAGTCGCAGACTCACTGGAAAGCTGTGTCGCTGATGCTGATCTGGTGATCCTCTGTACGCCGGTCGGCACAATGGAAACGATTGCGACCACGATTGCACCACATCTGAAAGCCGGGGCAATCGTCAGCGATGTCGGATCCGTCAAATCCGCAGTATTCAGCGCGCTCTCTCCGCATTTACCGGACCACGTTCACTTCATCCCTGGTCACCCGATCGCGGGTACCGAGAAGTCCGGTCCAACGGCTGGCTTCGCGACCCTTTTTGCTGGCCGCTGGTGCATTCTTACCCCGCCAGATAACGAAGCTGACGGCGAAGCTCTCAAATCGCTCACTGCGTTCTGGGAAACCCTCGGCAGCACAGTGGAAATCATGACGATTGAACGCCATGACCGCGTTCTGGCAATTACTTCGCACCTTCCGCACCTCATCGCTTTCAATATTGTCGGAACGGCGCACGATCTCGAAACGGTCACCGAAGGCGAAGTCGTCAAGTTTTCTGCGGGTGGCTTTCGTGACTTCACGCGGATTGCGGCATCTGACCCGACTATGTGGCGCGACGTCTTTCTTCATAACAAAGAAGCCGTTCTGGAAATGCTCGGGCGGTTCAATGAAGACCTCGCCGCCCTGCAGCGCGCCATTCGCTGGGGTGAGGGCGATCAGCTCCATGCCTTCTTTGAACGGACACGCGGCCTCCGACAGTCAATTGTTGATGCCGGGCAGGATACTGACGCCACCAATTTTGGTCGCGACAAAACCAAAGACTAGCTCACCACATTTCCGCCACATTTAGTGAGTATTCGTTCACTAACTTTTGGAGGCGGGAATGAAAGCCAGCGCTTACCGTAAACGTATCGAAGCAGATCTTGAGAACTGGATCAGCGAAGGCTGGGTGCCGGAAACGAGCCGCACCCCCATCCTGACAAGCCTGCCAGCACAAACGCGAGGTGACGGTCGCGGCTGGATCGCTATGGCTGCGACTGTACTTGCGGGGCTCGCGGTCATCGCCTTCATAGGCGACAACTGGGCCGCCATACCGCGTGGCGCCAAACTGATCATCCTCATTCTGGCCGTTTTCGCCAGCGGCACGGGTTCAGCCTTCGCGTATGAAAACAGCAAGAAGGTCTCTAATGCGCTGGCGCTGCTCTGTTCGATGATTTTTGCTGGCAGCATAGCGCTTCTTGGGCAGGCTTATAATCTTCCAGGCGAGCCCACGGGTGCACTTCTGTTTGCGACTATCGCGGCAGGCCTGATCGGCCTGGCGGGGCGGTCCGCAGCCGCGGCATTTGCTGCACTGGTTTTCGGCGCCATTTATCAGTTTATGGCCTTTGGGAGCGACATGGTTCCCTGGTTGAGTACGGGCTTCTGGGCCCTGCACTTTGTGATCGCCTGTGTCGCGCTGACAGCATGGCTCGTCCGGTCACGCGTTCTGGTTCATGCGCTGCTTGTGATCGGTATCGGTCTGAGCCTCATCCATTTTGTCGAACTGTCCAGCGTCGTATTTTTTCAGACACCTGATTTCGCGAACTCGGTCTTTTCTCGCTACAATGAGAGAGAGTTTTCCGGCCTGCTCTTCACCCTGTTCACAGCACTCTGGGGTGGCCTCACGCTCCTCGGCGCTTATGGAGACCGAAACGACCGACATGGCGCTCGCACGCTACTGGGCTATGCAAGTTGGGCATGCCTTGCGGGCATTGCTCTGCTCGGCATCCCAATGTCAGCAGACGCGGATTTTCTTCACCGCTTCATCTGGCTCGGGGCCTCCTTTGTCGCGCTCTGGTATGGCGCACGCGAACACTACGGCTGGATGGCCGGCGCAGGCATTCTCTCGCTCATCACGGCCATTTCGACAATCTTCGTCGACCTTGGCATGACGCTGTCGGTTGCAGCGCTCATCTTCGGCCTCACGGCGATCGTCAGCCTTGTCATCGTCTATGTTTTGAAACGCCAGTCTGCGGCAACAGCGGAAGGAGATACATCCAATGCCTAAGTTTCCCCGCCCTCTCGTCGCACTTCCTGTCGTGCTGGTTCTTTTAACGGGTTTTCTGGTCCTTGGCGTTGCCAGTCATATCTCAGCGCTTAAGTCAGGCTCGGAAATCACTGTCGCCGCGCGCGGATATGATCCGCGCGATGTCTTGCTCGGCCATTATGTTCGTATCCAACCCGAACTCGAAACAGTGCTTTCCGAGGAACAGTCTGACCGTATCCGCGCGAATTTCGGGTTTGGAACTCGCCGTTTCAATACCGTCAATGCATGGGTGACCCTGGAACGCAGGTCTGGCAGCTGGTCAGTCATCGACGTCACGGCTGAAAAGCCAGCGACCGCCAACACTAACGACCGCGTATCCTTCAACACACTAACAAGGATTACAGCATCGCAGGTCGATGACGAGCCTCTGACCTACACCGTCAGACCGCAATTCGACATGAACCGGTTTTATGCCAATCAGTCTGATGCACTCGATATCGAAAGAGCCATCCGGAACAATAGCGAAGTTCGCCTGATCATCAGCATCACAAAAAAAGGAGACGCCTTGTTGAAAGGCGTCTCCGTGGATGATCATCGCTATGAGATCAGCTGGTGGTAAACCAGCTTGATCAGGATTGACGCTATTCGTCGTCAGTCAGATCGAAATTGCCACCATAGTCGAGCTGCTTATCGCGCCAGATCGTCTTGATGTAATCATCAGACGTCGCCGTCCCCGGGATCACGATGAACTCCAGCCAGACGCGAGGCCCATCAATCCGGATATAGGAGCCTTGAGTAGTGAGGTCAGTTTCTCCGGCAGTCGCAATGAAGGTTCCATCGAGCGCTGCATCGGTCGTGTATTCTGCCGTCAGCGGTGTGTTCACCTGATCATCGCTGAATGTCTGAATTGCCGCCACGATCAGTGCGCGCTGGTCAGCTGTCAGGTCGGAGACCGCAACGCCTTCCTGCGGATCAGGATACGCATTATCAGCCCGTGGTCCGGCCAGAATATCATCGAATGTTTCACCCAGTGCCGCCGTCGCAAGCTCGGCATCAGTCAGGCTATCGATCACAGCAAGAAGAGCCGCTTTACGGTCAGCGAGTGGTGCAAAGTCTTCGTCACTCAGCGTGAATTCTGGTGGTTCAACACCAATGAAATTTGGTGTCAGGCTGATGAAGTCGCCTTCAACACTCGCGAACAGAGTGTAATTGTGGCCGGTAATCACCAGAATCCATGGGTCTGTTGCTGATGGTGTTCCCAGGACAGAGAAGTAATAGAGGCCAGAGCTGAAGCCTGTCAGCGTGTCGCCCAGAAACTCATCCGCAGACCGAATTCCGGTATAGCGCTCGAGGCCAGCCGCACTGAACACAGCTTCTGCAAGCGCGTTCGCGTCTTCAAGCTGTTCATCAGTCATGCTGATATAAGGCACGCCCCGGCGCGGAAAGACAGCAGGACGGAAGGTCGACCAATAATCAGTCGCATTGGCTTCGGTCAGCTCATAAAGCGACGCGTTCCTCTGGGTGCGGGTATATCCCGCCATCAGATTGTTTGTGAGGCAGGTAATGTTTCCAGCGTCGGTCGTTTCGAGCGTACAGTCCGCTTCTTCAAAGCCGGTATTCGGTGTCACGAGTACCGGGTCAGACGCCGGGCCGTCACCACCATTATTGGTCGCCACAATCGTACAGGAATATTCGACATCATTGACCATGCCAGAAATCGTCACCGGGCTGGACGCGCTGAAACGAGAGACTGTGGCTTCGTCGGTTGCTTCACAGGTCACCGTGTACTGACGGGCAATACCGCCTGAGGCTGGCGCGTCGAAGGTGAACACAACCTGCTCATCGCCAGCTGTCGCGACGAAGTTTGTTGCAACTCCGGGAGCTGTTTCGGTTGAAGTTTCACCACCATCATCGGATGATCCACCGCTGCAGGCAGCCAGTCCAAATCCACAGACCACCGCCAGAAGAAGGTTTCGTCCGGAGCTCCGGAAATCAACAGAACGCAGCATACACTCTTCCCAATAATTTCTTGCGTCTGGGTGCCAGTCAGGGCTGACAATCCGTTCGCTGTACCAATCCCGTCCGACATACCAGCAAAAAGACTGATTAGGCCAGTCCGATTGTCTGTTCGGTTTGTGAACTTCCTGAAAGGCTGTCGCGTCCTAGGTCTGAAAACGCCTCAAACAATGCAAAGGCAGCATCAAGCTTTTGCTCGGGCTCGACGTTTGCAAGCTCACTCGCCCTGCGCCTGCACGGTCTTTTGTGAAGCGTACCTCACGAGCAAAGCGAAGGCGTAGCGCGTTCGACCTTCAGGTCGAAACACGCGCGAGCAAACAGAATCAATGCCGGAAGTGGCGCATCCCGGTGAAGACCATAGCGAGGCCTGCCTCGTCAGCGGCATCAATAACGTCCTGATCCTTGATCGACCCGCCCGGCTGGATCACAGCCGTCGCGCCCGCTTCAGCAGTTTGGAGCAGTCCATCAGGGAATGGGAAAAACGCATCTGACGCGGCCACACAGCCTTTGGTTCGGGGTTGATCCCAGCCAGCAATTTCTGCGGCATCTTCCGCTTTGCGGGTCGCAATCCGTGCCGAATCGAGTCGGTTCATCTGCCCCGCACCCACACCAGCCGTCGAGCCGTCTTTCGCATACACGATGGTGTTCGATTTTACATGCTTGCCCACGCGCCATGCGAACAAGAGATCCGCCCATTCGACTTCGGTCGGCTGTTTTTTCGTCACAACCTTCATATCGCTACGCGCCACAAAACCGCGATCCTGATCCTGCACGAGCAGGCCACCCGCGACAGCCTTAACGAATAGTCCTGGCGCCTTCGGATCAGCCAGACCGTCCGTCAGCAACAGGCGAAGGTTCTTCTTTTTCTTGAAGATAGCCATCGCCTCTTCGTCTGCGCCTGGCGCAATCACGACCTCGGTAAAAATCTCGGTGATTTTTGCGGCCGTTTCGCCGTCGAGCGCGCGGTTCAGCGCAACAATACCCCCGAAGGCCGATGTCCGGTCGCAATCATAGGCTTTGATATAAGCATCCAGCGGGCTCTCGCCCAGCGCCACACCACACGGGTTGGCATGCTTGATGATGGCCACTGCCGCCTGCTCATCGGATGGGAATTCAGACACCAGCTCAAACGCCGCATCCGTGTCGTTGATATTGTTGTAAGAGAGCGCCTTTCCCTGGATCAGTTCAGCGGTGGCAACGCCTGTCCGTTGTTCCGGCGTCTTGTAGAACGCCGCCATCTGGTGCGGGTTTTCACCATAGCGCATGACGGAAATCTGCTTACCGCCAAAGGCGCGCCATTCCGGTGTCGGATCGTTCAGTTGTTCAGCATACCAGTTAGAAATCGCTGCATCATAAGCGCCCGTGCGCGCATAGGTCTTGGCGCACAGTTTCTTGCGGAGCGCCATCGTCGTCTCGCCGCCATTCGCTTCCATTTCAGCGATCACGGCATCAACGTCTTCGCCATCCGTACAAACGGAGACGAAGCCGTAATTCTTGGCCGCAGCGCGCAGCATGGCCGGGCCGCCAATGTCGATATTCTCGATGCAGGTGTGGAAGTCCGCACCCTTGGCGACAGTTTCTTCAAACGGATAGAGGTTCACATACAGAAGATCGATGCCCTTAATGCCGTGGGCTTTGGCCTGTTCGACATGCTCCGGATTGTCACGCAGATGCAAAAGCCCGCCATGAACCACCGGATGGAGCGTCTTCACGCGGCCATCCATCATTTCCGGGAATTGCGTGACCTCAGAAACGTCCTTCACCGGAATGCCGGCTTCGGCGATGGCCTTCTTCGTGCCGCCCGTGGAGAGCAATTCCACCCCAAGTTCGCTCAGCTTTTTCGCCCGTTCAATGAGGCCAGTTTTATCAGAAACAGAGATGAGCGCACGCTTGATGGGAGCATTGGACATATGAAACGCCTTCAGGGTCTGGAATCAGAAAGCGGCTGTTTAAGGCTTTTAGGACGATCTGGCCAGTAGGTCCGACGAACACTTCTCGCTCTGCGGTTCGCGTACCACAGGAATCGAAAACCTGGGCCTCAACACCCAATCAATCCATACACGGCCAAGGTCAGACGTTTCCCGCCGAGAGACTTAGCTCACCTTCACGAAGGCCCATCTGACGATATTCGAGTCTGCGCTTGCATCGCCATTCGGATCGGCGTCACCGCTGAGCACCAACTGCCAGCATTTTTCCACCGTTCCACGCGCCAGATAAACTGATCGCTCGAATTGCTTTCGTGGATGGTTGGTTTTGAAAAGCCAGACTGCACCATTCGACAACGAGATCTTCAGATGCTCGCCCTCCGGAGCCAATCGCACATCAGGATGGAGATGAAAGCGCAGGTCGAACGGAACGGTCTCTGTACTTTCACTCACGCCTGCAGAGATCGGTCGAAAGAGCGAATCCTCGCCTGTAAGACGGCTTCCGTCGCTGGCCATGAATAATCGACGCCGGAAGATAAGCCCGAACTCGTCTTTCCATCCGCCGTGCTGACAGTCGATCAGGATGCGCTCCTGCTCTTCCATGCGTTTGGCGGCAATACCCGGCGGCCCCGTCGGCGCGTCGAGGCCGGTTGATCTGACAGGCATGAAAAAGGCAGCATCACAGCCAGACAGCGCCAGCGTGGAATGGCCGCTGGTATGACGGGTCGCGCCCTGCCAGACAGGATCAACATCACGGTGCGAACCGCAATTCACCACCATGCGCGCGCCCTTGTCCTCGAGCTCAAATGCCAATGCGCCCGCATGCGCTTCATGACCGAACTCAACTGGCGGAGCGGCACCTGCATCCAGGATCAGCCGTGCGTCACCCGCTTCAAGCTTCTGAACACCCGACTTGGTAGCAAAGGCGAATGCTCGTGATCCAGCAAAGGGGAATAGCGCATTTTTGAGATCAGTCTTACGTCCCTCACAGCCGCCATTCATCACCGGCAAACCGCCATCCCCGCAGCGCAGGAATTTCAGCATGCCGGCAATTTTCGGCATCATCCGCGCGCAGACATCTGGCGGCGTACGCCCTGTCCGGAGGTAAAGGTCATCAATCGTCTGCAGATCGAGCAGGATATCCAGAAGGATTTCCGGATTTCGGCTCACATGGCCGCCATCCGCCAGAATGTGGTCTGCCAGCATGAAATCGAGCTGGGCTTCCAGCGATGATATCCGCCTGTCCCCTTCATCAATCGCAAATGCCAGCGCCAGCTGAGCGAAAACAGACCGAAGAACAGCGCGCGGATCTCCGCACTCGGTTGTGCCATGCTGAAGGTGACGCCCCTGCCGGGCCAGCGACTCCAGGACGTCGCTGTCAGGCGCGTGATTGTCCAGAAGGATGGGCCCGCCCTGCAGCCAGTTCCATACCCGGTCCGCCGTAACAGGAACGCGCCAGACAAAGCCATTCCAGCGGCCAAAATCCTCAACCCATGATGAGATGAATTCCCGGCCAAGCCGCTGGCCTGCCGCGCCAGTCGCGCAAAGGTCTGTCAGCCAGTCAAACCTGTGTAGACGATCTGCGAAGTGACGCGAAGGGCCAGATCGGCTCCAGGGGGCTTTCTGATCCGGAATATCAAGAACGTCCCGGCCAATGCTCCATTTCCCCTTCAGCAGTGCTGCGCCGCGTTCCGCGTCACCGGTTCTGAGGTTTCGCGGATAAAGGTTCAGAGAAACAGGCGCCGTGCCGTTCAGTTTCAATTTGTAGACAGGTGTAACGCGGACGTCTTCGCCAATTCGGCCCCGGTACCGGCGCCAGTTCATCAGGTCTTTTTCAGAAACCGATCCGCTCTCCACGCTGTCAGCCTCCTGCCCGAAGCGCTTTGATATTGGCAGCATACTGCGTCGGACCGCCCTTGAAGACTGCAGATCCGGCGACAATTGACGTCACACCGGCGGAGATTGCCGCAGGCGCATTAGCCGGCTTCAACCCACCATCCACCTCAAGCAGAATATCGCGACCAGTCGCATCGATTTTTTTGCGCAGGACTTCAATCTTGCGCAGCTGGCTGTCGATGAAGGACTGCCCGCCAAAGCCAGGATTGACCGACATGACGAGGATCTGGTCAATGTCGTCCATCACATAGTCGAGCACGTCAACAGGTGTAGATGGGTTCAGCGCCACACCCGGCTTCATGCCATGAGACCGGATTGACTGAAGCGTTCTGTGCAAATGTGCGCCCGCCTCCGGGTGCACGGTCAGATAATCACATCCGGCATCGGCGAAATCCGCGATAAACAAATCGACGGGCGCGATCATCAGATGCACATCAAAAGGCTTTTTCGTGTGCGGCCGCAACGCCTTGATCACTGGCGGACCAAACGTCAGATTCGGCACAAAATGACCATCCATGACATCGACATGGATCATATCCGCACCGGCATCATCGATTGCCTTCACCTCTTCGCCCAGCTTGGCGAAATCAGCAGACAAAATCGAAGGGGAAATCAGGACTTGAGACATAGTCCATAATTAGCAGTGTGCGCCCCCTGCCACAAGGCGGGGGACGTACAGCAATGTCAGTCTTTTTGGATAAATCAGCGATAGGTCGCAGGGTATCCTGTCGCTTTCGGCCAGACGCGGATGGCGTCCATACCGAAGCTCACATAGACAGGCGTTCCCGGTGCAATCACCACATCTGCGCCTTGAACGATTTCCTTGATATCGCCATTGCCGAAATCAATGATGTAGGCATAGCCCTGACGGGTATTGGCACCTTTGGAAATCTCATTGCCGATCACGCCACCAGCGACAGCGCCAGCAACGGCGCCAGCAGCATTTTCTTCCCGGCCACCACCGATCTGCGATCCAGCAAGACCGCCCAGCACTGCACCGGTTGCAGCACCAAGATAGTTCTGATCCGGACGGATGGTGACTGGCTCAGTCGAGACAACGACACCTTCGTGAACGGTCGACTGCTGGCCAACGCCGCGGGCAGTCCGGTCACTTGCACCATAGCTGTTTGCACAGCCTGACACGGCGATAAGGGCTCCAAGGCCAATCACTGCGGCCATTGAACGGGAATGTTTCATAAACGGCATCATCAGCTCCATAGCAAAAATCCGTGGAGCCAATTGTCTGCCTGCCTAACTGAACCGGATATGAACTCTTTGAGGCAATTTATGGTGACGCTATCAAAATCGCTCTTTCTATCCGATATTTAATGTTCCGCTTTCACCAGACGCGCGATGAAAAACGTATCGCAGCCACGCTCGTCCGGACAGGTCGACGGCAGGGTCAATACATCACCCGCATCTGTGATGGCGCTCTCAAAGCCGGGCACATCCGCCCCAATTATGGCGTCGCGTTGCCAGTCCTCTGCGCCGTCCAGAAACGCATCGACAATCGCCATGCCTTCGGCTGGCAGCGGCGTACAGACGCAATAGACCAGCCGTCCGCCGGGTTTGACCTTGGCCGCAGCTGTCTCGAGAAGCTTCGCCTGAATGGTCGGAAATCGATCGAGGTCTGCAGCCTGTTTAATCCACGGCCCTTCCGGATGACGGCGCAGCGTGCCAAGCGCTGAACATGGCGCGTCGACCAGAACGCCATCAAATGGCTCGGGTGCATCCCATTTTGTTGCGTCGGCCGTCACGCAATTGGCGGTGAGACCCGTTCGCTTTAGATTCTGCTCGACCAGCCGCATGCGTTTGGCGGCCCGATCCACGGCTGTCACCGATGCGCCGCTAGCTGCGATCTGCAGGGTTTTACCGCCTGGCGCCGCACACATATCAAGAATGGCTTCACCATTTTTCGGTGCCAGAACCTGCACAGGCAAACTGGCGGCAACATCCTGAACCCACCAATCACCGTTTTCATAGCCCGGCAGACTCTCCACCAGCCCCTCAGACATTCGCACACTCACCGGACCGATTTCTTCTCCGGCAAGCCGTTCTGCCCAGAGTGAGCGATCAGTCGGGCAAGTGAGGTCCAGCGGCGGGATCTGTCCTGCCGCCTCAGCCAGTTCTTGCGCGACATGCTCGCCTAAAGCCTCAGACATGCGTGTTCTGAACGCGTCCGGCCAGATGGCGTCTGCAGGCAGATCCAGCTCATCCAGAGTTTCCGGGCGAATTTTACGCAGAACCGCATTGATTAACCCGCCCGCCTTCCGCGCATCATCAACAAAACGGGCTGTTTCAACGGTTTCAGAGACCGCGGCATGCAAGGGTGTCCGCAGAACACAGATTTGCGCCACACCCATGCGCAGAATGTGCTTCACGCCCGCATCGAGCCCATTGAATGGACGTCCGGAAACGAGCGGCGCGAGCGCATGGTCAATAAAACCGAGCCAGCGGAGGCTGGCTGAGACCAGCGCGCGCGCAAAGCCTCGGTCAGCACCTTCAAGCGCAGAAAAGCGGTCGTCTTGCGCCAGAGCTTCATCAAGCGTCTGGCGGTGATCGAGAACGCGAACGAGGAGTGAGATCGCGGCAATCCGCGGAGACTGATTATTCATCGTCAGCCCCCTATCACAGGGCAAAAGACCTGTCAGGCAGCTTCTGCAAGCTGAAGCCGATGAAGTTCGGCTACGCGGTGCGCCATGGGAGAAATTTCTGGCGATGCCGAACTGATATAGGCATGCCGTGGATCGACAATGGCAACCCGCCCAAGTGCAGGCAAGGTTTCAAGACCATCCCAATGTGATGCCCGGATTCCGCGCTCGAGTTTCTTCAGGGCACTGGCCAGAATACCGGTATTTTTGCACAGCGCCGCTGCAAATGCGTCTGCGCGACATTCAGGCGTTAACCCGGCGCGGCGAAACGGCAGAACATTACCAAGCCCAGACACACCTTTGTTCGCGCGATGCACCCAACCGAACAATCCGGTTTTTGCCAGAAGAGCCGAAAAGCTCAGCAAAAGACCTGTCGCAGCGCGCTCACCTGCACGAATATGGCCGAGCTCATGGGCGATAACCGAGGCGATCTCCAGTCGGGTCAGGGTTTTGAAAAGACCAGATGTCACGACAATGCGCCCACCGCTTTGGCGAGAGCCCAGCGAAAATGCCAGAGGCAGATCTGTTTCAATAATTGAGAACTGGGTCCGGCCCATATTGGCCTGCTCAGCCAGTTTATAGGCGTCACCCAGGAACATCCGGTGGATCGGGTTGCACGACGAAGCCTGCGTGAGCGACACAGCATTCAGATGATTGAGCACGAAACGCGTGGCAAACATGTGCCAGATCTGAACAGCCAGAACCAGAAGAGCAGCAAATGCGACACCGAGAAACAGGTTGCCGATTGTCCAACCCAGTATAAATCCAGAAAGCGCGGCGAAAAGGTTTACCTTGACCAAGTGCAAGGTGTCCTCCCTCGTGTATAAATTTGCAAAAGTTTCAGATTTACAATTGGCGTTGAAAACTTAACAAAACCTCTCAAATCCACAGAATATGACAACTGTTTAACAAGAAATGTGACCCGCCTCATGGCTGACGAAAACCGCTCTGAAGAGCCTGCTAAAAAGCGAGACATCCCTGCTGACGCGCAAAGAGCGCTGGACGAAGCCGCAGAGCGTCGCCGCATTGCAGAAGCCGAAGCTGAAGAAAAGCGAAAAGAAATCAACGGGCCAAAAGGGCTTGAACCGACCCGTCATGGTGACTGGGAGCGGAAAGGCATCGCCTACGATTTCTAGTGTCAGGAGAATTAATGGCCCAAAGCTTGCAGATGGCTCTATGGAATTGCCAAACCGGCGGAGTCAGGAGCTTAGGCTATGCCAAAATTGAACACACTTTTTGCTGCAGCCCTGGCTGCAACCACGATGATCACCCCTGTCAGCGCCGGACAACCAGGCGCCGGATACGGATCAACCGTCCACCCAGGCGGTTATGTCGCTCAGTCTGCAGGGACTTACTCTGGCGCCACATCCAGCAGTTATAGTTCGTCTTACGCCTCCAGCGGCGCAACTGGCTACTCAACTTCTTATACTGGCGGTTATGCGCCATCTGGTGTGACAGGCTATACAGCCGGCCTGCCAAACGTCTCCATGACATCCACCGGCCCGGTCAGTGTGACCGCAGATGAGATTGTCTGCATGATGGGCAATCAGGAAGTTCCTTGCGACAGCATCCCAGGCCTGACAGAAGCGCTCCGCGCTCAGGGCATGGGCTCTATCGCTGATCAGCTTCCGGCTTATGCTGGCGGAGCATATGGATATGCAGGCGGCGCTTACCCAGCACCTGTCACGACTTATTCTGGTACAACCGCAGCCGGCGGTTACGGATACGCCTCGGGCTATGCGTCGAGCGGCTATAGCCAGTCATATTCATCAGCTTATGCAGCGAGCAGCCAGTCCACCGGCCTTCGCGGTTCAACGACAACCCGTTATGTGGCTCCAGCACCAACCTACGCGCCAGCCCCAACTTATGCACCAGCTCCAGTGGCACATGGCAGCGCTTACGCGACCGAAACCTGGGTCACACCATGCGGTCAGGTCTACACGGCCTACGCGCCAGTCCCACGTTGTGGCGCTCCGGCTCCAGTTCGTTATCTGCCACCGGCTCCTGTTTCTCTTCGTCTGACCGACGGAACAGTTTACGCGCTTAACGGCGGTGTCGGCGCAGGTGTAAAAGGCGACTATTATGGTGGCGGCGGCACTTATATCGCAGGTGGCGCGCGTTATTCAGGCGTCCTGTCAGCGTCTGCATCTCGCTTCACCTTCCAGCGCCCGAAAGTGACACCTCCGAAATACCCGCATCCAAAGCCGCGTTATCCGAGCCCGAAACCGCGCTATCCGAAAGGCGGTTGCGGATCCAAGGGCTGCTAATCGCAGTCTGAAGGGACAACGCTTCGCAAACGACAAAAAAAGACCCGGTCGGAAATCCGACCGGGTTTTTTAATGTGCCTGGTTGATAGACTGGGGATCTTTATCCAGGAGGTTCAAACCCTTCGTTGAGGGCGGTTAGGCTTCAATGGCCTGATTGTCACGCTCGCCAGTACGGATCCGCATAGCGGCTTCCAGCGGCGTTACGAAGATTTTGCCATCGCCAATTTTGCCGGTGTTTGCTGTTTCAGAGATTGCCGCAACAATTTTGTCGACAGCTTCAGCAGAACAAGCGATCTCGATTTTCACTTTTGGAAGAAGGCGGACTTCGTATTCAGTACCGCGGTAAACTTCAGTTTTACCTTGCTGACGGCCATAGCCGCGCACTTCAGTGACGGTGAGACCTGTAACGCCTTGTTCTGTCAGTGCGTCGAGAACAGCGTCGAGTTTGGATGGTTTAAATACAGCAGTTACGAATTTCATGGCAAATCCTCCATATCCTGTGTGAGGTGTGTAACATACGCAGATTGCTTATACAAGTGGTCTTTTGAAGAAATTGCTGGCTTTAGTCCGGCCGGTGCAACAACCCGCACTTTTTCAGGTAATGTCGGGTCAATTCTGATGCGCTTGACCCCCTCCACCAGATTGACGCCTCCGAAATTGGGGAGGAAGAACTCACCTGTCCGCTCCCAGCCTTCAGACGCCGACGTGAAAATTTTCCAGTCGACGGGGGGCGTATAGAGAGCGCGCGTCCACGCTGATGGTTCCAGAAGGGCATCTCGCATCAACCGCTTGATCTGACGCTGGCTGAAGGGCCGGCCATGCCCAAACGGCGTTTGATCCGAAAGCGACCAGGCGCCAGCACGGTTTGGTACAATAATCAGAATTCGGGCTTCGGGCGCACACACCCGCCAAATCTCTCTCAGAAAACTGTCATAGCTTGACGTTTCCTCCAGAGCATGGACAACCAGAACCCGATCAAACATCGCGTCCTTGAAAGGCAGTTCCCGTTCCTTGGCGACAACACTCGCCGAGCCGCGCTCAGTCGGCGTCCAGGCGTGCCCTCCCTGCGCAGCCGGCATCAGGCAGACCTTGCGCCGCGGCTCGCCTGCCAGTCGTTCGAGGTAAGGACCCGGATATCCGATCCCCAGCACGTCCAGTTCGTCCATACTTCCCCAAAGCGAGTGCACGCGTTCGAACACAGCCTTCACCGCGCATTGCCCCAGAGGCGTCTCGTAAAAACTGATCAGGTCCGTAACGCTTAATCTCATCTCGTCTCACCAACTCGTCAGTGCTAACCTCTCACATATACGATGAATGAGAAGGAAAGGTCCGCAAATGTCCGATATCGAAATCCATATTTTTCCCTGTCGGCAGGACAATTACGGCATTCTGGTCCATGATCCGGCCTCTGGCGAGACGACGGCAATCGATACCCCGGATGATCAGCGCATTTCCGAAGAAGCCAAAGCCAAAGGCTGGACACTGACGCAAATCTGGAACACGCACTGGCATCCTGACCATACCGGCGGAAATCTCGCGCTTAAGGAAGAGTGGAACTGCGTGATCATTGGTCCTGTTGGCGAGCAGGAAAAAATCCCCGGCCTCGACCGTGCCGTTGGTGAAAATGCCCTCGTCAATCTCGGCACCCACGAAGCCCGCGTGATCGATCTGCCAGGTCATACTGCCGGGCATATTGCCTTTCACATGCCAGACGACATGGTTGCCTTTGTCGGTGATACGCTTTTCGCGCTCGGTTGTGGCCGACTGTTCGAAGGCTCTCCGGATCAGATGTGGGACAGCCTCTCAAAACTGAAGGCTTTGCCGGAAGACACAATTATCTACTGCGCACATGAATACACACAGGCGAATGCGAAATTTGCCGTAACAATTGAACCCGAAAATCAGGCGCTCAAAGCCTATGTCAAAACAGTCACGGAACTTCGCAGCGCAAACAAACCGACCGTTCCGACTATTCTGTCTCGCGAACTTGAAGCCAACCCTTTCCTGCGCGCTGACGAGCCAGCCCTTCAGGCCGCAATGGGTCACCCGGGAAACGATGTTGAAACTTTCGCGGAAATTCGTCGTCGCAAGGATAATTTCTGATGGACTTTGCCCGATCCGGAGACCTTGGCATTCGTGAAATCATCCGGATGCTCGACATGCAGCCCCACCCTGAAGGTGGCTGGTATGCTGAAACCTTTCGCGACCCGACCAATCCCGGCGAAAGAAGCGCCGGTACGGCGATCTATTATCTCCTGGAGGCCGGAGATGTTTCGCACTGGCATCGCGTGGACGCTGCCGAAATCTGGCATTGGTATGCAGGCGGTCCACTCGCTCTGACCTGGACGGGTGATGGCACTCGTGCGCAAGCGAAATCTGTACAGCTCGGGCCGGATCTGCGTGCCGGTCAGCGTCCTCAGTGTGCGATCCCGAAAATGGCCTGGCAAACTGCCGAAACACTTGGCGCCTGGACGCTTGTGGGCTGCACTGTCTCGCCCGGCTTCGATTTCTCAGGTTTCGAACTCGCCCCACTAGACTGGCGACCGCAATAGATTTATTGACAACTGCGTCAATAAGTCTTGCCTGCAACCGCTAAACGCCTGCAAAAGAGCGATTCTCTGAGGAATTTCTTTACCTGATTGAACTAGTAAATTTTTGAACCGGTTTTATTCAGACATTGGCGCGATGGCACATTCCCTTCAGTCACGTTTATCTCGTTTCCTGATCATCCTGTCAGTCCTCGCTGTTACAGCGATTGGTCTGGCGGCTGTATGGGCCGTAACAGAGGACGTTCGCAATGGCGAAACACGCTCTCTGAACGCCTATATCGACGAACGCGGACAACGCGAAGACCAGCACTTCAACCGCGTGGCCGAAATCCAGGAAGCCGCAAGCGCATCGTTCTGGACATACTACAACAATCTCAGCGACGAAGATGTTGCGTCGGGTCTTGCAACCTTTTTTCCGGTTCAGGCGGATGGCACACGTCGCAGCATCGACCCGCTCTATGACGGCGTCTATCTTGATGGTATTGGCGGTGTGCGGGGTATTGGCGCCTATTTCTCAGTCCATCATGACTGGACAGACGAACGCAAGAAAACTCTCTTCGCGGCGTTTCTCACCATTGCCAGGCACAGCGCAGCCCTGTCAGAGGAACTCGAAAGCCTCTGGTTCTTCACAGACACTGATGACCTCATCATCTTCGCGCCAACTCGTACCGATAATCTTGAATTTTACCGAAAGACTGCCCCCGCAGACTTTGCGATCTCATCTCAGCCGCTGGCTGAAACCTCGAGCTTTGAGAATAATCCAGACGGTATAACCAAATGCACGCCGCTGACAGACATCGCTTATATTCAGGATGGCGAAGCGTTAACGACCGGATGTCAGACACCAATTCGCGAAGGCCGTAACCAGTTGGGCGTGTTCGGCACGACGTTGCCAATGTCCAACGCTTTCCGGGAGGCTGTTACTGACCTGCCTGCGAAATCTGCACTTTTGTTCTTCGTGAATAATTCAGGGAATCTGATTGCGCATCGTGATTTCCTCGAAACCGAGCGGATTAACCGCGAAATGGTCGCCGCTCTGGAAGCGGAACATGGCACCTACAGCTTGATCGAGGGTTTTGAAGACCACGCACTGAAGCATGACGTGGTTCTCACCCAGCCCGACAATATGTTTTCAGGACTGACCGCATACTATCATCTTGAGATACCGGACTGGTATCTGGTCATTCAGATCCCGTTTTCCACGCTGCTCACCTCATCACTTCGTCACGTCATGCCAACATTTTTGCTCGCGATTGCGATTGCGCTGGTATGTGTAGGCGGCCTGGTGGCTTATGTGCGCCTGTTCGGCATCAAACCTTTGCATTCGCTCGCCGCACATTTTGGCACATCATCGGGCACGACCGTTTCGCTCGCCGACTCAGCCGAGATCGAAGAACTGAAAAAGCGTCCTGATGAAATTGGTGAACTGGCCCGTAGGCTTGTCGACTATCAGGCCCGCAAAGAGGCGGACCTCGCCGAACTGGAACACAAGGTCGATGAGCGCACCAGCGAACTCCAGCAAGTCAGTCATGCCAAATCCACCTTTCTGGCCACAATGAGCCATGAAATGCGCACGCCGATGAACGGCATTATAGGTGTGGTCGGTGCTCTGAAACGTACAGACCTTGCGGACGATCAGACCGAAATGGTTGATCTCATTCAGCGCTCTGCGTCAGTGCTCGAACGCCAACTGTCAGACATTCTCGATCTGTCCAAGGTCGAAGCTGGCAAACTCGAACTCGACAGACGACCATTCAATATTCGGGAATGTGTTGAACGGCTCGGCCAGTTCCATCGTCATCAGGCAGAAGCCAAGGGCCTCTATCTGACGGTCAGCTGTGACGAGGCCTGCGATGATTTCTTCATGATTGATGAAGTCCGCGTCAAACAGGTTCTCAACAATCTGATCACCAATGCGATCAAATACACAAAGACGGGCGGCATAACTGTTCAAGCGCAGGCTGAGTGCCTCGAAGGACGCCACTATACCGTTCGCTTTGATGTTGCAGATACGGGCTGCGGGATTGAACCGGAATTTGTCGATCAGATTTTTGAGCCTTTTGCTCAGCTCTCGACCAATGATCGACGCCAGACGCATGGCTCAGGCCTTGGTCTCACAATCACCAAGTCACTTGTTGAACTCCAGGATGGCGAGCTATTGGTTCAATCAAAAGCAGGCGAAGGCAGCACGTTCACGGTGATCCTCCCGCTGACACAGTGCGCAACCAACCGTCCGACCAATGACGACGTCCAGGAAGCACCGACTGAACCGCAAAAAGAACTCACCAAAGGCACGCGAATTCTGCTTGCAGAAGATCACACGGTTAACCGGCGCGTCGTACAGCTCATCCTGCGGCCGTTCGGGATTGATATCGTCGTCGCCGAAAATGGTCAGGAAGCCGTCGACGCATTCCAGAACGATGCGTTTGACCTCATCCTCATGGATGTGCGCATGCCCGTTCTCGACGGACTTCAGGCGACCGCTGAAATTCGAAGAATTGAAGCTGAAAACAAACTTCGCCACACACCAATCGTTGTCCTCAGCGCGAATGCCATGCCTCAGGACGAAAAAGCGTCGCTGGATGCCGGTGCCGACATGCATCTTCGCAAGCCGATCACGCCTGAAACACTGATCACAGCTGTGAAGTCAGCCCTTCATCAGGCACGCGAACCAGACCTTGAATTGCCGTCCGCCGCCAACGTCTGATGCAAACCGTAAACATTGTTTAACGAAGCGTTAACTGAAACACTTCATTTCGTTAGACTGGCCCAATCTGTAAAGATTCGGCAGCGATTCGCGTTGGAGTTCGAAAATGGCGTTTGGCACTGATCAGATACCCGTCATGGTCGCAGTAGGCGCCTCCGCGCTTGCGTTGTCGTCCATGCTCTGGTCATTGCGTGTCACTGACGGTCATCGCGGCGCAGCCAACAAGTTTCGCCAGCGCGCCGACAAGTCCGAAGAAAAACTCGCCCGCGCCGAAAGTATTTTCGATGCCCATCCAGGGATCATTCTGGTTTGGGAAGATCAGGACCCGACAGGCGATGAAATTGGTACGCCGCAGGTCTATGGTTCGCCCGTCGCGCTGGCAGGCCTTCTGCGGTTTACTGATGATTCCATCTCCGGCGACCCGGCCATCCGGATTGTCGAAGGTCTCGCAGATCTTGAAGCACGCGATGCCTCAGGCAAAGACGCCACCTTGCGCCAGCGTCTCAAAGAGCTTCGTGAGTCCGGCTCTCCCTTCTCACTGACCATTATCGGCCCTTCGGGTCGTTTTCTTGAAGCGGACGGCCGCACAGCCGGGGCCCGCGCCGTAATGTGGCTGACAGACTCCACCATTAAAGGCCTCGAAGAAAGCTCGGCCCGGTTCCGCATTGAAGAAGCCCGTCAGGTGGTCGCCCGCGACCCGACAGCCTTCCTCGACATGTTGTCCAAGGCGCCATTCCCGGCCTGGCGTTTGTCCGGCACTGGTCGCCTTCAATGGGCGAACACATCTTATCTTGATGCCGTTGAGGCGCGTAATCTCGATTCTGCGCTCGACAAACAGATCCACCTCGACAGCCAGATCAGCGATCAGGTGAAAGCAACCATCGACGACAAGAAAGAGATTGTCGAAACCCGTCAGATTTCCATCAATGGAGAGCGCCGGTCTGTCCGCGTGCTGACCTTCCCGCTGTCTGGCGGTGCTGGCGCTATGGCCTTCGACATGACTGATGAAGTCGAAGCCCGTGAAACGCTCTCACGCCATGTTCGCGCCCATGATGAAACCCTCAATCATATTGACGAGGGCGTGGTCATTTTCGGTGCGGACCGACGCCTCATTTATTACAACCGCGCCTTTGCACGCATGTGGGACCTCAAGGAAAGCTTCCTTATCGAGAAACCCGCGCACGGCCAGCTGCTTGATGAGCTCCGGGCCAATCGCCAACTGCCCGCGCGGCCGAATTTCGGCGAATGGCGTGCGGAAGAACTGGCTTACTATCAGATGAAATCCTCCACCGCAGAAGACGTCTGGCGTCTTCCGGATGGCCGCACGCTCAAAGTCACGCGCCAGCATCACCCGCTAGGCGGTCTGCTCATCCTGTTCAAGGACATCACGGACGAACTGGCTCTCGAGGCGCGCTATAACCAGCTGATCAAGACCCAGTCAGCGACCCTGAACAACCTCTATGAAGCGGTAACCGTGTTCGGCTCAGATGGTCGCCTGCGTCTGTACAACGAGGCATTCCTGCGCCTCTGGGAACTCGAGGCCAGGCATGTCGAGGGCGAGATTGACTATGATCAGCTCAGCTCCAACTGCCTGAAGCTGTTCCACGACAATGAGACCTGGACGAACATCAAGGGTCACATCACCAACCCATCTTCAGAAGCGCGCCGCGAAACCACTGGCGAGATGAAGCGCTCAGACGGGTCTGTCGTTACTTATCTCACCCAACCGCTGCCGGATGGCGCGACCCTGGTCGCCTTTGTGGATGTCACTGCAGCACGCCGCGTGGAAGACGCCCTTCGCGAACGCGCAGAAGCCTTCGAAGCTGCAGATCGTCTGCGTACCGAATTTGTGCGCAATGTCAGCTATCAGCTGCGCTCGCCGCTCACCACCATCCTCGGCTACACCCAGTTCCTGGAAAGCGGACAAGTTGGCCCTCTGAACGATCAGCAGACCAACTTCGTCAACTCCATCCTGACGGCGTCGAACAATCTGTCTAAGCTGATCGATGACATTCTCGACCTCGCCATGATTGAGGCCCGCCGGCTTGATCTCGATATTTCCGAGATCAATCTCGCCAACCTGATCGGCGACTGTGTCAACATGGTTGTCTCGAATGCCGAAGACACTGAAATCAATGTCAGCTGCAATATTCAGAGCGACATTGGCATGATCATGGCCGATGAACGTCGCCTGCGTCAGATCCTGTTCAATCTGATGACCAACGCCCTGCGGTTCACGGAAACCGGCGGCTCAATCACCATCGATGCGACCCGTGAGGAAGACATGATCTGGATGTCCGTCACAGACACTGGCAAAGGCATCGAATACGATCAGCAAGCCGCCGTATTTGACAGCTTCAACTCCGGTGATCGCCAGGGCGCAGGTCTTGGTCTGGCGCTTGTCCGGTCATTTGTTGAACTCCATGGCGGGCAGGTTCTGATGCAATCCGCTCCGGGCAAAGGCACCAAGGTAATCTGCATGCTTCCGGTGGACTGCACAGGCGCTCAGCCCCAGGGCGGCGACCAGCTCGAAGCAGCCTGATGAGCCGTCCGGCCGTCTGACGGGAACCATACCCCCTCAGACCACGTTGTTTTGCCAGCTGCCGGGGTGTCGTGTGTACCGATTTCTGATTTTCATCGCTGTTCTGCTGAGCTTGCAACTGCCAGGCCTTGCACAGGAACCACAGGCAGAACCCGCCATCAGCGTTGAAAGCGACACGGTTTCCGACGCAGAGATCGAAACACGCCTTCAGGATATATTTCAGGAAATCGAATCGCTCGAAAGTGTCGAGATCGACGTCACGTCCGGCGTGGTCACCCTGAGCGGAATTACCGCCAATGCTGACGCTGCGGCGCGCGCCGAAACCCTTGCCGAGCGCGTGACGGGTGTTGTCGCCGTTGAAAATGAAATCGAACGCGATCTCACAATTTCGCGCCGCGTCACGCCTGCCTTTGATGCGGTACAGACGAGATTAAACGCCTTCATCCGTCATCTACCGCTTTATGGCCTCGCACTGGCTGTCTTCGCCGCCATCTTCATGGCCGGCTGGCTCCTCTCACGGCTCAACTGGTTCTGGCGGACACTCGCCCCGAACCGATTTGTGGCCGAGCTCTTATCCACCAGTATTACCTTTGTCTTCTTCATCTTCGCCGTCATCGCCGCGCTCACACTGCTCGATGCGACGGCGCTACTCAGCACGCTTCTTGGCGCGGCGGGCGTCCTCGGCCTCGCCATCGGCTTTGCCGTGAAAGACACGATCGAGAACTATGTCGCCTCAATCATGCTCTCCATCCGCCAGCCCTTTCAGCCAAACGATCATGTCGTCATCAATGACCAGGAAGGCCGCGTCATCCGTCTCACCTCCCGCGCAACCGTTTTGATGACGCTCGATGGAAATCATCTCCGCATTCCCAATTCGGCCGTCTTCAAGGGCAATATTCTCAACTATTCCCGCAATCCGGAGAGGCGCTTCACCTTTCTCCTGGGTATTGATCCTGAGCAGGATGCGCTCGGCGCGCTGGCTCTCGGAAAAGCCAGACTTGAAGCGCTTGAGTTCGTCCTCACAGATCCCGGCCCTGTCACCATCATCGATGAAATCGGCGAGTCGACCACCAATCTCTTTTATGCCGCCTGGATTGATCAGCGCAAAAATGACTTCGGCAAGTCCCGCTCTGCCGCCATCGCTGCAGTCAAAGACGAACTCGAAGCGAACGGCTTCAGCCTGCCAGATCCGAGCTATCGCATCTCCATCAAGGGCGGCGCAGCCCTGCCCACACAGCCCGTTTCCGCCATTGTGCAGGAAACAGACGACACCTCCGCGCCCGACGAACACCCTCATCCGCGCCCGGCCCCCGAGGCCGCGCCCGACACCAGCCCCGATACCTCCATCGAAAAACGCGTCGAAGAAGAACGCCGCGAGCAAGGCGAAACCGACCTCCTCACCGAAGGCGGCCAGAGCGAGATTTGACACTTCATCTTTGGCGTCACGTCCGTTCGCAGCAACAAAGCTTACCAAACCGAAACCCAACGCCCTTGACCTGACTGCCTGCCGGTTCCAAACCAGACCCGACAGAAACAGAAGGACATTGCCTTGAAAACGCTCGCCATGCCGTCTTATGCCCGCCTCCTCCGCCCGATCACCATTGCCATTTGCGGTGTCGCAGCCCTGACGGCTTCGTCCTATATTTCGGTGCCGATGTATCCCGTGCCGGTGACCATGCAGACCGCAATTGTTCTGCTGGTTGGTGCGCTTCTTGGCCCCGGTCGCGGTGCAGGCGTTGTACTGGGCTGGCTCGGCCTCGCTTTCCTCGGCGCGCCGGTTCTCGCAAACGGTATGGGCGGCCCACAAGCCTTTGTCGGCCCGACAGCTGGCTTCCTTGCGAGCTTCCCTGTGGCCGCTTTCCTTGCGGGCCTCGTCACGACGCGTAAATCATGGGTCGGCACAGGCGTGCGCTTTGCCGCTTTCACCGGCTTTCACGCCCTTATTCTCGGCATGGGTTTCCTCTGGCTCGCCAACCTGTTCGGTGCGGAAACCGCCTGGACAACCGGCGTTGCGCCCTTCCTGATCGGCGCAGTTTTGAAGTCTGGCCTCGCTGCAGCCCTCGTCGCGGCGCTTCCGAACTTCCGCACAAAATGACGGTCGAGATAAAACCGGTCCAGCGCGCAGACAAAGATATCTGGGCGCGCCTCTGGACGGGCTATCTGACCTTTTACAAAAGCGAGCTGCCGCAGTCGGTTTACGACGCCACGTTCGATCGGTTCTTTGCCGATGGTCCCTATGAGCCACGCTGCCTGATGGCGTGGCAGGGCGAAGTGGCCGTGGGCCTCGTCCACTATATGCGTCACCGGCATTGCTGGCGGCCTGAGGACGTCATCTATCTTCAGGATCTGTTCGTCAGCCCGGACATTCGTGGCACGGGCGCAGGTCGCGCGCTGATCGAAGCGGTCTATGCGGCGGGTGACGACCTCGGCTGCCCGACCGTCTACTGGACCACAGCCGAAGACAACCACACAGCCCGCAAGCTCTACGACCGTGTGGCGACGAAAACCGAGTTCATCAAATACCAGCGCTGAGCGCCCACTTGCCTCAAAGCAATATTCACCCGACAACGGTCAAAACAAGCTGGGGAGACGGGCGATGATGAAAGTGTTGAAATGGATTGGCATACTGCTGCTGGCTTTGCTCGCACTGGCCGTCTGTTCGCTGGCCATCGGCCTTTTTCTCACAAAACCAGAGCCACTGCCGAAGAACAGCGAGAGCGCAGCTCGCCTTGCTGATGGCCCCTACAAGGTGGGCAAGGCAGACTTTGACTGGGTTGATACCTCCCGCCCGACGCCACCAAACGGTACATTCGAGGGCGCAGCGAACCGCCCCCTTCCTACCGTCATCTGGTATCCGGAAGATCTCACCGGCCCGACACCCCTGATCATCTACAGCCATGGGTTCCGCTCCGACCGTGAAGGCGGCGCCTATATCGCAAACTATCTGGCCAGCCATGGCTATATCGTCGCCTCACCACGCTTCCCACTTTCAAATGGCGGCGCACCAGGCGGATCAACCATCAATGACGTCCCAAGCCAGCCGGGAGACGTCAGCTTCATCATCGACCAGATGCTCGCTCTGTCCGACGAAGCGCAACCCTTCTCCGCCACCATAGACCCTGACCGTATTGGCGCGATCGGGCTCTCTCTCGGAGGCCTCACCACTACGCTGACCACATTCCACCCTGAATGGCGCGATGACCGGATTAAAGCCGCAGTGTCTATGGCAGGACCGTCCGATGTGTTCGGTCCCGAGTTTTTCACAACAACCAACGCAGCCTATCTGGTCATTTCCGGTACAGAAGATGCCATCGTCCCGCACCGCGTGAATGCCGCACCCATGCCAGAGAAGCTCTTATCCGGCGGCCTTCTCGAGATAGAAGGCGGGACCCATGCAGGATTCGCAGATGTCATGTCAGGTCCGGTCCGTCTGTTAGGAAACCCGGATGAACTCGCCTGCTCAATCGCCGAATTCGGAACGGGCTCGCATCCCTTTGACGGCATGTTCGGCGGGCCAGAACTGGGCCTTATCTCACCGGATGAATACGTGCCTGCCTGTTCATTCGAACTCGGCGACGCGATTGGAGCGGGCCGTCAGCATATGATCGCAAAACTGGCCGTCCGTGCATTGCTCGACTCCGAATTCGCTGACACTCCAGAAGCTCGTGCAGCCAGCAAAACCTTCCTGACTGAAACGCTACCAGAAGAGTTTCCTCAACTAACCTATTTGCCGGCCCGATAAACCTTGATCCATTTGCTGATCGAGTGTCTTCGTCCGTTCATCGACAACATCACCCGTATGAAGCGTTGATGCCGGTTCGATCAGCATGACCCAGCACTCTCGTTCCGCGACCGGGTTATGCATCACGCCCTTCGGTACGGTGATAAAATCGCCTTCGCTCAGCTCCACCGAATGGGTTTCGAACTCCATGCGAAACGCGCCCCGGATCACATAGAACATCTCGTCTTCATGCTCGTGGGAATGCCAGACGAGCTCGCCCTTCAGTTTCGCGACCTTCACCAGCTGATCATTCACCTGCCCGACCACTCTGGGAGACCAATACTCCGTCAGGCTGTCGGCCGCCTCCACAAGGCTTTTACGGTCAATCGGAATCATCCCTCACCTCACATCGGATAGCGCATGGCGACATTCGCCCGCTGATACTTGGACGCAAACCGCTCCATCACGTCTTCTGAGTGATAAAAGCCCAGCTTTTCATAAAGGTGGATCGCAGCTTCACATTTCTTGTTCGTCAGCAGGTGGAGTTTTGTCACCCCTATCTGCCGCGCGCGCTGGATAAGCGCCGCCAAAAGAAACTCACCGGCTTTCTCACCGCGCCGTTTCGAAGAGACACCCATTTTGGTCAGCTCATAGTCACCATCGTCACCAACGGGCTGCAGCGCGCCCGCGCCGACAATCTCTCCCTCTGAGTTCCGCACGAACAGGATGTGTCCGCCCTTGTCGATGATATAGCCGCGCGGATCTTTGAGCACGACTTCATCTGCCTCCTCCATCACGAACATATCGGAAATCCATTCCTCATTCAGTTCATAGAAGGCTGCAGCCAGATCGTCTGTATAATCGACCACTTCCAGTCTGCCAGCAGTTGGCACCCGTTCCATCAGCGGCTTCTCGGCCAGCATGGTTTCAAGCTGGCCCAGTTTTTCAAGAATGTCCGTATCGAGACCTCGGCACAGGTCATCTGCCGCCCGCGTAATGCTTTCCCAGGCAGTCCGCTCCATACTGTCGACCAGAGCATGGCCCTTCGGCGTCAGACTGACGCGTTTCTGGCGCTGGTCCTCAGGCATAGGCGTCACACGGACGAGGTCGTCCTGCGCCATACCTGAAACCGTTCGCGTCACAGCTGGCTGGGATATACCCAGAAGCCCCGATATTTCATTCACATTCAGTTCGGTGCGGTGGGCCAACGCATATAGCACCGGCATATGGGCTTGCGAGATATCCCGAAACCCTTCTGTTGCGAAAATTTTCAAAGCGTCCCCCTGCAATCGATCGGCCAGACGCTTCATCCGCGTTGCCAGAAACAGATACCCACTTTTTGCGATCAGATCCTGGCTCACCGCCCTCTCCATAACGTGTTATATAACGCGTTATATTTATAACTGTACGAGAGTCAATTGAAATATGTTCAAATCACGCCGCGCTTTTGCAATTGATCGAGTTCGCGCTCATTCCGCCCCAACAGAGAGACATATATCTCCTCGTTAAACGCCCCAGGCTCAGGCGCAGACCACCGCACATTGCCCGGCGTTTCGGAAAATTTCGGGAAGACGTTCTGCATGGGGATCTCACCAAAATAGGGGTGAGAAACCTTGGTAATTGCTTCGCGCGCGGCGTAATGCGCATCAGCCAGCATTTCAGGCCCGCGATAGATCGGTCCACATGGAACACCATGTTCCTCACATGCAGCCATCACCTGTTCAGACGTCAGCTTCACGCTCCATCGAGAGATATGCTGATCGAGATCCAACTGGTTTTCACCCCGTGCATAGTGATCCTTATATCGCGGATCGTCAGCCAGTTCGGGTTCACCCATGGCGGCGGCCAGTCGGCGCCAGACCGTGTCCTGATTGGCGCCGATAATCACCATACCGTCCGAGGTCGGATAAATATTGCTGGGCGCCACACCGGGCAGATAACTCCCCGTTCGCTCCCGAACATAACCGGCCACGCCTGCCTCTGGAACAAGGCTCTCCATCATGGCCAGACAGGCTTCGTAAATCGCTGAATCGACCACCTGCCCGTGCCCCGTCACATGGCGATGATGCAGTGCCGCCAGCGCACCGAGCGCGCCAAAGGTTGCAGCCAGGCTGTCACCGAGAGATATCCCCGCACGGCTCGGCATGCGGTCTGGCTCGCCCATCACATAACGCAGCCCACCAAATGCCTCTCCAACACTCGCATAGCCCGCTTTTTTCGCATGAGGCCCTGTTTGTCCGTACCCGGAGACACGCACCATAATCAGGCCGGGATTAATCTTTGACAGCACATCATAGCCCAGCCCCCACTTCTCCATGGTACCGGGTCGGAAATTCTCGACCAACATATCGGATTTCGCGACAAGCTCTTTCAACAGGGCCTGCCCTTCAGCTTCGCGCAAATTGAGGGTGATTGTCTTCTTGTTCCGTCCGACAACAGGAAACCAGAGCGATTTCCCGTCAGGCTTGGCCTGCCCCCAATCTCGCAGCGGATCAGGCTGTCCAGGCGGCTCCACCTTGATCACCTCAGCGCCGAGATCACCCAGAAGCTGGCCGCAAAACGGACCCGCCAGCAACACGCCAAGCTCGATAACGCGTAGCCCTTTCAACGGGCCGGTTGGATCAGGAGTAGATGTCGTCATGAGCGGGAGTTTAGGCTGCAAATGTCTTTACGCAATCACCTCCTCGGTGTTTCATCAAACCCGCGTTTGGAGGTAAGTACCATGAGCTTTGATCTGATGTTTTTTGATCCGGCAATCGTTCGCTATCAAGACCCGAATGAATTCCTCGATTGGTTCATGTCGACAACAAATTGGGAAGCGCCTGTCGACTATAATGACCCGCAAACGGCGAGCCCCGCGCTGCAAGCCTGGTTCAACGAGGTCATTGCCCACAATCCGCCGATGAACGGCCCGTTGGCATCAGATGACGATGATAGTCCTGATGTCACCGACTACTCGATTGCACCAGATTCGATTTATGCCTCTTACAGTTTTTCAGGTAATCAGGCTGGCATCGAGAATGCGATCTCTCAGGCAGGAAAACTCGATATCGGTCTGTTTGATCCGCAGGACGGCACGGTTTATCTACCGGTTGACGATAGCGACGAATTGAGACCCGCATTCAAGTTAGAACCATAAGACACCCCTAGACGTGTCGTTCGGGAGGAAAAATGAACACGCTTTTGAAAGCCGGCACGCTTGCGGCCGCAACAATAAGCCTTGCCTTCAACAACACATCAGTCGCGCAGGATACACCCGTCGCCACTGACCACACCTGGACAGACATCACCTACGCCAAACCTGACGGGCTCGAGCTACTGGCGCGCATTTATCGGCCGGAAGTCACGACAGGCACCCTGCCGGTGGTTATTTCCGTGCATGGCGGGGCTTGGGGCGCCTATGATCGAACGTCAGGTAAATTATATGACGAGGCGCTCGCCGAGGAAGGCTATCTTGTCGTTGCAATCGATTTTCGTCAGTCACCGGATTATCAGCATCCAGACGGATCGGCAGATGTGACCGCCGCCGTTCGCTGGGTGCGCCTCAATGCAGACAGCCTTGGCGCAAATCCGGACCAGATTGGCCTGATCGGCTCGTCCTCAGGCGGTCATCTCGCCCTTCTCGCTGCGGTAAGGCCGAACGATCAAAGCCATCTCGGCACGCCAATTCGCGGAGAGTCGGACGACTTCACAGCGCATGACGAGATCGACGCCAGCGTAGACTATGTCGTCGCAATGTGGCCGGTCTCTTCCCCCATTACCCGTTATCGATATGCTCAACGCGCCGGTATCGACCAGCTCGTTTCGCTAACGGAACGATATTTTTCAGATGAAAATGCGATGTGGGACGCCTCAATCCCGCGCATTGTGACCGCTGGTGAAGCCGGAGACCTGCCACCCATTCTGGTCATTCAGCCCGGCATGGATTCCAATATCCCTCAGGACATGACATTTGATCTTCTCAAGGCCTGGCAGTCGCGTGGCGGCAAAGTCGATTATGCCTTCTATCCCGGTGCGGCGCATGCCTTCGGCCACCGCCCGTCTGAGGATACAGATGACATGCTGAAAGCCATCACCGCCTTTATTGCCCGCGTGTCTGACTAACAGGGTGACACCATGCCGCGGTAAGCTTTGACAGGTCGGAAACGTTTTATCAGCCTTCCTCCGTGATCATCCTGCAGACTAAAAAATCTGCCGGAGCACAAGATGGCATTTGTTTTTCTTATCTATTCGCCAGATGGCGCAGATGTTGATCGCGAGCAGTTGAACCGGATTCGCGATTGGGTTTCCGATCTGAGAGCGGCTGGAAAGCTGATCTTCCAGACACCCTTTTTACCACCAGGTGCTGCAAATCATGTCCATCGGGATATGGGCGAAGCAGAAACTGTCGACGGTCCTGTTTCTGATGAGTTGCTGTCGATTCATGGAGCGGAATTTGTAAAGTGTGCAGATATGGATGAAGCACTCGAACTTGCGGGGCGGCATCCGGTTCACAACATCCCCGGTGCGCGCGTGGAAGTTCGCAAAACATGGAATGTCGAAAAGATCTGACCTGCCGCTCGAAAACAGACGGCAGGTCAAAATCCCGAAGCAATCTCAAACGAACAGAAAGTCTGCCGCTGTCATAGTGATGGCTGCATTCGATAACAGGATAGCGAAGTCCGCATTGGAATCCCCATCAATGTCGACCTCAACAACCGTTCGCGTATTTCCAGCCACAAAATAATGGATGATCTCTCCGGCAACGCCCGTGAAGCTTGAACCACCAAACGTGAGATCACCGAGCTCAGTCAGATCAATCAGATCCTCTCCTTGCGTGAAGTCCGTAATATTGTCGCGTTCGGACTGAAGAGGCCCTGAATCAATAATATCGAGGAAGGCAAAGACATCTTCACCCGTTCCGCCAGTCAGACGGTCCTGATGACGATCGCCAGAGATATAGTCATTGCCGCTGCCGCCAAGGATATTGTCTTCACTATTGCCGCCAAATAGTCGGTCATTCCCGCCAAGGCCGCTGATGATGTCGTCATTC
>NZUJ01000086.1 GCA_002701295.1 Ponticaulis sp. | reverse complement strand
GCACGCCGAAATAACGACAATACCAGGCAGCCGCCGCAAACGGGTTAGCGCTATAGAGGTGAATATGGCCGAATTGATCGGTAGGAGCGGTGTTCAGCTCGATCAGCGTGCCATCCGGACTTTGAACATACATGAAATAAAATTCGCCGGGTTTGTAGCCGGTCACGCCGCCTACCAACTCACGAAGAGGCGACTGGATGGTGTTCCCGAGCTCGATCTGGCGTCTTTCCTCGGCTTGCGGGTTTGTGGCGCCAAATCCAATATGCCAGATCGGCGTGATAAGGTCGGTTGGCGCGGCCGTTTCCACCTCTTCGAACAAGATCCAGGAATCCCCCGACTTCACGGCTGCATCAGCGCCAGAGAAGGAGGCGGCATCCGCGTCGAAGAACTTGTCATAATACCCGGCTGACGCAGCTGCATCCACGGTGTTGATGTGCACATGATGCCAGCGCGCACCCTCGATTTGAGCGCCATCGGTTTCCGAAAGGGTGACAGGATCGGTTTGAGCGCAAGCGGCCGTCATTGCGGCACCAATGGCCGTCACGAATGCCGATCTTAAACCGGTAAAACAAACTGACATGAAAACCTCCCCGAAATCTGGCTTTTCGCCATTATGGGAGAAGTCTAGCCGCTGTGAGGATTCCTACAATTCACAGCTTGGTTAGATACAGAATTCGCGATGCTCAGCTTTCGAGCGGAAACAGCGTCAAAAAATTATCCACGCCTTTTTGAGCCTGATCGACGATCAGTGCGTCGAGATTGGCAGGATTATGGTCGAGATAAACGAGTTTGTGCTCGAGAGGCTCGCGGATCAACACAAAGAACATCGACGCAGCGTCGATGATTCGGGATGTATCGAACTTGCGTCCCTCCAGAATCTCGGAGATCGCAGTGATCACTGGCGAATACGCATAGGCGACATGCCCGTTGGACAGGCTTTCCATACGATGTCCGCGAAAGACCACATTACGAAGAAGCGATACACTGTCGGGATTTAGGCGCGACTGTAGAACGGCCATGGCGAGCGCGAGCAGTTCATCACGAACTGAGCGCTCCGGGTCGGCTGTAAAAGTGAAGCTAAACAGCTGTCGTGTGGCTTCATCAGCCACCTGGTCAAACAATTCTTCTTTGGAAACGTATCGATTATAGACGGTGCGCTTGGATACGCCTGCGAGCAGCGCAACTTCATCCATGCTGGCGCCGTCAAAACCACTTTCCAGAAAAATGGTTCGTGCGGCATCAACAATCCGACGCGTTCTGGCGTCAGAATGGCGAGGTCGATAGGATTTTGGAGGAGACAGGTTTTTACTCAGGTCTGTCACAGATACTCCCAACCCTCTAGACGTGGACCACTACACTGTATCGTGCACTTCAATTGGACACAAATTAACCCGGTACAGTCAAGTCTCTGATATTGAGCATATCTGCAATATGTTGTGTTTGAAAAGAAGCAAAGCCGAACAAACGGAATAGGCGTACCAGTTGATGAAAGCTCTGTCGGATTCTGCAGATACCCCCACACGGCAGGTGGCATCAAACTCCGACCTTTCGGAGCTGGCCTCTTTGCGTGACTTCCTGCCTGAATTCGGAGTGAGTAATCTCACCCGGAAAAAACTGTTTAAACATCTGAGGCTCATTCCTTACGATGTGTTGGTCGTTCTGTTTGTTGGACAGATCATGCTGCCGATCTGGGCGGCGCTTTTGCTGGTTGCAGTGAATGTCGGTACTTGGTGGTGCTATCATCGCATCCCCCAGTTTCTCCGCACAGTTTCAGGGCCTGACGGCGACGGAATTCTGATTTCGGGGCCGATTGTCGAACGGTTCGCGCAGTTCATTCACTCCTGCGGCGTGCATCACCGTGCCCATTATGGGCTGATGTTTGCCATGATGGCGGGCTTTCATGCCGCGATGACAGGGCAGCTCTGGTCGCTCGAACTGTCTCCGGCGGCCATGATGACGATGGCCTGGCTGAGCTATGCCGCGCTGTTTGCCGTCGACTTCATCATGTACTGGATCAGCCTGAGGACCCTGCAGCAATTGCGGAAGGATAAGCTTCGGGAAGCCAATCGCTACACAGCTGAGCTTAAGCGCTCGAATGAAGAGCTCGAGCAGTTCGCCTATATCGCGTCGCATGACCTTCGCTCGCCTTTGCGGTCAATCATCAATCTGTCGAACTGGATCGAACAGGATATTGGCAAAACCTGTTCTGCTGACACACGCGAACACTTGCGCCTTTTGAAATCGCGCACCGAGCGGATGGATAATCTGCTGAATGACCTGTTGAGATATGCTCGTATCGGGAGCGAAGAAACCAGTCGCGAAACCATTGTACTGGGCGAATTGGCCCAGGAAATTTTCGACTCGCTTCACTCAAACGACAAAATGACGCTCGAAATCCGCGGCGGTGAAACTGAAATCGAAGACTATCGAATCACATTTCTCCTGATGCTCTCCAATCTGATTGCCAACGCAATCAAACATAACAAGAGAGATTCAGGGCATATCTGGGTCAGCTTTGAACGCGACAAGACGGCACTCAACATCATTGTGGAAGATGATGGTCCGGGTATTCCGGAAGCCTATCGTTCCAAGGTATTCGATGTGTTTTCAACGCTCGACCGGCGAGACACCAAGGAGGCGTCTGGAATGGGCCTCGCAATCGTGCGGAAGATCGTGCTGCACAAGAAAGGGCGAATATCGCTGGACAATAACGACCTTGGTGGCGCAAGATTTACCATCAGGCTCCCGATACTAAAGGACGGCTTATAATATGTCTGAGTTGCTTCGGCAGGTTCACTTTCTCATCGCTGAAGATGATGAGGTCGATATTCTGGCGCTAAAACGCATTCTGATCGATCTGGATCAGGATATTGCGTTTTCGATCGCGCATGATGGCTCCGAGGTTCTTTCAATCCTGCGGGAGAATGTCACCAAGGGAGATGAGGCCGAGAATTTTATCGTTCTGCTCGATCTGAACATGCCGCGTATGAATGGCCATGAGTTTCTCGAAGAGCTTCGAAAAGACGAGAGCATTGCTGACACGGTCGTCTTCGTCTTGTCCACATCCGTCGATCCGCGGGACATCAATCGCACCTATCAGCATCATGTATCAGGCTATATCCCCAAAGACAGGCTGGAAGCGAGCAGCTTCAGAAAGCTGTTTGAATCCTATCTGGAGCTGAATAGCTTCCCGCAGAGGCCGGGCGGTTAAACTACCACAGCGGCGGTTTAGTCGAGCCAGGCAAGTTTCGCCATGATCGTGCCGAGGATTTCGGATACGGACAGACTGAACAGTCCGGCATCACCCTTATGTGCGTCGTCGGCCCAGTCAGAATACATGTCCTGCCAATTGTCAGTCTGTTCAGAGACAAAACCGACAGGCTCCAGATCAGAAATCTCAAGAGCTTCGGGTGTGAAGGGCAGGTGAGGAATACCGTCCAGGGCGGCCTGTGAGCCAATCGTCAGCGGACCATTGATGCTCACATGCACGGCTGCGCCAAGCGTTGGATGATATTCCGTCTTTACGACCAACAGGGTGACACCATTGAACTCACCACCGGAAATACGCCAGACCTGACCGGTCTCAAAACCGGCAAAACCTGACACAGGTGTTTCATATCGGGTCGATAACAGGCGATTTAGAAGGGTACTCATGTGACAAAGCTCCAATTTCGCCTGTCACGTGCAAACGCCGTTCCGGATTTCGCGGTTCCGGATTCCTGGCGGGTGATCAGCCTGAAGGGCAATAATGAAAGGCGCGGGTTTGAGTTCCATCCGGCCAGAGCCCGTTCGGATTAGGATTATCCTCAGATTTTGGTTGATCGACCACCAGCCGATCCCTGATGCCACCATCAGAAAACTCTACCCTTTGCAGATGGATGTGACCGGTTTTGAACTCCTGCCCGAAGTCGAGATAAAAAGTCCCGCCAGTCGTGGCCCCAAGCCCACCGCGATAGACACCTGCGCCACGCATCATGC
Source organism: Ponticaulis sp. (assembly GCA_002701295.1). Classification (GTDB taxonomy): domain Bacteria; phylum Pseudomonadota; class Alphaproteobacteria; order Caulobacterales; family Hyphomonadaceae; genus Ponticaulis. The sequence goes on along the minus strand of NZUJ01000086.1, from coordinate 19,957 downwards.
CATTCAGTTTGCCGTCGAAAACATCCAGCATTTTTTCGGCAATGCGGGCGTCCAGCGTTGCAGGGTCGAAGGCCGTGACATCCGTTGCGATGAAGTCACGAATATCTTCGCCCATACCCAGCGCGAAGTGGCGACTTTCGGGTAAACCTGTTGGCTGCAGTTCCATCAGAGCGAGGCCGCTGCCGATATAAAACCAGTTTGGATTTGACGCACGGCTGCAATCAACCTCGCCGGTTTCGGCTTCTTCGACATAAAATCCATGCGGAATATGGGACTCATAGGCTTCTTCGGCCGTCATGGGGAGCGAGCCCGAAAGAGCCAGACCAGCCAGCGTCGGTAACAGCCAGTTTCTTGCACAAATCTGCATCATTCATTTCCTCCCTGACAAAGTTAGGCGCGCTGATCACCGTTTTTTCAAGCCAGGCGCTGTGAAAAACTGCGAGCGCTGACAGACTGGTGCCTGTTTTGCAGAGACCTCCGCGGAGTGTTTCACGCTGAGGCGGATGGACTGGGAGACGTATATGAAACTGCGACACACACTGGCGCTGACCCTTTTGATGACTGCTTTTGCAACACCTTCAGTTATTGCTGAAGAAATCTCCATCGAAGGCCTGACCAAGGAATATGCGCCAGATGATGTCGGCCTGATTGGTTTCGACGCGGCGATGCATGACTTTGGCGAAGTCGAGCAAGGCGCTGTGCTCGACCATGTGTATTTCTTCCTGAATAATGGTCTCGGCGAATTTTCGATTGAGCGTGCGTTTTCCACGACATCCGGCGTCTCGGTCTCGACGTCCTCAGACTCCGTTGAGCCCGATGAAATTGGTCAGGTCAAAGTGAGCTTCAATACTGAAGGACTGGAAGGTCCGCAATTCGTGCGCATCAAAGTCCTGTCTGATGCCTATAACGGGCCGTCTATGCTGTATCTGAAAGCAAATGTGGTTCCGGCGAGCTGACCCCCGCGCTGTTTTGAGCGCTATTTAGCAAACAGACGGCTCAGGTCTGAAAAGGCTTTGATTTCGAGTGCATTGCCCGATGGATCTCTGAAAAACATGGTGGCTTGTTCGCCCGGCTGCCCGCGAAAGCGGACATAAGGCGCAATAACGAACTCCGTATTTTCCGCCTCCAGCCTGTCCGCCAGCGCTTGCCAGTCTTCCATCGTCAGCACCAGTCCGAAGTGTGGAACGGGGACGCCATGTCCATCCACCACATTGGCCGCACCATCACCGCAGGCTTCCGGTGCCAGATGCGCAACGATCTGATGCCCAAAGAAATCAAAATCCACCCACTCATCCGAACTCCGTCCCTCTGGGCAGCCCATCAGGTCGCCATAAAAGGCTCTCGCCGCGCCGAGATCGTGAACCGGAAAAGCCAGATGGAATGGGCGTAAGGATGAAGAGGTCATTCAGAAGGTCCGACAATCTTTTTGTATATGTGCCGCGTGGCTTGCATCATTGCTATAGTTCATCGCATAACGCCTCAAGCACGAAAAGTGCGGGAGAGGAAACAGATGCGGATCAACATTATCGGCGCCGGTATTGGCGGCCTGTCGGCTGCTTTGATGCTCCATGAGGCAGGGCAGGACGTTAATGTCTATGAAGGCGTCAGCGAACTCAAGTCTTTGGGCGTCGGAATCAATCTCCTTCCCCAGGCGGCGCGCCATCTGGAGCGATTTGGAATTCTCGACGACCTTTTAAAGCACGGCATTCCAACCCGCGAACTGTCATTCTACAGCCTTCACGGCCAGCATATCTGGACTGAACCGCGCGGTCTGTTCGGTGGATTTGAAGCGCCGCAAGTTTCAGTCGGTCGCGGTGTCCTCCAGATGTCACTCTATCGGCACGTGGTTGAAAAGCTTGGTGCGCACAGAGTTCATACTGGTATGCGGCTGACAGGCTTTCGAACCGAGCAGGATCAGGCTGTGGGCGTATTGACGTCCAAAGATGGCACGACCACCGAAATTTCCGCCGACATGATGATATGCGCTGATGGCATACATTCTGTGGCCCGCTCTCAAATGTATCCCGATGAAGGTTTGCCGGTTTATGCCGGGCGGGTGCTCTGGCGAGCAACAAGTTTTGCAAAGCCCTTCCTTAGTGGCGCGAGTATGATCATGGCAGGCCATCAATCCCAGAAATTTGTCTGCTACCCGATCGCGCCCGTCCGAGAGGATGGCTTGCAGGAGATTAACTGGATCGCTGAGCTTGAAGTCGCGGAAGTTCTGGATCGTGAAGACTGGAATCGGCCAGGAAACCGGGCTGATTTTGAGCCACAATTTCAGGACTGGGTCTTCGATTGGCTTGATGTTCCGGATCTCATTCGTCGCGCAGAAGCGATTTACGAGTTTCCCCTCGTTGATCGTGATCCCGTGGAAAGCTGGACCGAAGGCCGGGTGACCTTGCTCGGAGACGCCGCGCACCCGATGTATCCAATCGGATCGAACGGCGCGAGCCAGGCGATACTCGATGCTGCATGTCTGGCCGATACAATGCGCGCTGGCGGTAGCGTTGATGGTATCCTCTCTACCTATGAAGAGAGCAGGCGACAGCCGACGGCCGCAATCGTGTTATCCAACCGACAAAACGGTCCGGAAGTCTGTATGCAGCTCGCCCATGAGCGCGCGCCCAATGGTTTTGACACACTTTCTGATGTTTTTGCCGATGGCGAACTTCAGGAAATCGCTGATCGATATAAGCAATTGACCGGTATGAAACGTGCAAACCTGTCCGCCTGAAAGTTAAGGCCAATTAACACTAATAAATGGCTTCGGCACCTGGCGCGATTTTTTGCGCTTGTGAAACTTTGGCGCAAAGTAAACTTGTTAGTGTCAGCGGGTGTGCAAAATGCGCGTTGGCCGAAACAGATAAAACACGGCCAATACCAAAGACCAGAAAGGTGCAGGTGCGGCTTATGTCCATCAGCGTCAATTACAATTCGAGTGCCATGCGAGCGCTCATGCAGCTCAACCGGTCTGACCGGGATTTGGAACAAATTCAGTCGCGGATGAATTCCGGACTGAAGGTCTCCAGTGCAAAAGACAATGGCGCCATTTACGGAATGGCGCAGACGCTCCGGTCAGATATCTCTGCCCTCGGTGTTGTTTCTGAATCTCTCAATCATGCTATTGCCGTCACGGATGTTGCCTATTCGGCAATCGAGTCCATGACTGACCTCATGATGGAGATGAAGGAGAAAGCGCTTGCTGCGTCAGATCAGTCGCTGGACGATCGTTCGCGCGCTATTCTCAATGAAGATTTTGAAGTCCTCCGTGACCAGCTCAGCACCATGGCTGGCAATGCAGAGTTCAATGGCATCAATCTCATAAATGGCACGTCATCCGGACTGACACCGATTACCGACGGAGAGGGTGGTAAGTCGATCAACGTGCGTGACTACGACCTCAAGCCAGACGGCGCTGATACGCCGATCACGGCGTCAATGGTCATCAATCCATTCGCCCGGGCCAAAGAATCGTTTGATCGCATTGAGCAGGCTCTCGACATTCATAACACGGCGCTCAACCATTATGGTGGATCGCTGCGTCGTCTTCAGACGACCCATGTCCTGGCTGCGCAGACAAGCGATGTGCTGACCAAGAATCTCGGCACCTTGGTTGATGCGGATCTGGGCAAGGAAAGCGCCCGCCTTCAGGCGGCGCAGACCCGGCAACAGTTGAGCGCTCAGTCGCTTGGTATTGCCAATCAGTTGCCGACATTTGCGACCCAGCTTCTGGGACGCTGATTAAGCTCAGCGATTGGCTTTTGCGCCGTGTTTGGCTTCCAGCCTCTTGGCCAGGTTCGTGTCAGCGAACTCAATGAATGAGACGATCTTGCCGTTTTTGAAGGTTACGATATCGCACAATTCGGTCGTGACCTCTTCCTCAATGGGTGCGTAGACCACTGTTAGCTCATAGTAGACCGCGATCTGATCGCCATTGACGACGATCTTTTGGATATCTTGTTTTTGCCACCGCCAGAGCTTGATAATGGTACGTGTCATGTCTTCCGCAGACATGTATTCACCCGGCTCGAGCAATCCTGGCAAACGGATCTCGGCATGTGGATGAAAGAGCTCCAGAAGTAATTCAGGGTCATTTGAAAGCCGCGCTTCATAGAAGTAGTGCGTCATCAAATGCTTAAGGTCCCAGACCATAATTTCGCCTCATTTTGATCGCGGCGAAACTAACGAGTTTACTTATCACAAGTCTATAAGCCGCCTGCAATGCGCGTTGGAAAACTCGCCAGTTGCACAGTAAAGCCGCCGTTTCGCGACGAATGGTCGCTGACAGACCGACCGGTCAGTCCGGTTGCGGCGTCCAGTCGCCGAAAACGAATTCGGGCGACTTATAGTTTGCAATCACTTCGGCGTCTGTTTCGGGATCCAGAATCTTCACAATCGGGTGCCTTTTCGACAGGTCGATAAGTTCACCATCAGCATTTCTCGAACCTGTTTCCATGAAATTCACTCCCGACCAATCAAAGGTTTCCGGATCTTCGACAGGTCCCCAGCCTTCCTCGGAAACATGGATCAGTGTGGTGTCTATCAGCACCATTTCCGCATGTGGGAAGTTCGGCGCCGAAGAGCCGGGGCCATTGCGCGGCAGGCGCGCGAGGCCCGCGTCGACGATACGTCCTTCAGGGTTTTCCTCGGTTATGGTCCAGGGCAGAGGTTCATCAATCCGCTCAAAGGTCGAGTCGATGAACACATTGCCGTGTTGACCGTCTGGCGTGCGGGTCCAGGTGAATGGGCCATAGGATTTGACGGTGCATCGCAGACAGTAAAGCGTCGCATAGGCAAGAATCGTGTCGCCATGACCGGTCAGCTCAGAGTCTTGCATATAGATCGCACCATAGGTCGTCAGCGCATCCCCGGAGCCGTTCATTTGCATATTGTCGATGATCACGCGATCGCCGCGCACCAGAAGCGCTTCGGCCTGCCCGATGAAATAATTCTCAATGGTGAAGTCCGAAAGTTGGATGTCTTCCACCTGATAAAGCGTGAATGCAGGTCGACGTGATGGTGCAGGCTGAGGCGGATTGAAGGCTGAGTTGTTTGGATAGCCGACAATCACACCTTCCCGGCTTTCACCACGGATCACGATGTCTGATTTTGCCGTCAGATAGACCAGTTCTTCGTATTTCCCATTCTTGATGTTGATCTCAAACGGCCCGTCATCAGACGTTGCCGGGGCAAACTCGATTGCGCCCTGGACTGTGTTGAAGTCACCGCTGCCATCTGCAGCGACAGTGACCTGTCTTACATCGTTAGCTGGTGGGGCGTTTTTGGTTGAGAATGTCCAGTTGATCTCTTCAGCTGTTCCGAGAACTGATGCCTCTATACTGACTGAATATGTCCTGCCGTAGTCCAGCACGCCCGGGTGCAGGTCGATCTGCGCTGTTGTATCCCGGACGAGCACGGGATGATAAAGGAAGTCGACCCCGGAGAGCGTGATATACTGATAATCTTTGGCGGAGAAGTTTTGTGCTCGGGCGCGCCTTTCGGCCTCGGTTGTTGCTGTGGACCTGCCGTCTGGGTTTGGTGAAAACGGAATCGACAGGTCGATCTCGTCAACGATTTCGCCCGTTTCGATGTCAGTGATCTGAACTGTACCCGAGGCGCCAATCTCTGGTGCTTCGTTAAAGCTGAGGATGAGATGCGTATCTGGATTGATACCGGTGTCATCTTGAGCCGGAAAAAAACGATATTCAACAGCCGGTGCGGCACCTTCTGCTTCAGTTTCAGCCGTGGTGGCAGGTGGTTCCGAACATCCGATGAGTCCGCCGCAGAACAGCAGAGCCGTCGTGACATTTCGGAATTTGACGCCGTTTGTGAACATATGTGCCTCCCCGCATGGACTCAGCTGGTTGCTGATACTCTTTCGGCAAACACTAATGAGCATCTGTCAATAAGCAAGAGGTCGGCCCTCAACAGGCTTAAATCTGGTGCTAAGACCCTTGTGTCCTGTCCGATTTCGAAACATGATTAAGGAATCGGGGGGGGTAATGCGGGGCTGTTGATTTGTCCCAAACGCATCGGGGCTGACTGTGAACTGGACCTTACTCGATTTTCTGGCCGCATTCGTGCTTTTGGGGCTTGCGGCCACCGGCATCTGGTTTTCTCTCAAACACCTGAAATCTCCGCGGACACGCGCAATTGCCTGTATGACCGTTGTGGTTCTCATCGCTCTGGTCTGGGCAGAAGGGGCTGTTGGCGTCTTCACGGACTTCTTCTGATCATAGCCTGCTAACCGGGAACTTTTCTCATTGCTGGCGATTGGAAACGTTTGGGATCCATCTACCCACAAAATTTTCTTCTTCACGAAAGGGCGTTCATGTTGCGCTTCGTCTTCGCTGCATTTCTATCAATCTGTGTTCTGCCGACAATGAGCTCTGAGGCGCTTGCACAAGAGGCGGACTACAGACTGGAAGAGGTAAAGCCTGACCTCTATCGGTTCGTCGCTGGAAGTTACCGCTCCATGGTCTGGGTCACTGATGACGGGATTGTCGTTCTCGATACGCTCAATACCGAGGCCGCCAAATGGTTGAAGACTGAGCTGGATGAGCATTTCGACGTTCCGGTTCGCTATGTTGTTTACAGCCATAGTCATTATGATCACGCCTATGGTGGGCAGGTCTTCGCTGATCCTTCTGTCACGTTTATCGCGCACGATCTGACCCGGTCGAATTTCGAGATGTCAAAGGCCGACACGCACTTTCCGGAACTGACATTTTCAGAAGATTTCGCGCTCAACCTTGGTGGGGAAACGCTAAGCCTGCGATATCATGGTCCGAATAACGGATTTGGTTCTGTCAGTATGTTGTTCGAAGACCAGGACGTCATTTTTGTTGTCGATTGGGCGATTGTTGGCCGCATGCCGTGGACGAACCTTGAAGGCTACAACATTGAAGGCATGATCCGCTCGACCAAGGCCATTTTGGAGCTCGAATGGGACACTTTTGTTGGCGGCCATGCAGAAATCGGTGAGCGTGCAGATGTCGAACGTTATCTTGCCTATCTTGAGGCGCTATATGGCGCGGTAAGAGACGGTATGCTGGACGGTAAAGACCTCGAGACCTTGCAGGCAGAAATCCGTCTCGATGAGTTCAGTGATTTCAAACAGTATGACGCATGGCTGGCTGACAATATCGGCGGCGTGTATCGGCAGATCGCAGATCAAAGCTATATACTAAAACGCCCGGAGGTTGCCGGCGAATAGCTGCGTTTGGGGACTTTTCGGGGACGTTTCTGTCCCCATATCCAGTTAAACTCTGGAGTGAATAGAGACATGCCGTTTCTGAACCATACCAAGACCTTTATGCTGCTTGCCGCGATGACCGCCCTGTTCGGCGGGGTGGGTTATCTGGTCGGTGGTGTTCCCGGCATGGCGATCGCGTTTGTGATCGCCATAGGCCTAAATGTGTTCAGCTATTGGAATTCAGACTCAATCGTTCTGAAAGCTTACAAAGCCAAGGCGGCCGCAGACTACAGCTCCAACCGCAAGGTTTCAGAATATCTGGAGGATACCCGCAAGCTCGCAATGCGCGCCGGTCTGCCTGAGCCGAAAATCTATATTATCGAGATGGACCAGCCCAATGCCTTTGCGACGGGCCGTAACCCCGAGAATGCAGCTGTTGTGGCGACAACCGGGCTCCTCAACATGTTGGAGCGTGACGAAGTCGCTGGCGTGATGGCGCATGAGCTCGCTCACGTGAAGAACCGTGACACGCTGACAATGACAGTCACGGCGACCATTGCCGGTGCAATTGGCCTGCTCGCCAATTTTGCGCTCTTCTTCGGAGGCGGCAGGGACAGAGGCGGCCTGATTGCGGGCCTCGCCATTGCCTTTCTTGCACCAATTGCGGCCAGTATTGTCCAGATGGCGATCAGCCGGGCCAGAGAATACGAAGCCGACAAGAGCGGAGCGGAGATTTTGGGAGATCCGGAGCCGCTGGCGCGCGCACTGGCCAAGATTTCCGGGAAAGCTGAACTTATGCCGGACCGGACGACTGAAGCGAACCAGTCCATGGCGCATATGTTCATCGTCAATCCGCTGGCCGGGCAGAAAGGCGATAACCTCTTTTCGACCCACCCAGCGACCCAGAATAGAATTGAGGCCCTGATGAGCCTCAAAGGTCAGGTTTCAGGCGCGTATCAGCCCGACGCTTCGCCAGCTCAGAGTGAAGCGTCGACGTCACCCTGGCTCAAGGCGCGTCAGCAACGTAAACGTGGCCCGTGGGGTTGAGAGCTGCCTGACTTTATTCGGTAGGCGCAGGGGCTGCTGGAGCAGGGGCCGCGACGCCGGTCATTTGCATGAAGCGCGCGTAAAATTGTGGCCAGCTTGCAAAGCCTGCTTCCAGATAACCCAGTGTGACGCCGCCAGCCATAACCAGTGGATATTCCAGCATGGCATTGTCGGTTTCAGCATCATAAATCGCGCGTGTGAGTGTGGTCGCGGCATTGTACGAGCTGAGAACAGAGCGCAGCTGTTCTTTGTCTTCCGGGTTGGGAATCGGCGAGCTGAACAATAGAACGGAACAGCGCGATGTTTCCTGACTGCAGAGTTCGCCAGTCATGAGTGTTGGAGGAAAACCGAGTTGCTCATTTGCGGCGATTTTGAAAGCCCAGCCAACAGGCACGTCAAGCGCCTCAAGCTGGAGAGGTGATCCCTCAAGAATTGCGGCGACTTCCTCACCGTTCAGAGACTGGACGATCTGAATTTTTTGAGACTCAGACGGTGCGGCCTGAGGTGGTGGAGACGGCTGCCCCGGAGTTGTGGACTGAGCAAGCGCTGGCAGCGAAGCTGCACCGAGCGCCAGACCGGCCAGACAGGTCAGGGCGAAGCGAGAAGGTTTGAAAGCCATAAAGTCTCCAGTGTTTTGGCATAGCCTGACCCCTCTCACAGAGCTTTGGTATGGATCAAGGGCTGAGCGCAGCGAATGCAGCCTAACGCTTCAGTCTTACGCAAGTTTCATGCAGCTGCTGGAGGAAATAGGACCTGTCGCGCGCTGAAAAGGGTTTGCCGCCGCCGACCTGCTCCCCTGTTGACCGCAATTGTTCCATCAAAGCGCGAGTGGCCACCGCTGAGGCGATGTTCCGCAGTGTATAGGCTTGTCCGTTGGGTTGGAGAACTTTTGCATCGGAATTCAGGCAACGCTCAGCGAGCAGGATATCAGCAGTGATCACAACATCCTTTTCCGTGGCGCGTTCAGCAATCCAGTTGTCAGCCTCGTCCGGACCGGCATCGACGACTTGCTGCGTGACGAAGTTCAGGCGCGGCACCTGAAGGAAGCTGTTGGAAACAACAAACACCTCGGCGCCGTGGCGTTCGGCGACTTTATAGACTTCGTTTTTGACCGGGCAGGCATCGGCATCGACGTAGATTTTCATGGCACTGTAATCTCCCCTGAACCGGGGTAGCGCAAGTTTCAATTTCCGCTAGCATGCAGTTGTGTCAGCGAAATCTGCAGTGGGGAGTCAAAATGTTGCCGGTAAATACTGTCTCACGATTTTTGAAAGCGTCCATCGGCGCACTGGTTGCCGCGTTCAGCGTAGGTATGGCTCACGCTGATGACTTCATTACCGGCTATCATGCCTATCTCAACAACGAGCCACGCAAGGCCATATCCATCTGGACGCGGACTTCGGCGGACGGTGACCTTCTTTCGCAGCTGGCTCTGGGAAAGCTCATGATGCAGGGGCAGGCCTTCGAGCAGGCTGAAGTTTCCATGAAAAAGGCAGCCGAGCAGGGCGCCTTGCCTGCCAAAGCCTGGCTTGCTTATCGCGACTATTACTCCGGATCGGCGACAGATGCTGAGAAGTCGGCAGCACTGCAAACTCTGAAGGAGGCCGATGTTCTTGGGTTTCGCACCTACAACACGTTCGTATTTCGTGGGACCGACATTCCACGGCTTGAGCCGCGAAACCGGTATGAGAAAGCGGTTGCTGAATTCCCGAATGGTGACCTCGATTGGGTCGTCGAAGCATTCGAGGCGGAAGTGGCTGCGGGGAACCTTGACGCAAAATCTGAGCTGGCATGCATCAGCATTTACAAGCCCTTTGGTGACAATCCGGAGCCGCCCCGGCCGATGAGCAAAGCCGACGCAACAAGTTATCTTCTGGAACAGGCGTTGAAGGGAGACTGGATAGCGGGCGAATGTGTGAGTGGAGCCTTTCCTGATAACCCGAGCGCCACCTATATCCTCGATGGAATTTCTGAATTCCTTGGCCAGAATACAGTGACATTCGTTCTGGACCGCTCGTATGCCGAGGACTTTTATGGTGGGACCCTGGACACGTCACTCGCCAAAATTCGAAGCGTGCTCATGGGTGTCGACAGCGTCTCGATCACTGCGGGCGAGGCCGCTTTGCAAGCTCAGGATTACGCAACAGCCTTCAAGATTTATTCGTTGCTGGCAGATCAGAACAATTTCAAAGCTCAGTATTATCTGGCTCAACTTTACGCCAGAGGGCTGGGGACAACGCGATCGGCGCCAGATGTCGCCAAATGGCTGAAGAGCGCCGCGGATGGTGGCTATGTCGATGCCCAGTACGAATATGGCGCCTATATCCTTCAGGGGCAGCCAGATTTCCCAACCGATAAGTCAGTTGGTGTGACTTATCTGGAAACGGCTTCTGGCAATGGGAGCGCAGCTGCTAGCTTTGAACTTGGTAAGGCCTATGTCTCAGGACAGGGTGTGGATCAGGATCTCAGCATGGCGAACTTCTATGCGGTTCAGGCCAAGACCGATGGCCACCCACAAGCAGATCAACTGCTTCAACTGATCGCACGCGCCATTGCTGCACGGCCTTGATATTTGTGCCTCTGTGGCTGGGTGTGTTTGCATTCTGATTTGTAAGCAACTGACCTGCGGCTGATCATCATGGGCTCAATCCGGCAGCGTGAGATAAGTTTGGTTGCCTGAGTTCGCGTGTCTGTCGCAGACGCCAGTTGCCTTTCCTGTCCAGACTGCGTCCGCAGGGTGGGATCAGGTCATTCTCCGTGTTAGGTTAAACGAGATGATGAACGACTTCCAACGACTTCGGATAAAACACATTCTGTATGCCGCTTTGGCGCTGACTGTCAGCATGCCCGCAGCGGCCATGTCGATGGACTCACAAATCAGGTTTGACTACGTCGCCAGCGTTCAGGGGGAAGGGCGCTGGGAGTGCGGGGTCATGTCCAGCGACGGTCTTTATGAGGTTGGCGGTCAGGCCCGGTTTCAGATCAGCGACGAATATCGGGTTTTTGCGCCGACGCTCAGCTTTGTCGAGATGGGCGATGCGGTGTATTATAATCGCGGCGCCATGCGCGGCTGGGCCTATGAGTCCGATGCCGGAGAGGCCGTGATCGACCTCACCATCTCGCAGGTAACTCAGGCAGATGATCTGCCCGCTGGCTATCAGTGGAGCCGCCCTGAAGCCGTTCGCCTGATCCTGAACGTGGTGGAGGAGGCGGATCCGAGTTTGCGCGGGCCTTACTCACTGCAAGGTACGCTCTGGGATGATTACGGCTCCAGCCCTTACACCTGTTATGAGAAAACTCAGCCGGAACTCCTGTTCTGACCGGCGACGCACGGCTATCCAATCTTCTGGCAACTTGTCTCTGTGGTCTGGCCGGTTTGTGGGCTGTGGAAGACATTGTTCAGATAGCCCGGAGAGCTGGTCGGCCGCGCGTAAACGGAAAAGACTGCATGATTTTGCGGGCTGATCTGGAATTGATACAACCACTGATCTGAATACTGATCCGGCGGTTGTGCGGCCCAGCGCCCGTAACCGGCGACGTTGTACGTCCGCCAGGTGCCGGAGTAGACAATCGACCCCTGACCGGCGAGCTGGCCATTCGGGCCGACCTGATACTGCATGTCGATCGAGACGACCGGAGAGTTTGCAATGCAGTGCCAGAGCCCGGGTGCCGGTGACGGTGACCCGCCAAATTGCGCCGTTGCAGGCAGGCAGAGTGCGGCGGCACCCAATACGGTACTCATTAACGACTTCAACATCTCAGACTCCTGATCTTTGTCCCTATCTCAAAAGGCGCAAAACCAGGGCGAACCGGGTCAAAATTTTTACATGCCGCCGCGTCATCTTGAGGGTGGTGGGAAAGCATGCTCATTGACCGCGAGATAAAAGATTTGAGGGAGTGAGACATGACCTATGACGAGGTGGTTCTGGGCCGACGCAGCATTCGCGGTTATCTCGATAAACCCGTGTCAAAAGAGCTGATCTCTGAAGTGATCGGCCTCGCTATGCGCGCGCCGTCATCCTACAACACCCAGCCCTGGAACTTCCACGTCGTGACCGGTGCGGCGCTGGATGCCATTCGGGCGGGAAATGTCGAGCGGACAGTTGGCGGCATCCCCGATAGCCGGGAGTTCCGGACGGGCCCGAAATATGACGGCCTACACCGGGACCGCCAGATCGAAGTCGCCAAACAGTTGTTCGGCGTGATGGGCATTGAGCGCGATGACAAAGCCGCCCGGCAGGACTGGGTCTTGCGCGGCTTCCGCCAGTTCGACGCCCCGGTGTCCATCGTCATCACCTTCGACAAGACGATAGAAGGCAGTGACATCGCCCCGTTTGATTGCGGCGCGGTGACCAATGCGCTGGTGAATGCCGCCTGGTCGCGCGGGCTCGGCTGTGTGATCAACTCGCAGGGTATCATGCAGAGCCCGGTGGTTCGCGAGCATGCGCAGATCCCTGATGACGAGGTGATCATGATCTGCGTGGCCATGGGCTGGCCGGATGAAAGCTTCCCTGCGAACGCCGTTGTCTCTAACCGGAAGGCTGTCGACGACGCGGTGCGTTTTATCGGCTTCTAGTCAGCCCTGAAATGCGCGCCTTGGCGCCGGTATATTCCTGCTCGCAGGATGCGGCATAGTTCGCGACATCATAACCTGCGGTTTCGATGTTCTGAGCGGCGCTGTCACAGGCAATTGCACATTTGTTGAAGGATGGATCACGCCGGTCGTTGGCAAGGCGCGGATATTGTATGGCGAGGCTTCTGCACTCATCCGCCTTTCCGCGTAACGACACCGCCGTCGCCATATCGCCCGTATCCGGGGCAGCGCCAAAGCGCGCCTGAATCTCAGCGGGTAGCTCGGAAAAGGCGGCCTCGCAGCGGCTTACCAGATCCGAGATCCGGCTTTCGCTTTCTCTGCCCTTCAGATAGCCCGCATCCGTGCAGAATGTGCCGCACATGTGGAGTGAGCTGAAAATGGCCGCGGATTCCTCGGATGCTCGCCTGTCGACCCCCGCCTTTTCTCGAATGCAGAACTGGCCTTTCTCAAGATGTGGGTCGGCCGTTTGTGCGGTGGTCGGCAGAGACATAAAAAGACCAAGGCCGGCGATGGCGATGAGAGATCTGAACATGCACTTTCCCTGATGAAGTCGGGGCCGCTTTGTTGCAACCAGATAGGGAAGTGTATCGGGCATGTCTTCATGCGCAACCGGGTTTGGTGCTTTTTTGTTTCGTTCGGATGCGTTTCTCGCGGGGCTCGACCGTCCTGCGCATTCGCTTGTGTAGCGCTCATCACAAGCGAGGTTTTTTATTGATCTCACGCCAGTTCGCTTCGCTCGCGGCTTCGATGGGGCGGGCTATCGTCCGTCGCCCAGTCGGGCTCTGAACTGAGCACATCAAAGTCATTGGTTCGCCGCGCTACACGAGCAACGCGAAGGCGCAGGGCGAGCGAGGCAACGAGCGACAAGCCCGAGCAAAATCAATAATGCGGCGGGGGCTGGTGCGCGGGCGGAGCCTCGGCCATCGCATCTTCAGCTGAGGCGACACGATCGGTCAGCCGCGTCAGTTCCCGTTCCAGCCGATCGATCACCTTCCATTGCGCTGTGATGGCAGAGTTGAGGTCTTCGATTGTCTGTTCCTGATGGGCGACGCGGATTTCGAGCTCATCAATGCGGCCAGAGTCCTGAGATGTATCGGTCATGGATTTTCTTTCTTTATGCTCGAATGCACCTCTTTCGCCTCCGGCTCAAGGCTGCCGCGCTGAACGGAGCTCTTAAGGCGTAAAAAAGTCCCTCGCCCCATTGGGGAGAGGGATTTAGGGTGAGGGGATGAGTGAGCCCACTGACCGTGCGAGAAACTTCCGGAAGTCTGCAACGAGCGCAGAGCAGGCCGCGTGGCAGACGCTTCGGCATTTTCGCAAACTTGGGTTTCCCGTTCGCAGGCAACATCCAATTGGTACGTACATTGTCGATTTTGCGATAACGTCTGTCCGTCTGGTCATTGAGATCGATGGCGGCATTCACAATCATCCTGATGTCGTCGGACGGGATGCTGAACGGGACAGGGCATTGGCCGCTGAGGGGTGGAACGTTTTGCGTATACCCAATGATGAAGCTTTCCATCCCGAACACCTTCATTCGCGTGTGGCGGAGGCATTGGGGCTAAACACCTGACCCTCATCCCAAACCCTTCTCCCTGTGAGGGAGAAGGGCCTTTCTTTGTTTGCTCGATGCTGTTGTCTCGCAGGCTCGACGCACCTGCGCCTGCGCCGTCGCTTGTGTAGCGGCCCGCACTGACGTTTCAGAAACGCGGGCAGCCCTGAGCGCGACCCATCGCGAAGGCGGAGCCGTAGCGGGCGGTCAAAAAAAGTAACCGCGAGCAACTACAATAAGTGGATTTCAGGCGGCGGGGGCGGTTGCCATAGCTCAAACCGGGGGAGGCGGAGCCTCGGGTCCGGGCCGGGCGGAAGGCCTGCAGAGGTGAGGCTTTCGGCGGCCATGAGGTGAAGCGCGGTCAGGTCACCGCGCTCGTCTTCTGCCTCGGCGGCGGATTCCCATAAGGGTTCCGGCGCGAGCCAGGAATGAAGCGCCCGGAGATAGAGCGGGTTGTTGAAAGGCTGACTGAACGGCGGCTCCGAGGTCCCGGCCTTCGCCGGGATGAGCGGCGATTGCAGCCGCACCGTGAGGGCCCGCCCGGCAAGACGCTCGGCCAGCACATCGGCGCGGAGGAGCACGCGGGAGAGGCGCGTATAGCGCGCCAGAAGGTGGCGGGCATCAACCGGCTGAACACTGCTCGGCAGGAGCTTGTAGACAGCTTTCACGCGGCGCTTATGGCGGCGTCGCTTGCCCTCAATCACCGGGGTGGTGACGGAAAACGTGGCGATCTGCACCCGGCCGGAAAGCTGGGCGCGCAACTGGCGATCCTGCCTGCGGATGAGGGCAGAGGGGCCGTTCGGGTCTGCCTCGCCACGGCGGTAAAGGGAAAGGGGGTGAGGCTTCACCAGGCCGCGCTCGATCAGCTGGGCCGCCAGAAACAGGATGAAACACCGCATCTGATGTTCGACCCGCCGCACATGGAGGAGGAGCCCGCCCATAAGGCCGTTCTGAATTTTGGGCTGGTCCGGCTCGCCCTCCACATGGCGCTGCGCATGGGCCTCATTCCGGGCGATATACGCCCGCAGCCGCGCCGCAATCTCGGCCGGCTCACGTGAGGGTGGGGAATATGCACTCGCCTCGGACATGAGGGGAGTATGGGGTGGGGGTGAGAGAGGGGGATAAGTTTTTGGAATGAGACGTAAGCGTGACGGATTGACGCGATTCCGAAATCACCTAAATTTACTATTTCTCAGCTTGGGCTGAGACGTGGGGATGTATGAGATGTCAACGAGCAATGCAGAGCACGCGTCTGAATGGTCGAAATTCTTCAGAATAATCGTGGGCCTAAACCAAATTGATAAGGTGCGGCATAAGGGCAAAGATGCAGTAAAACGAGAAATTCGCATCGCATTCATGCAGAGGGTCGCGATAGTATTGGCGTTTGCATTTGCGATCTGGGCCTACGCTTTCAATCGGCAAGCTGCATGGGATCACTGCATGGGAATGGAGATGGCTAAGATGCCGCGAATTGGCAGCGGCAATTTACCCGACCCGGCAGCGATTAGAGTAGCAGTAAAAAATTGCCAGGATGCAGGAGTGTCTAAACCTTTGTTTTGATGTGCTTAGTGGAGGCGAACCGACGTCGAGCCGAAGCATAACCAGCCATGGATGCCGGATTATATTGGTAAATTTTGCTCCGCAAATTATGAGGGCCCAATGAGACCTTACCAATTAGACTCAACTTTGTAAGGTGTCACTAAGCCGGGAGGTAACCCGGCGCAGTGCACCAGAACAAACCGCGCGAAGCGACCGTATTAATGGAAGAGTCTTTCTGGCGCGCTTCGTCCCTCAGTGCGCCCCACGGCGAAACGTAGTTTCGCGAACTGGATGAAAACTCAAAGTCATGGCAGTTTCAACATTGGATGCATTGGTTTAGTCTGGCTCGCCATTCGCGAGTTCTGACTCGATCCCTGCGATCCAGTCGGCTGTTTTGTTCAGATCCGGATGCCCGGGCGGCAAAACCTCGCTTTGCTGTGCAAAAACATCCCGGAATTCAGACAAAGCCTCGCCCTTTCGCCCCAGATCGTACTTCGCATTGGCCATTTCTGCGCGCATCGAGAGCGTGTTCTGATGTCGTGGTCCCTGCACGGCTTCCTGAACGGGCAGCAGGTCTTCGAGGGCGCCGAGCGCCTCGTCATGGCGGCCGAGAAGGCCGAGCGTCTGCGCAAACTGAAAGCGCGTGAAAAGCACATTATAATGGCGCGACCCCAGTACGGCTTCGTGAACGGGCAGCAGCTCTTCGAGGGCACTGAGCGCCTCGTCATGGCGGCCTAGAAAACGGAGCGTCTGCGCGATCTGAAGGCGCGTTGATAACACGCCCTTATGGCGTGGACCCAGCACGGCTTCCTCAATGGGTAGCAGATCTTCTAGGGCTCTGAGCGCCTCGTCATGGCGGCCGAGAAAGAAAAGTGTCTGCGCGATCTGAAAGCGCGTTGATAACACGCCCTTATGGCGTGGACCCAGCACGGCTTCCTCAATGGGTAGCAGATCTTCCAGGGCTCTGAGCGCCTCGTCATTGCGGTCGAGAAAACGGAGCGCCCGGGCGCGTTGGAATTCGGCGTCCAATCCAACCCGAGTTCGCGCAAGGCCAGTTTCCCGCGCTTCGCTCAATGCGCGTTCTGCGAAGCGCAGCGCAAGTTCATACTTTCCCTTAATAGCGGCGTCCTGTGCGGCAGAGTTCAGAGCCGAAACGCTGAGGCCGGTCGCTGGTGCTTCGGCCTGAAGCCCTGCGGGGTGTTCAAAATCCCTCAGCCGAAAGTTCAGCTTTTCAACGGCGTCGCTGCGACCTTCGTCCGGCAAGACGTCCAGGGCTGCCCGCGCGGCCAGAACCTCGGCCGGGTCCGGGGGATTATCAAGCACAAGCCGGACGAAATGCGTGAGTGCCAGAGGCAGATCATTCTCAGCGCGGATCATAACGGCCGCCGGATCGCCGTCGCTTTGCAGTACGGATGCGGGCGAAAGCGCACGAAGCGTGTCGAGCGCCTGCCTCGTGGTTTCGGCCTTGTGTCTGAGCTCTGCCAGGCGCGCTGTCTCGCTAGCAAGGCGGCTGACCTCCCTGCGTGACCTGCCGATGAAGGGCAGGGCCATCAGAATACCGGGAAAGCCGCAGAGGCCGACTATGCCGGAGACGACGCCAAGCTTCGTCGCGATGTCAACCGTTGCGAAATCCCGGTAGGCATTGCTGAGGAAGGTACCCGTGCTCGGCAGAATGAATGCCGATCCGCCCATGAGCGCGATTGATAGCAGCACAGCCGGAGTGCGAAAAACGGTCATGAAACGGACCTCTCTATGGCCTCCGCCAGATCGCCGAGCTGGCGGGCGCGTTCGGGGGCACCGAGATGGGCGTTGAGACCAGCCAGATCGCGCAAGGCCAATGGCAGTCGGACCTTGAGGCGGTCAAGCGCCCGAGCTTTGGCGACGGGGGCGGTCGCCGACACCGCATCAAGGGCGAGGTCTTCCAGTTCACGCTCCTTCAGAGCTCTGATCTCCCCGAGCGCGTCCCCCAGTTCGGCTTCTTCAGCCCGGCACGCGACCGCCTGCTGGTCGGCAAGATCTCTGTACTGTTTCGCCTTGCCGATTGCCTGCCAGCTTGACGCCAGCGTAGTTATGCCCAGTAATCCGGCGGCGGAAATGATCAATCCGAGCTGATCGAGCGGTGATTCTTCGGCGATCACTCGCCATTGCGTCCAGAACCAGTCCCGCGACGCGGGCAAGGCCAAAGCGGCAATCAGCGATACGGCCAACCCTGTCAAAACCAGCCAATTCAAACGCGACATGAAATTGCCCCCCCCCCGCCCTCTGAAAACCGAGTATATTTCAACTACAGAGAAAGCGAGCGATCAATCTGTTTCTCAGACCGATAAGGCAGGCTCACGAAACGCCGTGTATTGGCGGGGGGCAAATCCCGCGGAAGCGGTTCAGTCCGAGCTGCAATGTGGGGCGGGCATTTTCCCGCCAATTTAATGAGCGGCGGGTCGAGGCCTGCCTTAAGTATGAGTCAATCAATCGCCTCGCGCTTCATTCCATCTTCTGAGAGATAAAGCTCAGAGCCCATCTCTTCATACTTCCGCGACATTTCTTTCATCCCAGCTTCTGCTTCGAGCTTGAGCGCTTTTTTCTCATTATCCGTCATGTTGGCGGCATAGTCGCGGACCTCGGCGGTAATTTTCATGGAGCAGAATTTCGGACCGCACATGGAGCAGAAATGCGCCACTTTGTGTGCCTCTTTCGGCAGGGTCTGGTCGTGGAAATCGCGGGCGGTTTCCGGGTCCAGCGCGAGGTTGAACTGGTCTTCCCAGCGGAACTCGAAATGCGCGCCTGAGAGCGCATCATCTCTCCAGAACTTTCAATGCGCTCATCACATCATCAGGTGACTTCTGAGCCATGTACTTAAAATACAGTGTCATCGAACCGTCAGCATCGAGATGAGCGGCGGTATCGGGAGAGGCGAGCAAATTCGGTAGGTTCCATTGCTGTGCCATGACCGCGATAGCATCATAAGGAAAGCGGGTCCCGAATTTCGATGTACGGGAGATAATCCAGGTTGCCTTACCACCAGCTATTTGAGGAAGCGGATATTTGACCAGCAAATGACTGAGCATCACAAGCATATCAGTTGAATGTCGAACCGACACCGTCTTCTTGTGCTGTTCCACATCATCACCGGCGGCGACTGAATCACGGTCCACATGGATTTTGAGATCAGTCAATCGGCTCTCTCTTCTCACCGCTCTCTGAGAGATACAGCTCTGACCCCATCTCTTCGTACTTCCGTGACATTTCTTCCATGCCGCGCTCCGCCTCTAAATTCAGCGCCTTCTTCTCATTATCTGTCATGTTGGCGGCGTAGTCGCGGACCTCGGCCGTGATCTTCATGGAGCAGAATTTCGGGCCGCACATGGAGCAGAAATGCGCCACCTTGTGCGCCTCTTTCGGCAGGGTCTGGTCGTGGAAGTCTCTCGCCGTTTCCGGGTCCAGCGCGAGGTTGAACTGGTCTTCCCAGCGGAATTCAAACCGGGCGCGTGAGAGCGCGTCATCCCGCACCTGCGCGGCGGGATGGCCCTTGGCGAGGTCGGCCGCATGGGCGGCGAGGCGATAGGTGATGACGCCGACTTTTACATCGTCACGGTCTGGCAGGCCGAGATGCTCTTTCGGCGTGACATAGCAAAGCATGGCCGTGCCATACCAGCCGATCATGGCGGCGCCGATGCCCGACGTGATGTGGTCATAACCCGGCGCGATATCTGTGGTGAGGGGGCCGAGCGTGTAGAACGGCGCCTCGCCGCATTCGCGGAGCTGCTTTTCCATATTCACCTTGATCTTGTGCATTGGCACGTGGCCCGGGCCTTCGATCATCACCTGACAGCCATGGGCGTGGGCCACTTTGGTAAGCTCGCCCAGGGTTTCGAGCTCTGCAAACTGGGCGCGGTCATTCGCATCGGCAATGGAGCCAGGACGCAGGCCATCGCCCAGCGAGAAGCTGACGTCATAGGCGCGCATGATCTCGCAGATCTCTTCGAAATGGGTGTAGAGGAAGCTCTCCTTATGGTGGGCGAGCATCCATTTC
>NZUJ01000085.1 GCA_002701295.1 Ponticaulis sp. | reverse complement strand
TGTTTCTCATCCTGATTGGGGCCAGCCTGTTCAGCCTCGTCTTTCGCGGTTTTGGCGGGGATGATCTGGTCCACGAACTGCTCTCCGCGACTCCGGGCGGAAAATGGGGCGCCCTCATCATCGCCATGCTCGTCATGTTCGTACTGGGCTTCTTCCTCGACTTTATCGAGATCGTTTTCGTTGTCGTGCCGCTCGTCGCACCACCGCTCATTGTGGCAGGGTTTGATCCGGTCTGGCTCGCCATTCTCATGGCGCTCAATCTTCAGACCAGCTTCTTGACGCCGCCTTTCGGCTTTGCGCTCTTCTACCTGCGCGGTGCAGCGCCTGACAGCCTCAAAACGCTCGATATCTGGAAGGGCGCTCTGCCCTTTATCGGCCTGCAGCTTCTGATGATCGCCCTCGTCGCGGCTCTGCCGGTCCTGGCCACCTGGCTCCCAAGCCTCACGCGGTAAAGAAGAAAGCCCTTCTCCCCCTCACTGGGGAGAAGGGTTGGGATGAGGGGGGACGCGAAGCGTTCAATTATCATTTCGTCTGGAAAGCGATCATGGATCGTGAAAAGGTAAGCCATGACGAAGTTCGACCGAGACCAATTCGCCGCTGACTGCCTTCAGGCCAACACAGAGACCGACCCGGTCGGCGCGATCCGTGAGATCCTGGCCAGCGCGCTGTCGGATCCGGCTGACGTTCTCCGCGGAATAGGCGAGCCAACAGAAGCCGGTATGGATGTCCTCCTCCGCTCTGACGAGCTGACCATCTTCGCGGCCACATGGACCCCGCGTATGTGTCTTCTGCCGCATAATCACGACATGTGGGCGATGATCGGCATTTATACCGGCCGGGAAGATAACATCTTCTGGCATGAAACCGATGACGGCCTCAAATCCCTCGGAGCGAATTGCCTGTTTGAGGGCGATATCGCCACGCTTGGCAAAAACGCGGTTCATTCGGTCACCAATCCCCTCCTGCGCTTCACGGGCGGCATCCACATTTACGGTGGCGAATTCTTCGATACGCCGCGCCATCAGTGGGACCCGGAGACCCTCGAAAAAGAGCCAACCAATGGCGACATGGTCCGCGCACTTTTCGCCCGCGAAAACGAGCGTTATGCCGAATTGAAGGCAAACCTGTAGTTCGCTTACCCACTCCGTCCAGCCCCTGACAACATTAAATATTTTTGATCCCTGTCAGTGGGTCAGTCACGGAACTCGTGACCGTCGGTTCGTGTTTCGTCTTCACACCCGAAACACAGACAGGACGATTATGACTGACCTGAAAACCGTAAATCCCGCAACTGGCGAAGCCCTTAATTCTTACCCACTGATGAGCGACACTGAACTCGAAACAGCTGTCAGACAGTGCCACGAAGCCTATCTCGACTGGCGCCTGACATCGCATGAAGAGCGCGCCTCAATCATTGCGAAAATCGCCGATGAACTCCGAGCCCGCAAAGATGATTTTGCTGAACTCATGACGCGCGAAACAGGAAAGCTCCTCGAAGGCAGCAAACAGGAAATCGACCTCTGTGCTGGCATTTGCGAGTACACTGCCAAAAACGGCCCCACCGAACTGGCTGATGAGACGCGAGACCATCCGAACGGCGAACGCGCCACCGTGACCTACTCTCCCATCGGTGTCGTCTATGGTATCCAGCCGTGGAACTTCCCCTGTTATCAAGCCATCCGCTATTCCATCGCCAACCTCATGGCAGGCAATGGCGTATTGCTGAAGCACGCTGAAGCCTGCACCGGAAGCGGCCTCATGTTGAGCGAGATTTTCGAAGCCGCAGGCCTTCCGGAACACCTCTTCACGGTTCTTCTTATCAGCCATGACCAGTCTGATGCGGTGATCGAGAATGACCTTGTGCGCGGCGTCACGCTCACGGGCAGCGACAAGGCCGGCAAACATGTCGGCGCGAAAGCAGGCGAGATGCTCAAGAAAACCGTTCTGGAACTCGGCTCGAACGATGCATTTCTCGTGCTCGAAGATGCCGATCTCGATCTCGCTGTGAAGACGTCCGTCATGGCCCGCATTTTCAACAACGGTCAGACCTGCGTGAACGGCAAACGCTTCATCGTCACAGAGAAAAACTATGATGCATTCGTCGAAAAATACACTGCAGCTATGAAGGCCATCGAGCCCGGCGACCCGATGAAGAGCGACACAAAACTCGGTCCTATGTCACGCATCGAACTCCGTGATGATCTTCACAAGCAGGTTCAGGAAAGCGTCGAAAAAGGCGCAAAAATACTATGTGGCGGTGAAGTCCCGGACCGCAAAGGTGCCTGGTATCCGGCAACCGTTCTCGTAAACGTCGAGCCCGGCCAGCCAGCCTATGATGACGAACTGTTCGGCCCTGTCGCCTCTGTCATCAAAGCGAAGGACGATGAGGACGCTATGCGTATCGCCAATGACAGCCGCTATGGCCTTGGTGGTGGCATCTTCTCCACCAATGTGGAGCGTGCCGAAAAGCTCGCTAAGATGTATTTCGACACCGGCATGGTAGTCATCAATGGCTATGATATCGCCGCACCAAACCTGCCTTTCGGCGGCGTAAAGAATTCAGGCTATGGCCGCGAACATGGCGGCTTCGGTATGAAAGAATTCGTGAATGCCAAAGCGGTGTCTGTCTTGGCCGCGTAAGATAGAACGCAAGCCAAACATAAAAAAGCCCGCCATATCGGCGGGCTTTTTTGAATTACAGCAGCCTTGAGCGCGCCCCATCGCGAAAGCGCCGCATGGCGAGAAGCGGGCGGTCAGTCGAACAAGCCCCTTAAAACTTCACATCCGGCACAACAGAAAGGTCCGCGCGGACCTCATCGCCCAGATCGTAGAACTCTTCATCCATAAAGCCGAATGAGCCTGCGATAATAACCGCCGGGAAGCTCTGCTTGGTGGTGTTGTACTGAGACACAGCAGAGTTGTAGAAGCGGCGCGCCGCAGCCAGCTTGTCTTCAATTAGCGACAGTTCTTTCTGCAACTCAAGGAAGTTGGTGTTTGCCTTGAGGTCCGGATAAGCTTCAGCCAACGCAAACAAGCGTCCCAGAGCGCCCGCTACCATAGCTTCAGCTTCCGCTGTTTCCTTCGGCCCGGAGGCGCTCATGGCCGAGTTCCGCGCCTGGATCACCGCATCCAGAGTTTCTTTCTCATGGCTTGCATAGCCCTTGACGGTTTCAACAAGGTTCGGGATCAGGTTGCGGCGCTGTTTCAGCTGCACATCGACGTCGGCAAAGGCCTGACGGACCTGCTGACGCTTGGCCACAAGCGAGTTGTAAATCCCGATCAGCGCCATCACGACGACGGCAATAATCCCCAGAACAATAAACAAACCGGTCATTGGTGCGACTCCCCAAAATCAATACGAAAGACGTTACCCGGAAAGCGCTTCCAACGGCAAGCCATCACACATACTGACGCGTCACCCCCCTCCTCGCCACCTCTGTTCAGGGGAGACACAAATTGCGCCTCCCCAGAAGATCATCAGAACGTGACGTTCAGCGAGACCCACAAACGACGAGGCTCCTGATTGATTGCATAGGCATTCGAATAGGCCAGTTCGCCATTTCGATCGTAAGGCAGGTACTGAATGAAGTCTTCGTCGAACAGGTTGTACACGGTCGCGCCCAGTGACACATTTTCCTGAACCTGCCAGGAGCCGCCCAGATGGAAGAGCGAATACGCGTCATAATCGCCAAGCGCATCCTGTGCATCTCCGGCGCCGCGATAGCGCGATGACGCAAACTCACCGCGAAGCCACAGCGTGATATCATCCTGCACATCCCAGCTGAGGCGAGCATTGGCCTGATGTTCAGGCGTATTCACCAGGGGTTCGCCTGCGCTCGATCCGCTTTTCTGTTCGCTCTCGGTATAGGTATAGTTTACCGAAAGGCTCAGATCCGGACGGAAGCGCTGACGGAATGACGCTTCAACACCCTGTGTTTCGGCCTCATCCACATTGACTGATTGCGTATACGTCGCTGGTCGTGGCCAATACCCGTAATCCACACAGGAGTCAGAGGGCGTCAGCGCGTTATATTCGGCTTCCGTCAAACCAAAGGCGCAGTTGAGAAGCTCTGGTCCACTGGCAATTTTGTCTTCGAACACGTTCTTGAACACCGATACATTGCCGCTGAACCCGGCGCCCGGATCGAAGAACGCACCGGCTTCATACGTCGTGCTGGTTTCTGGCTGCAGGCTAGGCGTCCCGAGAACGGGAATCGTACCCTGCCCGCGAAAACCGATAATGCCCGGCGCAATCTGTTCCAGACCCGGAGTCTTGAAGCCGCGGCTCACGCCACCTTTCAGGGTCAGTGCCTCGCTTGCCGCCCACACCAGATAGGCGCGCGGGCTGAAATGCTCTCCGAAAACGCTGTGATCATCCATCCGCAGGCCGAACGTCAGCGCAACGTCTTCGTGGAACTGCCAGGCGTCTTCGGCGAAAATCGCCCATTGCTGATGCTCGAACATGTCGGCGGCCACACCATCCACCATCTCGGCATCCCAGTATTGTCCACCGACTGTGAAGGTGTGATCTCCAATCGAACGATAATAGCGCGCATTATAAATCGTATTGCTGGCCTCCAACTCGCGGGGATCACCCGCCAGCCGGTCAGTTCCAGCCACATCTGATGGCAAAACACGGCCCAGCGTTTCAGTCGTGTTATAAGTGATATCCGTGTCGACAATCCCGCCCAGCACATCGCCAGTATAGGCAAGTACGAGCTGATCGCGATTGAATTCCAGCTCATCGGCATAACCGCGTGTTCCCAGCGTGCCGAGCTGACCTTCCGAATTGTCATAAGTCTGGCGCGCCAGGTCGACATCAAACCAGATGCGATGATCATCTGAAGGCGTGAAGGTCAGTCTTCCGCCAGCAGACCAGATCTCCGCACCCACGGGCGATGGGCCGCGCTTGGAAACTTCAATCGGGTCACCATTGGCATCCTCATAGATCAGGTCCGCTGCTTCGCGTTCGTAATATCGGCCACGCGCAGCGAAAGCCAGCTTGCCCGGCACCACAGGTCCATCTGCATAAATCGTGGTGTTGTAGCTGTTACCGAAGTCGTCATCTCCCTGGAGCGTGGCATCAAGGCCAATATCCAGGCCGAAGTCTTCATCTGGCGTTCGGGTGAGAATGTTCACAACCCCGCCCATGGCATCTGACCCATAAAGGGTCGACATCGGCCCCCGGACAACCTCAATACGTTCAATGGCAGAAACAGGCGGAATAAAGCTGGATGAGGTCTCCCCAAATCCATTCGGCGTGACGTTTCCGGCCGCATTCTGACGACGCCCATCCACCAGAACCAGCGTGTAATCACTCGGCATGCCGCGGATGGAGATGTTCATTCCGCCCGTCTTGCCGACACCATTACCGACATCAATACCGGGCACATTCTGAAGTGCTTCGGCGAGGCTGTTCACACGTTGCTGTTCCAGCTCGTATCGCGGGATCAGGGTGATACTCGCCGGCGCTTCGACCACTTGCTGCTGAAAACCAGCAGCAGTCACAACGATATCGTCCAGACGCGATTCACCTTCGCGCTCCGCCGAAGCTTCAACGAGCGCTGCGCCACCCGATTCTTCTGCAGCTTGCGTCTGTGCCTGCGCTGACAGACCTCCACTGATACCAAGAATAAGCGCCGCAATGGCGGTTTCTGTTCTGAACTTACTCGACACGAAGGCTTCCCCTTAACTGATAATGAGAAGCGTTCTTAACTGTCGAAATCAGAATTGCAATTGCTATTGCGAATTATTTGCAATTTATTTTAAAGATCAGAACCCGCGCAGTCTGGCCGTCAATTTTCCCGCCATTTAGAGGAAACAATGCCGACAAACGTCAGCCAGACGGCGAATATCAAACCGCTATCCCGACATCACGTCTCACTGTCTCAGGCCCCAAAAATCAGAATCATTCTTCAACATCTGCCTGCTCGTGCGTTTCCAAAAGGTCCTTCAACTCTGACAGCTTGTCGACTGCAGCCGCTGCATGAGGACCGATCCAGCGATCGTGTATGTCCTTGATCGGTAACGGGTTCAGATGGTTCCAGCGCACCCTGCCCCGTTTAATGGAGACAATCAGATCGGCCGCTTCCAGCACGCGCAAATGCTGCATGACAGTCGTCCGGTCAATCTCATCAAACTGATCGGCCAGCTCGCCTGTTGTCATCGTATTATCCTTCAGCGCATCCAGAATGCGCCTCCGCACGGGCGCGGCCAGTGCCTTGAATATCCGATTTTCCATTTCTTCATTTGACATGTTATATTTTTATAACATAATTGATGAACAGACAATAAACTCTCTAAAGGGCAGGATCCAACCAAGATATGCCTCCCAAGAACACGCCTTGGGAACGCGCTAAAACAAGCAATATCGAAGCGAACCAGACACAAGCGTGTCTCGGGCGAATGCCCGCCCCCACGGAGCGAATGAGCGCAGCGATAACAACGTAAGTACACATCAAAACCGGAGACCAAGGTGAGCGAAAAACAAACACTCAATTTCGAAGTCAGTGCACGCGTCTCGAAACCGGTTGAAGAGGTCTTTGAAGGTGTCGCCGATCCCGACAAACTCTCAGGCTATTTCACAACAGGTGGCGCGAAAGGCCGTCTTGAAACCGGTGCCACGGTCATGTGGGATTTCCATGACTATCCCGGCGCCTTTCCGGTTGACGTCATCGAGGTTGAACAGAACCGCCGGATCATTCTGGAATGGGAAGCCTACGAGCCAGGCTATAATGGCCCGAAATACAAGACGACCGTCACCATGACGTTCGAACCGCTCGATGAAAACACCCGAACGCTTGTTACCCTTCGCGAGGAGGGCTGGCCCGCTTCACGCGATACCGCCCTCAAAGGCTCTTATGGGAACTGCATGGGATGGTCACACATGCTGGCGGGTCTGAAGGTCTATCTCGAACACGGAATCAATCTCCGCGACGGCATGTATAAGTGATTGAGCTGACAGCTAGCCCTTCCCCACTCAGGTTGGAATCTGGTCAAAAGTCTAAATTTTTGAACGCGGTTGCGACCCAATCACGCTGCGAGGCAAGACACATTGACGTCTCAGCCGATTGGATCAGTTGCAGATAGCGGCCGGACCTGAGCCTTCGGACGGAAGACTGGCCATATAGGCATCATGCCCCGGATGACATGGGTTCATAAGCGCGCATGTACGCCCTACCTGACTTTCATATTCAGCGGCATTGAAACCTTCACACACACCCGATGACCCGTAATCTGCCTTTCTGGTCGACCCGTTAGACGTTTCGCCCTGGGCAAATGTCTCATCGCTCTCTTCAATCGTGCCAGCCTTGAGCGTGAACATGCTGTTATCGATCACGTATTCGCCGTCCTTCTCGACGATCAGGCCGGTTCCGGCTTCTCCTCTGCGAAGACGTTCGCGGCTCAACCGCTCAGCCTCCTCGCCAGCACGGCGCTCTAGCTCCGCTCTTTGCGCCTCCGGAGTACTTCTGAGATCGCGATCTATGGCAGACAGTCCTCCGGCGATACCTGCGGACAGCGATTGCTGGTCCATCTGCCGCTCATAAGCGCGCGTGGCGGCCAGAGTCTCGGCCTCCTCACGGTTTCGCGCAGCGAGATTGCGCTGTCTTTGCGCGTCGATATCCGCCCAATAGGACAAAGCCTCAGGTTTGAAGCGACCATATTCGATCAGCTTATCGACCACCCACTCCGCGCGCTCTTTCTGCGCTGGCATTTTCAACGCCTTCTCAAGTTCCGTATAAAGATTGGGTCGACTTCTAACGCGTCGCTCTATGCCGCCCGGTGCCATCGGGTTCGACTTCAGCTGATAAAAAATGCACGACTGTTCCGGGTCGCCAAGTATCGGACTATCGAGATCCGGGCCGTCATCCAGCCAACTTCGAATACCGGACAAAAGGAAGATCAGTTTCGATTTCGCCTCTTCGAGCTGAGTCGAAGCGTTCGGCGCGCTGATATAGGAATACCAGACATGCATCAGCACAGGGCATGTGTCATGCGTGGATCCAAACTGAGAATATTCGCCCTGCCCGCGTTGTACTGACGTCAGGTTCAATTGATCGCGTGAAATTCGCGGCTTCCCGACACTCTCACGCCCAGTATGGAAGGCATCCAGAAGAATCTTAAAATAGTCAAACGCGCCATAAGCAGCCGCATGAACCAGAACCTGATAATTGTCGAAATCAGTGACGTCGATACGCTCTGCAATCGCTGTACCCAAACTCATTTGCTCACTTGCGCTAAATTGGTTCTGAACGCGTGGGGTAATCAGACGCAAATACGGGCGAATACCGGAAGGGCTCACCCCGGTCGAATTCGCCTGAGAAAGATTGGCAATGACGCCATCATAGTCGCCTCGCAGCAAGGCCTTGTGGATGGCTGGTTCCCGACGGTCAATGGGAAGAGAATCCAGCTGCTTCTCTAGCTGTCGCTTGTCATAGGCATACTGGCGCTGCCCCCTGATTTCTCCCAAAACGGGGTTGATCCATGACTCCGCATAGGTCTGGGCCTCCTCGCTCCACAGGCCTGCTGCCTGAAGAATGTTGATCCCTGCCTGAGCGTTCTGTTCGCTCTCGGAAAGCACCCCAATCAGAAGCATGAGCTCAAACATCGAAAGATCGCGATGTTCCAAGCTATCAACTTTGCCTTTGCTAAAATAGCAAGCAGGCTGATTGCGCAGAATATCTGTCGGCACAATCTCCAGAAGCGCCATCAGGTTTTCAAGGCTCTCCTGAGACGCTGGCGTACCGAACTCCCTGGAAGCAACGCTCCAGGAAATCATGCCTGCCGGAGTGCACCTCACAATGCTTACCCAGGAGTCGTAAAGAGATTGCCCATATGTCATAGGAGTCGAGAAATCATCGACCACAGGAAAAAGAATATTGATGGGCGTCGATTCTAGCCGGTCAGGGGTATAACTCTCCGGCATGCGCTCGACCGACTCGATGATCAGTTCCCGAACCAGTTCAGGAGGGCCGTTCAGATAAGCACTTGGGAGCCCGGTTGGCCCACCACCTGCTTCTGACAAATCGCGGATCATCTGCATTCTGACATCAGCTGGCACGCTCTCCTGAACACCCTTTGTCATCAGGCGGGCCATTGGCGGCAGACCGCGCGGCGAATAACCGTCTGATTTCGGATCATCCAATGCGCGCCTGAAAGCATTCAGATCGCCGCGCATTATCGCTTTGTGAATGGCTGGTTCTTTTGAATCTGGCTTGAGCGTCGGTTTCAGTTCGGTCGTGAAGTCACGTTCGATCGTGTTCCGGAACGGCTGTAAAATCTCGGGGTCGATCGTCGTCCCGCGACTTGACGAAACCGCCGTCACCGGAGGCGCAGATACTACCTGTTGTTTTTCGGTTTGAGGCGGACGCGAAATGGTCTGCTGAGCCATGCGCGACTGCCGCTTGCTCTCCAGGCCCTCAGCCAGCGGCTCAAATTTCGCAAATGAGGCCTCATATTCGGCTTCGTCGTACAAGCCCTGATCCATCAACGCGGCTTTCGCGCTTTCAAGCCCGACCTCATTCCCGTAAATCCCACCGGCATAGGCTAGCCAGTCATGAACGGAAATTTTGCTATCCGCGATATCGAGGCCTGCCGGGACCTTCAGAAAACGGCACACCTCATCCAACTGAAGCGTATCACCGTCAAAATACAGAAAGACGTAGAATAACTTATTCGCAGCTTCGAACTGCGCTGAAGAGCCTTCATCCGTTACCATTGCCCCCAGTAAGGCAAAGCCCATTGGCGTGCATTCGATGGTGTCGTCGGAATACCAATATGGATCAAACGCCTGAGACACCGGGTAATACGGCATCTCCCAGTCCGCGCCTGCTTCTGACGCATCAAATCCTTCGTTAGATAACTCTGTGAGAACAGGGTCGATCACGGTGAGCGGACCGAAGGCATAAAGAGCACCCTCATAGCCGACATATCCGGGCAGACTCAGGTTCGCTCCATCGGGCCCCAACAGCTTTTCCAACAGTTCGAAATGAGACCGCGTGTCCAGCACCTCATCTGCCTCAGGGGTCAGCAGTCGGAGCAACGGCCGGATTCCCGGCGGTGAAACACCAGGAACGTCCGGATCGTCCAGATTTGCCCAGATCGCGTCGACATCGCCATCCAGAATGGCCTGATGGAGAGGGGGTTCGACTTGCGCCGACGCGACACCCGCGATCGCTACGACGCTCGTGGCTGCAACAGCCAGTCGATTTAGAAGGTGCATCCTAGAAACTCGAATAGTATCAATTCTTTGAAGATCAGCCTAGGGATTGGGACCTACAGGTCAACCCTGAGGATTGGCACTACATGAGCAAGGCGAAGTCGCTGATGTCTCCCCCAAACAAGCGACCGCGCAGGGGCAAACTCACTCGCCGGCCATCTCCCAGCTGGAGGTTCGAATGTCGTTGCTGCAAACAATCCCATCTTCAGACAGGTAATTCGCGACCGAACGAGCAAGTGTCCGGAAGAATGCTCGCGCTGCTTCGCAATCACCCTGAAAAACTAACTCGAAATATTCATGATCAACCGCGGGATAGATGATCCCTCTCAGACCATCGCTCACATACTTATCCTTATTCTGTTCAACCCGTTCGAACATCCCGAGAAGTTTTTCATTTGCCATGCGATTCTTTTCTGGATGACCGGAATGAAAGTCGTACCCTGCTCGAAGATAGACATACTCATCTGGACTATTCTCCAACTGAGCCGGCTCACCGCATGCCGAAATCAACATAGCAATCAAACCGAAGAAAAAACGCGATCTGATCAATATCACCAGCTTAAAACCTTTGGACAATCAAGGTACTTTTGGCCACCACAGAAGCGCAGCCGATCCCAGAATCATCAGGGACCACGAGAGCTAACCCGAAAACGTTCCATTCCGAGGGAAGCCTCTCGGCGCCATACGCCCTGCCGCAGCCCGCTTGCCCAGCCAGTCGCGCCAGTCCGGAAAGGTTCGCTGTCGTCCAGCGCCATCCGTCACGGCAAACCCGTCTTCGGACTTGAACACCATGGCATCGGCCAGCCCACCATCTTTATAATTCTGCAGCTTCACACCCTTGCCCTTCGGCATTTCCGGCAGGTCCGCCACATCAAAGATTAGCAGCTTGCGGTTCTCACCCACGACAGCCACCAGGTCGCCCTCGGCCACTTTACAGCTCATCAGCATATTGCCCTCGCTGG
Organism: Ponticaulis sp.; assembly: GCA_002701295.1. GTDB lineage: Bacteria > Pseudomonadota > Alphaproteobacteria > Caulobacterales > Hyphomonadaceae > Ponticaulis. The sequence goes on along the minus strand of NZUJ01000085.1, from coordinate 4,265 downwards.
TCGACACACAGGCCTTGCCGGCTTTCCGTGCCGATGAGAGTTCGCCTTCCGGACAGATAAAGCCATACCCGCCGGTTGAGGCCATAAAGCGTTTCCGGTCCGGCATCAGTTTGAACATGTCGATGATATCGACATCCTCTTCAAGCTCGATCTGGAACCGGATCGGCTCGCCCTGCCCGCGTCCACTCGGCAGCTTGTCACCGCCCAGCGTAAACGCCCGCCCGTCAGAGCTCATCAGGATCAGCTTGTCCGTCGTCTCCATCTGGACAGACAGGTGCAGCTCATCGCCTTCCTTGAACTTGGTGCTGGAGAGGTCCGACTGATGGCCTTTCAGTGCACGGATCCAGCCGAGCTTCGACAGAACCACCGTAATCGGCTCACGCGTGATCAGCGCTTCCATCACGGCATCGAGATCTGTCTCCGGCGCGTCACCAAAGGCGCTCCGACGACGCCCCAGTTCAGTCTCGGGTGCGAACACTTCCCGTGCCGCTTTCAGCCCTTTGGCCACTTCTGTCCACTGGCGGCGGTCCGACGCGATCAGCGCCTGCAGGCTGTCGCGCTTTTTCTCGAGCTCGGCATGCTCGCCGCGGATTTCCATCTCCTCAAGCTTCCGCAAAGAGCGAAGCCGCATATTCAGGATCGCCTCGGCCTGGTTCTCTGTCAGGCTGAACGTCGCCATCAGCTCGGCCTTCGGATGGTCTTCCTCGCGGATAATCCGGATCACTTCATCCAGATTGAGAAAGGCCACCAGATAGCCTTCCAACACCTCAATCCGCGCCAGCGTCTTGTCGAGGCGATGCTGCGCAATCCGCACAATCACCTCTTTGCGGTGTGTCAGATAGGCCTGCAGAACCTGTTTCAGATTCATCACCTTCGGCACGCCGCGATCCAGCACATTGAGGTTTAGCGAGAACCGGTTCTCCAGATCAGACAGCTTGAACAGGCTCTCCATCAGCATGTCCGGGTCCACTGTCTTCGACTTCGGCTCCAGAACCACGCGAATGTCTTCTGCGCTCTCATCGCGCACATCACCGAGCAAAGGCACCTTCTTGCCATCGATCAGCTCAGCCAGCCGTTCGATCAGCTTGCCTTTCTGTACCTGAAACGGAATTTCAGTGACCACGATCTGCCAGGTGCCGCGCCCCAGCTCTTCCATGTGCCATTTCGCCCGCGTGCGGAAACTGCCGCGCCCGGTCGCATAAGCTTCGCGAATATTGTCCTTCGGCTCCACCAGAATGCCGCCCGTCGGAAAGTCCGGCCCGGGCATCACCTCCAGCAGCTCATCCACAGTCGCATTCTTGTTGTCGACAAGGATCAGACACGCATCGATCAGCTCCGCAGCGTTATGCGGCGGAATACTGGTTGCCATACCCACGGCAATCCCGGTCGATCCATTGGCCAGCAGGTTCGGATAGGCCGCCGGCAGAATAACCGGCTCCTTGTCGCGCTCGTCATAGGTATCGCGGAAATCAACGGCGTTCTCGTCCAGCCCGTCCAGAAGCAGCTTCGCCGCCTCTGTCATCCGGCTTTCTGTGTACCGCATGGCCGCTGCGCTATCGCCGTCGATATTGCCGAAATTGCCTTGCCCATCCACCAGCGGATATCGAACCGAGAAACTCTGCGCCAGGCGGACCATGGTGTCATAAATCGCGCTATCGCCGTGCGGGTGGTAATTACCCATCACATCGCCGACCACCTTGGCGCATTTCCGATAGGCCGCATCCGGGTTCAGCTTCAGCTCGCGCATGGCATAGAGGATGCGCCGCTGCACAGGCTTCAGCCCGTCGCGCACATCGGGCAGAGCGCGGCTCGTAATCGTCGACAGCGCATAGGCCAGATACCGCCGCGACAGGGCCTCATTCAGGCTCTCATCGATGATGTTCTCTTCACCGGAATCCATAAGGTCGGACATGCATATTTCTCCTGACAGATTACTCTAGCTGAGTCGGAGCGGATGTCTCGTGGATAAGCCTGTATTTATGGGGAGAAAGGGTGTTTGTGATTTGCTCGAATGCAGTTCGGAGCTTCGCCCCGCCTGCCATTCGCCAGCTGTAAGCTGAAACGCCGCCCCCTTGTTCAAGGTTAGGGTGCGCGTCGGAATATTTACATGTCTTTCTCTGGTGGATTTGGGTTCTCACACAGCTTCGCCTATAGTGAACGCGCCTGAGCAATCAGGCCAGCGCGTGCTTAGCCGTGCGTGAGTTTGCGTATCGTACTGACCGATTCACACTCACCAGAAGGAGCGCCTATGGAAAAGGCCTCAGAAAACCCGATCCTCAACCGCATCTACACCATGAAGGGCGAACCGGATGAAGTCCGAGATGCCTATAAAGACTGGGCGACCAGCTATGAGAAAGATACCGTGGAAGATATGGGCTATATCGCCCCGAAAGTCGTCGCAGAGAAACTGTCCAGCATTCTCCCTGACGCGCAGAAAATCCTGGATGCCGGCTGCGGCACGGGGCTCGCTGGCGTTGAGCTGCAGGAGCGCGGTTTTGAGGCCATAGATGGTATGGATATCTCACCGGAAATGCTCGCACTGGCCGACGATAAAGGCGTCTATCAGGCGCTACAGACCGAGGATATGACCCGGGCGCTGAGTTATGGCTCGAACAGCTATGATGCAGTCACCTGTGTCGGCACATTCACGCATGCCCATGTTGGCCCGCAAGGCTTTGATGAGCTGCTCCGGATCACGAAGCCAGAAGGCTATGTCGTCGCGACCGTGCACGAAGATGTCTGGAAGGATGGCTATCTGAGACATTTCGATGTGTTGGAACAGGCAGATAAGGCGCGCATCATCTCAATCGAGGAAGCGCCCTATCATCTCCATGGCTGCAAGCTTTGCGTGCTGGAACCGCTGGCGATCTGATTTCGCGCAACCCGAAGCGAGGTTATGCATTGATCCACTTATGGATTTTCAAAGCATAAAGCAGAAAAGCACTGAGGCTTTTCATCTCGTTCGCAACCGCCTGCCCTTTGGCTCGGGACCCCTGATCGGCTTTGGCGTGATGGCCGCAGCGTTTTTTGCCTTCTGGTCGATCGCCGAAGAAATTCTGGAAGGCGAAGGCCACAGCCTGGATGAAGATATTCTTCTGGCGCTGCGTGAACCGGGCGATCCGTCCCAGCCGATCGGGCCGTTCTGGCTCGAATATTCGATGACGGACATCACCTCACTGGGCGGCTATACGGTGCTGACGCTGCTCCTGACGGCGAGCGCAGTATATCTCATCTCCATGAAGCGCTGGCGACATGCGGCGATTGCGGTTGGCGCAGTCCTTTCCGGCACGCTTCTCAGTTCGCTGTTGAAGCTCGGGTTTTCCCGGCCACGGCCAGAGCTGGTTGAACATCTTACGCATGCCATGAGCTCCAGTTTTCCGAGTGGGCATGCCACGCTGTCCGCCATTGCCTATCTCACTCTCGGTATGATTGTTGCCGAGGCGCATGAACGTCGCCGCGTCAAAGCGCTGATCATTACCGGCGCTGTGGTGACGACGCTTCTGGTCGGAATGAGCCGTGTCTTTCTTGGGGTTCACTGGCCGTCTGACGTCCTCGCAGGTTGGGCGCTGGGCACGGGCTGGGCTATGCTCTGGTGGCTGGTTTTGCATATGATAAAAACCCGTCCACCGATTAGCTGACAAACCGCGACACTTTTCTACAGTTCTCACCGCGCGCTGGCCTTCTTATATGCTAGTATGGGTCAGCCTTTCGGGGAGAACTGATATGGCCAGTCGGAAACATTCAGTCGGAGAATTCTCGCGCCGCAGCCTGTTGGGCATTGCGGGCGCCACTCTGATTGCGTTTCAAGCCGACGCTCTGGACTCGGCGATCCAGCCAGGAACGCTCAAACCGGGGCAGTTTGTCTGGGCGCCAGAACTCTCACCACGCGGCCCTGTTGCCATCGTGGTCTCGATCCCGGAACAGCTGGTGCATGTCTATCGCGGCGGGGTTCGCATTGGTGTCTCGACCTGCTCTACTGGCACGGCCGGGCACAGAACGCCGACCGGTGTGTTCACGATCCTGCAGAAAAACCGGGATCATTATTCGAACCTCTATGACAATGCGCCCATGCCCAACATGCAGCGCCTGACATGGACGGGGATTGCGCTTCACGCCGGGCACCTTCCCGGTTATCCCGCCTCGCATGGCTGTATCCGTTTGCCGCGGGATTTTTCAGACAAGCTGTTTGAGACAACACACATGGGAACGCCCGTGATCATTGCCGGGACATCTGATGATCCGTGGTTTCTCCAGAAACCTGGATT
>NZUJ01000084.1 GCA_002701295.1 Ponticaulis sp. | reverse complement strand
GGGTGCCAAAAATCTCGACTGTTCCATGATCGGTGAAAAAGCCACCAATAACAGGGCCGAGCACGCTTGCGAGCCCAAAGACGGCGCCAAACAGTCCAGCATATTTCGCCCGTTCGCGCGGTTCGAAAAGGTCAGCAATCGTCGCAAAAGCCGAGGTAAACAGCGCGCCACCACCTATGCCCTGAATGCCGCGGAAGACGATCAGCTGGATCATGCCAGACCCGAGAATTGGCAGGTCACCAAACTCGCCAGCCAGACCGCAGAGCCAGGATCCGCCTACAAAAATGGAAATGCCCAGGATGAGAATCAGCTTGCGGCCATACATATCGCCGAGCTTGCCCCAGATGGGGACCATAACCGTCGAGGTGAGCAGGTAGACCGTGGTGACCCATGCATAAATCTCCAGGCCATGGAGATCCGCCACAATACGCGGCATGGCGGTGGAAATGATTGTCATATCCAGCGCGGACAGCAGGAAAACAATCATCAATGCGATGAATGTCGTACGCTTTTGTTGTGGTGTCGGAGGCTCCGCAGTGCGGTGCTGGATCGTCGTGTCAGTCGTCGTCATGGCCAGAAAACCTGTCACTGTACAGTGTATATGAAAGACGGTTTAGCGCATTAAATACTACCCGGCTATCATTAAGTGACAGGTTCTGTGACGAGCGGCGCAGGCTACTCAGCGGGAACGGGCGTTGCGGCCTTGTTTGCGCGTGACGGTGTGCGCCAGACCGGGCCGATTGCCAGGCCCAGACCGCCGAGGACAAGCCCGAGATCGCTGGCCAGAATGATCGAATTGGACAGCGCGTCAAAGAACACTGCGCCATGGATCACGCCCGTCAAAACCATCAGGCCGCCAGCGAGTTTTCGGATGATGACACCGATCCCTGAGGCATTCGCGTTCAAAAACCCAGCAAGGGTCATGGCAATGAGCCCGATCCAGAAAACGACTGTGAGCAACACTTCGCCGACCCCCAGCATGGCGAGGGGCAGGGTAGCGATCATCAAGGCTGGCGCTCCCCAGACGATCGCAGACCATCCCGCCGCGAGGCGCGGTTTAGGGCGTCCCTTTTCGCTTTGTTTGAGGAAGTAGATGTTCAATCCTGTGGCGACCATCACGCACATGAGAATGCCCAGGAAGAAGTAAGTGAGTTTCATTGCCGTGCCGCCAAAATCGCCAAAGTGCAGGCGATAGGTTGAATAGGCGATCTGCTTGCCGGCTTCTCCATCTGAATAACCAGCCGTCCCCTCAAAGGCTCCTTGCGCATTGAAGGCGTAGTTTTCGCTATAGATCAGGCGATCGGAGTGTTCGGCCATGATCTCGATATGCTGACCGGCTGTCGTCGGGTCGTGAACGACAATCAGGAAGGGCAGATGGCCAGTGGCGACATCGTCCATCGTTTCAAAGGCGCCGCCGATGTTGGCGAGCGGAGCGGATGTGCTGTCTGGTGCTGGCTCGCTTCCGAAAATCGCCTCCGTCAGTGCCCGGTTGTCGCCGCCAAAGCTGGTCTGTGCCAGGAGGAAGGCCACGACGACAAACAGGCCGATCACAGCACCCGTGCCCGCCACAAGGATGTGAAAGGGCGCAGTCCAGACGCTGATCCGATTATGAAGGTCGGCTTGTCCCAGGCGCTGCTGGCCGCTCATTTTCAAACGGAAGGCGTCGCGGAAAATTTTCGGGTGGGCCAGAAAGCCTGAAATAGCCATGCCCAGCATCATAACACCGAAGATGGCGACAATGATCATGCCAATGCTTGTCGGCAGGTGCAGGTAATAGTGGAGATTGATCAGAAAACTGTTCCACGGGGTTTCATAGGCACCTACCGGATTGCCTTCTGCATCTGCGGAATACAGACCGTCATCGCCTCCGATGACGAGACGCGGCCAGTTTTCGCGCGGCAGGTAGAGATAGAGGTGCGTCGTGTCCGGGTCCGCTTCCATTACGGCGTTGGCGGCATTCGTCACCAGCTGAGGTGTGACCTCGGTTTCTGTGACTTTCGGCGCATTTGGCCGTTCCCACCAGCCGAGTTCGTCTTCAAAAACGGCAAGCGTGCCGCTGACGCAGATGATGTAGAGAATGGCGCTGATGACCAGTCCCATTGCCGTATGCGCGGCGAGAGAGCGATCGACGCGGAGACTGGAGGCCTTGGGCCAGATTGATTTACTCATGGTCTTCCCCCCTTCAGATGAAAGCTGCAGCGCCCGTTAGCGCCATTCCCGCGAGAGCGTAGAGCGAGCGCCGGACAGGGCGGGATTCGATCAGCAACAGCGTGCTGAAGAGCCCCCAGAGCACAACGGCAGCAATGATGACTGACACGCCTGCGGTTGCCGGACTGCCCTCAGCTGGACGCAGCACGCGAAACAGGGCGGCGGACCCAAACAGGGCGATCAGACCGGCAATCGGTCCGGTGATGATAAATGTCCAGATATCGCGAAGAACCGTCAGCGCCGTGATTGGCGTTTGCTGAGTTTGCTCGGAACGGCTTCGGCGCAGTTTGGCAAAGTCGAGGACAGGCGTTCCGCTCACCATGCGGGCGCCGAGCGCAAGCGAGATCACGAGCATGGCGACGACTGCGATCTGCGCAAACCCGCGATCACCATTGGCGAGCACAGCGGTGACGGCCGACACGAGCAGGGCTAACCAGCCTGCAGATATGAGCCAGCCGCCTGACCGACGTTTCCAGGCCAGATAAAGCAGGACAAGCCCGACTGCACTTGCAGTCAGGCTTGCTGTGAAAATCATCCAGTTCAGCCCGGACATCAGAACTTGTATCCCAATCGACCGACGACGGTTCTCCGCAGACCGGGGAAGCAGTCACCGCGCGTCAGACATGATGTGAGATATGTCTCATCGGTGATGTTGCGGGCGTTGATCTGGAAGTCCCAGCGATCCCATTCGTATCCGATCATCAGATCGCCGAGTGTATAATCGGGCGACTCATATCGGATGTTGGCATTCTCAGAGACGCTTTCGCCAACATAGCGCACGCCAGCGCCTGCCTTGAAGCCTTCGAGCGGGCCTTGCGGTGTCCAGCCAAGCCAGACCGAGGCATTGCTGTCAGGCTGACCGGAAAGCTCAAAGCCGTTCGGGTCTTTCGCGTCGATTGTGGATGCAGCGCCCTGAATATACCAGTCGTCAAAGCGGAGATGCGCTTCCAGTTCAAAGCCTTTCAGCTCGGAAATGCCTTCTTGCTGTGAGCCTGCATTTGGCAGAGCATTCGGATTGCCGAGGTTGGAAATCTCGATGTCATAATAGGCGAGGGTGACGAGGCCCGGGAAATTGGTGGGTTCGTATTTCAGGCCGACCTCATATTGACGGGCTTCCTGCGGCTTGAGCTGCTCACCGGTGATCTGGTCGGTACCGATGACGGGCTCAAAGCTTTCAGAATAGCTCGCATAAGGGGCTATGCCGTTATTGAAGCGATAGAGAACACCCACGCTGGTCGAGATGGCGTCATCATCCTGCTGAGTTGTGCCATCGTCATTTTCGACCTGGTCGGCGCGCAGACCGAGCGTGAAGCGCCAGTTTCCGAGAGCGATCTGGTCTGACAGGTAAAGCCCGAGGTCTGTCACGGTCTGTACCGGTGCATCGACATAAATCTCGTCGAGTGCGGCGTTGATCTGATCGAGTGGTGCGTTTGAATAATCAGGGTTTGCAAGGTCGATAAACCCGCCCAGCTCATAGGCCAGACTTCCGCAATATCCCGGAAGTACGCCTCCGCCGAAGCAGTAGGCCGTGTTACTGTCGGTTTCGATATCCTGATACTGAATTCCAGCCAGGACTTCATGCTGAAGCGGACCTGTGTCGAAATCCATCCGTGCGCGCACGTCGATAGCGGCCTGATCAAATGTGTTGTCGGCACGATAGAAGGTCCGCGGCACAGTGGTGTCGGTTACGCTGACGCCATATGCCGCCATAAGCGCCACCAGTTCCGGGATCTGATTGGCATAGCGCGCGCCATAAAAGACCGGCCAGGCTTGCTGGTAGTCCGCTTCGCCAGACCGCCAGAGCGCTGTTGCTTCCAGCTGGATGGCGTCGTTCACCCGATGCTCACCCAACAGGGTGACCTGTGTGGACGAGGTGTCGAAGAAGTTGAAGTCCGGATCGCCTGCATAGACATCCTGATCGATATAATCGCCGGTATCCTGATGCGGGAAGAGGGTGCCCTGGACAGGAATGAACTGCGCTGCGACGTCGTTCTCATTGTCCTGATACATGCCGATCAGTGTGAGGCGGGTGTCAGATGTCGGTGCCCAGCTGAGGGATGGCATCAGCACGGTGGATGTCTCGTCCACATTGTCGACCTGGCTGCCCGTATCGCGGTAAAGCCCGACCGCGCGGAAGAGGAGCTGGTCATTCGTGCCGGCGACAGGGCCGGTGACGTCGCCTGCAATCTGGTAGCGATCATAATTGCCGACTTCGCCGACAATCTCGCCGCTGAATGTGTCCTGAGGGGTTTTGGAGACAACGTTCAACAGCCCGCCCGGAGACCCCTGACCGAACAGAACAGATGATGGTCCCTTCAGGACTTCGACCTGTTCAATGGTCCATGGCTCAACTCGAGTGGTGTTGTAGCTTCCGAACAGTTCCTGAATGGAGTCGCGATAGCGGGGCACTTGCAGACCACGTGCGGACACCCAGTCGCCACGGGTCGAGAACCCGTAAGTCTCAGCCGTAACGCCTGACAGGTAAGAGACGGTCTGTGACAGGTTCACCGCGCCCTTTTCGATGAAGAGTTCTGCAGGTTCTACACTGACAGAGCGGGCGGTTTCTGTAATCGGTGTGTCGGACTTGGTCGCGCCGAATGCGCCGACCTGACCGGTGACGATGATCGTATCCTGACGGCTTTCGTCGTCCGCTTCGTCTGACGTCTGCGCCTGCGCGTTTGCGGCGAGGCCGAGCGCAAGGCTGAGCGTGAGCAGGCTTGCCCTGATGCCTGATCGTGTGCTGAACATGGATTTCCCCATTACGTTAATGCAATTCATTCTCAATAATGGGGTGCTATTGAGAATGCTTATGCGAGTCAATCGCAAATATACACTGTCGAGGACATTTTGGGGTAGGGTGGGCGACATGCGTACCGGGACAGGAGCCCAAGAGAGACAAAAAAACGGCGCCCGAAGGCGCCGCAATCATTGGTGTGTAATTCGGTAAGGCTTAAGCGGCTTCTTCGTCGCGAAGCTGGCCAGCACCTGGTGCAGGGTCGCGCAGGACATAGCCACGGCCCCAGACAGTCTCGATGTAGTGATTGCCTTTGGTCGCCTGTTGCAGCTTCTTGCGAAGCTTACAGATGAACACGTCGATGATTTTGAGCTCTGGCTCGTCCATGCCGCCATAAAGGTGGTTGAGGAACATCTCTTTGGTGAGGGTCGTGCCCTTACGCAGAGAGAGCAGCTCGAACATCTGGCATTCTTTGCCGGTAAGGTGAACGCGGTGTCCGCCAACTTCAACTGTTTTCGCGTCGAGGTTCACGAGGATCTCGCCGGTGCGGATCACGCTCTCAGCATGGCCTTTAGAGCGGCGAACGATGGCCGTGATACGGGCGATCAGCTCATCTTTGTTGAATGGCTTGGTGAGGTAGTCGTCAGCGCCGTAACCGAGCGTCTTAACTTTCGCCTCAATGTCCGGGTTACCAGACAGGATGAGCACTGGTGTGTTAACACGGCTCATGCGGAGTTGTTTCAGAACTTCGAAACCGGAAATGTCTGGCAGAGACAGGTCGAGGATGATGATGTCATACTCGTAAACTTTTCCGAGATCGACACCCTCTTCGCCCAGGTCAGTCTGGTAAATGTTAAAACCAGCTGCCTTGAGCATCAATTCGATGCTTCGTGCGACTGCATTGTCGTCTTCAATCAATAGTACGCGCATCAAGTCGTCTCCCGAATCACTACAGTTTAACGCGTTCGCGGTCTTGCGATAGCATCTAAACCGGCAGTTGGTAACGAATTGGTTAACGCAGGGTCGATTCGCCCTGACCAATTTTAACGAAGATTTCCTTTTGTCCATCTTCCGGCATTAACTCTGCCTTAGTGGGAGATAGACAAACTAGTCGATATTTCGGCTAATAATCGGTGATTCCCTTAATGCTTCAAGACCTCATCAGAGACGTCCGGTCGGTCCCGCGCATAGAGGCATCGGGACGAGTTGTCGCACTGGAAGGCCTGCGACTAGAAGCCTCAGGTCCGCGTGGGGCGTTAAGATTGGGGACTCTGGCGAACATTGGATCGCCCGATGGGCAGCTCGCTGAGATCGTCGGATTTCGTGACGACCTCGCGATTTTGCTCTGTTGTGAGGATGGCGGAGACGTCTATCCGGGCGCGAAAGTCTTTTTTCACAGCCAGCCTGCTTTGATCTTTCCGAACGATCGTTGGCTGGGGCGGATTGTCGATCCGTTCGGCAAGGCAATGGATGGCGGACCGGAAATGCCGCGCGGGCCTTATGGCAAGCCTGTCGAGGCGCCACCCCCGTCAGCCCATGCACGAACCCGTATTGATGAGCGCCTGCATCTGGGTGTTCGGGTAATGGACCTGTTCACGCCTTGTGGACGTGGCCAGAGGCTCGGCCTGTTTGCGGGCTCAGGTGTCGGTAAGTCGACACTAATGGGCATGCTGGCCAAAGGTGCAGACGCAGATGTGATTGTCATCGGACTGGTCGGCGAGCGGGGCAGGGAGGTGCGCGAATTCGTCGAGGATGCGTTGGGTGCCTCTGGTCTGGCGCGATCTGTCGTGGTGACCGCGACATCTGATGCGCCAGCGCCAGCGCGAAAGCGTGCGGCCTTGTCGGCCATGGCTGTGGCTGAATATTTTCGCGATCAGGGCAAGCAGGTGCTGTGTCTGCTCGATAGTGTCACACGCTTTGCGATGGCGCAGCGGGAAATCGGCCTTGCCGCTGGCGAGCCGCCAACCACGCGCGGGTATACGCCATCAGTATTTGCGGAATTGCCGAAACTGCTCGAACGGGCGGGACCGGGCCTTGCCGGAACCGGGGCAATTACCGGTCTGTTCACAGTTCTGGTGGATGGTGATGACCATAATGAACCGGTCGCAGATGCTGTGCGCGGTATTCTGGACGGCCATATTGTCATGTCGCGCCAGATTGGTGAGCGCGGACGATATCCGGCTGTCGATATTCTGAAATCCCTGTCGCGTCTGGCGTCTCATCTTCAGGGCGAGGACGAAGCGGCGTTAGTGCGCGATGTCCGGCGCCTTGAGGCGATCTATGCCGATATGGAAGAACTGATCCGGATTGGCGCTTATACAAGCGGGGCCGACGCCACGACTGACCGGGCGATACGTTTGCATGAAGGTTTGTCGGAATTCCTGACCCAGAGCGATACCGATCTCACATCGCCGGACGCTGTCGTGGACGGTCTCAGGTCCATTTATGAGGCCAGCGCATGAGCCGTACACTCGAAACGCTGATCAAGCGGGTCCGTAAGGATATTGACGAGCTGGCGATTGAGGTTGCCCGCGCGCAAGACGCCCGGAATGAGATCCTGACCGAAAAGGCGACGTCTGCGGCAAGCGTAGAGGCTGAGGCTGCCATGTTTGATGGATCACCGCTTTCAGGTCTGGGCATGTCGGCATTTCTGCAAAGACAGGCGCAGCGGCAGTCAGAGCTGGATGAAGCGCTTGGTCTGGCCGAAACGGCGCAGAAGGAGTGTCAGGCGGCGCTGTCTGGTGCGTTTACAGAGCTTAAGCGCCTGGAACATCTGTTGGCTCAGGAGAAGCTGAGAGAACGGATGGAGCGTGAAAAGGCTGAACAGGCGGCGTTTGATGAGCGCAGCAGCCAGATGCATGCGCGCAAGGGCGGAAGCGGGCTCTGATGCGGTCTGACTAGATCAGAATCCGGATAAACAGATTGCCTTTGTGAACGTGCACGTCTGTCTGTTCGCGCGTCACGCCGAGCACTGTCAGGCCTAACTGGATCGATGCCTTGGAATCGAGCCCCAGAGACGGGCCGGCATCAATCAGGTTAAACAATATATCCTTTGACGCGATGACATCGCGGCTGACGAAAATATTCAGCGCAATGCCAAACTCGTCACGTTCGCTGCGAACGGAAATCCGATCGCCCTTCTGGCAGGCTCGCAACAGGCCTGAAATCAGGTGCTGAATGCCGAGAGAGGCCAGAGGTGTTGAACCAATCTGAGAGAACCATGTGGTTTCCGTTTCCATGACCAGATCAACGCCGCGACGACGAGCTGTCTGGGAAACAATCTTGGCCGTATCCAGCAGAAGTTCGTGGATTGGCGTTCTGGAGGTCTTGCTGAAATCGTCCTGAGAATAGGTGCGGATGGTGCGTACGGTCTCAAGCAGATGACGGACATAGTCAGCTGTGTTGTGCCGCCCGGCATCTTCCATGGTTTCCAGAAGCGTCTGAAGACTCATCTCCACATATGCAAAAGGCCCGCTGAGGGCCTCAATGGAGGATTTCATTTCGCGGGAGGATAACGTGCCTTCCGGAAATTCGGACATGACGCGATGTCGGTAAGTCGAGTTCAGAATAAGTTGTCTGAGAAGATTTGGATTGAGATCATCCTTGTCGATGACTGCTTCTGCGCCGCTGGCAAAAGCTTCGAGCCGGAATTGATCAGAACCGCCGCCAGTAACAAATACAATAGGTGCATCAGTAAAGGCGCGTATCCGTCGAATATCGTCTTCAATAGAGACTGCATCAGGCCGGCACACATCAAGCAAAACGAAATCCGTTCGGCCCTGTTCCTGCGATGCTTCGAAATCTTCAATACGTTGACTGATAGACAAGTCTATGTCGCCCTCTTTGCCAACCATAGTCGTCAGCAGGGCCGCATCAGTTGCATTGTCTTCTACGTAGTGAATGCGCATTCCGGTCCCATATCAGTGATATTCAGAATAATCACTTGATTGTTTTAATCAATGTTAACTGAACAGTATTCCACAGACTTTAAGTGAACATGGTTGTACGGTGTAAAACGCGAATCAATTTCTTGAACGTGATTCGATAGTTTGTTTTTGCTTTGTCGAGCTGGCTCTATTTATTTCGAAAGCGAAGCTGACAAGGGTTTACGCGTTCAGAAAATTGGTATTCAGCTTGCTGGGACCCGGCCAAAACTTAGAGTGACATGCACCGATAATGAGCCAGAAACCCGGTTTTGAATTTGATCAGGCAGACGCCCAAAAACTTCTGGCACAACTGGCATCAGCTCTGGCGCACGATGTGCGGACACCAATACGGCATGCCGGCCAGTTTCTCGATATCTATGAAAGCGAGCGCGACAGCCAGCCAAACGGCGTTGCGCAGGAGCATCTGGATACAGCTAAGGTCAGCATTGATCTTGTCGCCGAGATGGTGGAAGGGCTGATCGGCTATATCCGGGTCGGCCGGGGGCTGAGCCAGCCCGAACCTGTTGAACTCAAAAAGCTGACAGAAACGGCGCTGAGCCGCGTCAAGTTTGCGCTGGATGTGGAAGCGGCCGATTTCGAATTTTCCGGGGACTCAAAAGTGCTCGGTCATCCGGTCCGGTTGATGGAACTGTTCAGCAACCTGTTCGAAAACGCAATCCAGTTTGCAAAGCGCGATCAGATCCCGACCATCCGAATCTACAGCACGCGAACAGATGACTGGCTGGAGTTGGAGATTTCCGATCAGGGGCGCGGGATAAGAGACGAGCAGGTCGAAATGGCGTTCGGCCTGTTTCACTCACTCGAAAATTCAGACACAGGGCTCAAGGGCCTCGGGATTGGTCTGCCGCTCTCGCAAAGGATTGCTGAGCTTCATGGCGGGAGCCTGACCGTCATTCCTGAAGGTGATGATCGGCGTGGACTGAAGCTTCTTCTTCGTCTGCCGGCGTGCGACTGAGCGGACGGGGTTAAAGCTGAAGCTGGTCTCTCACCAGAACGGCAATCGACTCGCAGGCTTTTTCGGCAGCAGGAACACCGCCTGCAAAACTGACAAACCCGTGCGGAAGTCGGTCAAAACATTGGTAGACCACATCGACGCCCGCATCTCTTAACCGGTCAGCATAGTCTTTGCCCTGATCGAGCAATGGATCGAAACCGGCTGTGACGACGATGGCTGGCGCAAGTCCTTCGAGCGCTGAGCTGAGCATGGGTGAGATACGCGGATCTTCCGGGTCAGCGTCAGCTGGCAGCAAATGGCCACGAAACCAGCTCATCAGTTCAGTCGAAAGCGGCCAGGTATTGCCATAAAGGTGCATGCTGGGCGTGTCAGATGTTAGATCTGTCAGCGGATAGATCAAAAGCTGAAGCACGGGCTGTGGCTTGTGCTGATGCGCCATTTCCTGCGCGACGACAGCGGCATAGCTTCCGCCAATTGAATCACCGGCGACAATAGCCTGACCAGGCGGCGCGCCAATGGAGCTGGCTTCACGCAGGGCCCATTCATAGGCTTCAGTCGCATCGTCGAGACCTGCCGGCCAGATGTCCTCTGGGGCGAGGCGGTAGTCTACCGAGACGACTGGTGCTTTGCAGATGGCGCTAAGCTGCGCGCAATAGGTGTGGCTGGAATCAAGTCCGCCCACCACGCCGCCACCGGAATGGTAGTAGACGATGACCGGCATATCGGGTTTCTGACCCTGCGGACGGTATATCCTGATCGGCAGATTTCGACCGGGCAGGGTGATGTGCTGATCTTCAAAGGTCACGCCAGCATTGATGTCGGTGCCGACCAGGGCAATTCCGTCTCTCGTGGCCTGACGGGCCTCGACCGGTGTCATGTCCGTCAGATCACGCCCTTTTCTGGCGTGATGAGACAAAAACTGAAACGCCGGGTCGAGCACGCGGTTTCCAATGGCGACGGGGCGATTGCCCGAGAGCCGGACCAGCCAGTTCGGCGGAAGTTTCAATACTTGTCTGACGAGCCAGGATGTCACCATGACGCCGCAATCCTCAAATGATTCAGTGAATAGACTGAGACCTGATTTAGGTCGCACTATGGCGAACGCCGCTCAAAGTCATGTGGGTCGCAAACTCAGTGGCTTCATCGATGGCGTGTTCCCGGCCGCATGATTTGGTCGCAATCCGTATCAACATACAATTGCCCAGCTCCCGCGCAATACCAATCGCAGCCGCAGTCAGATATTCTGTGTCGACTTTTGTGCGCCCTTCAGCCTGCAGAACGGATTCAATATCCTTGCGGACCTCCTGAAAGACCGCCTTCATTTCGGGCGTATCGAAGCGCATGACCGGCTTGTTGATGATTGGGGAGTCCAGGCAGAACACCTCTTCATTCTGTTGGCAGAGGAAGCGGAAATAGGCCCCGAAGGCGGTTCGCAGATAATCCTCATAGGACATATCCTCCTGCTTCATATCCTTGAGTAGGCGTGTGAACTCAATCAGCGTGTCCTGGACCAGCGCGCCATAAATCTCTTCTTTTGATTTGAAGTAATTGTAGAAGGTTCCGCTGGCGAGATCAGTCTGTCGAATGATGTCGCGCACTGTCGCAGCTTCGACACCCAGTTCGGCAAAAACCAGACGCGCTGCCTTCAAGATGGCAGCACGGTTGGCCGCCTTGGCTTGCTCTCGCTTGCCTGATGGCTCCGAGTGAGAGAGATCTTGATGGGACTGCATGAACGACTACTGATTTTCTGTCTGATGGAAACAGTTTCAAGTGACAAAAGACATGGCCCGCTACCGGATCGCGATCAAGTCCCTCCAACTGTCGGGATACTTCTGAAGCATTTAGACCGTGTTCGTCACTGCGGCAGATTGACGGGCGCAAAAACGAATCTCTTTTCCTATCACCTGCCTGCGGTTATAGAGCCGGGCATGACAGAAACTTCAGATTTTTTCGACCTTGTCAGACAGTTCGCACCGAACGTCATCAATAACGTTCCTTATGCGCGGACGCTGGGGTTTGAACTGGTCAGCCTTGAGCCGGGCCGGGCGATCGCCAAAGCACCGTATAAACCCGAAACCATCGGCGACCTCGAAACCGGCGTCATTCATGGTGGTGTGGTCACGGCGCTTCTCGATAATGTCTCGGGTGTGGCGGTGATTGCCGGGCTGACGGAGATGAAATCGACGGCGACGCTGGATCTTCGGATCGACTATATGCGCCCTGCAGAGGTTGATCGTGAGATTTATGCTGAAGCAGAGTGCTATCACATGACCCGCACTGTCGCCTTCACACGGGCATGGGCCTATCATGAGAACCGGGATCGGATTATCGCTTCTGCATCCGGATCGTTCGCGCTGAATGATATTCGCAATATGACCACGGGTCTGCAGAGCGGAGGCGCGTCCACATGAGCGGAGACATCATTGAGCGCCAGTCCAAGGTTCAGGACTATCTGAAGCGGACACCTTTCGCAGAATTTCTCGGCCTGCGCTGTGAAATTCTCGGCGATGAGATGACGGCAGTCTTGCCGTTTGATGAGAAGCTGATCGGTAATCAGACCATTCGTGCGCTACATGGCGGGGCAACAGGCGCTTTTCTCGAGCTCACGGCTCTGGCGCAGTTGTTCCTGATTTCCGAAGTGCCGCGTCTTGCCAAGCCCATCAATCTGACCATCGATTATCTGCGTCAGGCGCGGGCTGAAGACCTTTTCGCGCGTGCGGTTGTCACGAAGGAAGGCCGGCGCATCGCGAATGTGCATGCCGAAGCCTGGCAAGCGGAACGAGCACGACCGGTTGCGACTCTGACAGCGCACTTCCTATTGAGTGACGACGGCTAGATTTCGGAAGCTGGGCGCGACTTGGCTGGTGAACGAGGTGCGACAGTCTGACTGCACAATTCCAGCGTGCCGGTGAACGCGGTATTAAAGCTTACTTGCTAGGTTATGCCACTGTTTGAGTGACCGGCATGACCCTTTTTGATAAAATTCGAGAGCTTTTGCGGGTCCACTCAGAGGATCCAAAACTGATGACGGCGCAGCTTGATGCGCTGACCCGACAAATCCCGCTTTTCTATCTGATTGTCAGCGTCAATGTGACGGCGCTGTGCTGGAGCTTTTACGGTACGGCACCCAATTTGCTGACCATCTGGTTGCCAGGGATCATTGTCGTCGGCTGTGTTGTTCGGGCGTCCACCTGGTATTTACGACGTAAACGCCTCGTACTTCCGACATCGCAACGGGAACTGGCGCTGAGGCTGAAGCTACTGACCGTTATCGCGAGTGCACTGGCCATCGTGCTGATCACATGGTGCGGGTTTCTTGCGGATTATGGTAGCGACACGCAAAAGACGCATATCGCGTTTTTCGTTGCGGTGACGATGATCGCTGCGCTTCTTTCGACCATTCAATTCCCGACGGCTGCTGTTCTGGCCATGGTGTTTTCCATGGTTGGCTTGTTATTGAAGTTTGCCGTGTTTGGCAGTCGGGAAACGCTGGCCATTTCGCTGAATATACTGCCGGTCATGGCCGTATGCGTTGTGTTGAGCTGGAAGTATTTCAACACATTGAAAAACATGCTGACTTCTACAGATCAGCTTGCGCGGGCGAATGCTGACCTCAAGGAAATGACACGTGATCTTGAGTACCACCGTGACAATCTGGACATGGAAGTCCGCAAACAGACGCTGGAACTGACTGATCAGAAGCTGAAACTGGAACAGGCGCTCGCCAAGGAGAGAGAACTGAACCAGTTGCAGAACGAATTCGTCTCCATGGTCAGCCATGAGTTCAGAACGCCGCTGACCATCATTGATGGGATGGCGCGGCGCGTGCATTCGCGGATGGACCGGATGTCTGATGAAGACGTGCTTGAGCGTATGGAGAAAATACGTTCGTCGGTCGGCAGGCTTTCGAATCTGGTCGAGCGGACACTGGACGCGTCGAAGATTGCATCAGGGCGTATCAAGTGCGAACTCGAGGAACTCGATCCGCTGAAAACGCTGTCTGAATGCATTGGGCGGCAAAAGGATATTTCGCCTGATTTCGTGATCGACCTTCATGCCGAAGACCTGCCGTCAACAATGGTGGCTGATGTGCGTCTGCTGGATCATATCTTCTCAAACCTCCTCAGCAATGCGGTGAAGTATTCCGGATCATCCAAGCACGTCGATGTGACGGCAAGAGCGAATGACGGCAGTATCTACATTTCTGTTCGCGATTATGGTGTTGGCATTCCTGCGGCTGAACTGGCGCGGTTGACCGAACGCTTCTTCCGGGCGTCGACCTCTGTTGGCATTCAGGGCACGGGTATTGGCCTCAACCTCGTGAAAGATCTTGTTGGGCTTCATGATGGCAAGTTGAGCTTTTCAAGCGTAGTTGGTGAAGGCACCACCGTTGACGTGCGCTTGCCGATTGCAGGGCCATCCGGTCAGACGACTGACGTGCCAGAGCAGCCTTTGCTGGATCAGGCAGGCTGAGAGATCAGTTAATCGCGGCCTCAAAATTTCCAGAACGCCGGAACCCGTAACTTAAGGTGATGCTGATATTCGTTAGTAAACGGGTATGTGTGATGTTCGACTTGCGGGACATAAAGGGGCTCTTACGAATTCATCTTGAAGATGAGCCGCTGATGCGTGCGCAATTGGATACGATGGAACGTCAGGTTCCGCTCCTTTATCTCATTCTGCTCATCTGTGTCTGGTCTCTCGGCATACAGATGTATGGGAAAGCGCCCATACAGGCGACCATGATGTTCCCTGCAGGACTGACCGGAATTATCGCCTACAGGTTATATGCGTGGGTCAACCGCGAGCGCGGGCAGATTGCGATCCATCTGGTTGTGCGGAAGCTCAGGATCCTGGTGGGTGTCGCCTTTCTGGTAACGGTGCTGACGTGCGGCTGGGCTGCTGTGCTGACGAATTATTCGACAGGTGTTGATCTGGCATGGATCGCATCGTTTTCAGTCATGACCCTTCTGACGACTGTTTTCGCGCTGGCGCCTCTGGGGGTGGCTGCGATGGTGGCGATCATCATTGGGGCCTGTACGATGATGGCGACCAGCCTTTTCCTGAGCAATGAAACCCTTTTGTCGATTTCCGCATCCTTTTGTCTTGTGCTGATGGTCATCGTCGCACTGCTAGGGCGGCTCAATAGGAGCTTCACGTCGGAGGTTCATGCGCGAGTTGAGCTTGAGCAGATGAATCAGCAGGCTCAGGCGCTCAACGATCAGCTTCAGGAGCATAAGGGGCATCTTGAGGAGTTGGTCAAAAACCGCACTCAGCAACTGGAAGAGCAGACCCTCAAGCTTCAGCAAGCACTGGCTGGCGAGCGCGAGCTAAATGAGATGCAGAACCAGTTCGTGACGATGGTCAGCCATGAATTCCGCACGCCTATGGCGATCATCGACGGGACAGCGCGCCGCGTGATCAAGCATGCTGATGACATGGAGGGTGAAGAGATTATCGAGCGCATGTTGAGTGTGCGCGGGGCAATTGCGCGCCTTTCCGGTCTGGTCGAACGCACGCTTGATGCGTCGAAACTGGCCTCAGGCAAGATCGCTTATGCGCCGGAGCGCTGCGATCCGAAATCCCTGTTGGAAGACGTTATCGACAGACACAGAGAGTACGCCAAAGGGTTCACCTTCAATGTGGATCTCGATGGCCTGTGCACAGAGATCATCGCGGACGCCCGACACGTTGATCACATTTTCACAAATCTGATCAGCAATGCCATCAAGTATTCAAAACAGTCCCCTGTGATTGATATCAGCGGGCACACTGAAGGTGGTTTGGTACGAGTGACAGTCCGTGACCATGGCGTTGGAATTCCGAAAGCGGAACTTCCGCGAATTACGGAACGGTTTTTCCGCGCAACTACATCGCAAGGGATTCAGGGAACCGGGATCGGGCTGAACCTCGTCAATGAACTTGTCGGCTTGCACGGCGGCACCATGACGCTCGACAGTGAAGTCGGGAAGTGGACCGAAGTCACGGTGTGTCTGCCTGTCTGTCCGCCGATGACTGCCATTGTGGACAATGCTGCGGCGGGCGAGGATGTGTCATCTCTCAGTGCGGGTTCTGCTGGCTGATCTCTCAGGCAGCGCCAGCCACTGATGTCTTTCCGCCACCCGAGACTTCCTGTTCCAGCCATGCGTTGAATCGCGCCATGGCGGGTTTCCAGTCCGAAATCGAGTCAGCGCAAAAGACTTTTGCCGTCGGATACCAGGGCAGCTGGCCCGTTCCGAGATATGGCCAGGCATTAGGTGCACCGATGATGGCTACCTGAGTGCCAGAGCCCGCCGCGATGTTAGTTGTCGCGTTCATTGGCCCGACGACCAGTTCCAACGCTACACAAAGCGCGGCGAGATCATCAAGATTGTTTTTCAGGTCGATATCAAGCTGATGAATTTTAACGCCGAATTCCTTTTCGGCCCGCGCGATGTCTTCTTCACAATCGCCATACTGGAGATTGATCCATGTGATACCTTCTGTTCGAAGAGTCTTCTTCCACTGCGAAAACGGCGAGTAGTATTTCGAACGCTTGGCCGACATCAGCATGGACTTCCAGAGAAGGCCTGCCTTGTAGCCTGGCCCAAGCTTTTCCAGCTCTTCACGCCAGTGTTCGACGCGGTCAGGATCTGCGGTCAGGAAACCGCCTGGCTTGTCGAAATCAGAGATGTCTGTGCGCAGAACACGCAGAACGCTTGCCATGGGTGCCCAATAGTCATAGCTCTCCCAGTCCGTGATATGCGGACACCCACGTAGCGGCATGCCGTTTGACCGGATTGTTGCGTGAGGTGTGACGGTCGCTTTCGGAAAGGAGCGCTCAAACAGAGTTTTGAGGCGCGGCACGACACCGATTGTCAGATGACCTTCCGGACCAAGGCGATCAATCAGATCATGGCCCATATTCATGAACATGACCTCGTCACCGAGACCTTGCTCGCCGACGACCAGAATTTTCTTGCCCTCAAGAGGTTCGCCATCCCATTTCTTCGCAGGTATGGAATAACAGGTGGCGCCGGAATAGCGCGGATTGTTCCGGCATTCATAGGCTTCCCAGGCTTCGTCCAGCTTGCCGATGCCGATCAGGGAAACAGCACGCGCATGTTCAGATTCGGCGCGCTCATTGTCGGGCATGACATCGAGATCAAGCGCTTTCTGTATGTGTTCCAGAGCGGTCTTGTGATCGCCTTCAGTCGCGCGGCAATAGCCGATATTGTGATAGGCGCGCGCAAGGTTCGGTTCGATCTGTAGTGCCTGTTCATAGAACAGAATGGCGTTGTCGAAATTGGTCTGTTCCATCATCACCGTGCCCAGTGAGTTCCAGAGCAGTGCGCTTTCCTGGTTTGCGTAAATCGCGGTGCGCAGCACTTCAATGGCATCGTTGAACAACCCCTTGTCGCGAAGCACGCAGGCGAGGTTGTTTGGACCTTCGACCATGTTTGGCATCATCCGACAGAAAATCCGGAAGAATTGTTCTGCGACGTCATGCAGTTCCATCCGCCAGGCCAGAAGACCGAGGTTCTGATAGACTTCCGGTTCGTTCGGGTCGAGCTTCAGAGCGCGTTCGTAAAGTTCGAGCGCGAAGCTGGCCACGCCCATCTTGTCCAGCGCGATGGCTGTCACATGGTTGGCCATGGCCAGGTTTTCATCGATGTGGAGCGCTTCCAGACCAAGCTGAGCGGCAGAGCGATATTGCCCCTCATTGATCTTGCGAACGGCGCGCTTGAGAATCGGGATGGCCTTGCGCAAACGCCCTTCAGTTTTGCTTGATTTGATCTGAAGAACGGTTTGCAGCGCCTTACTTGCTCCGGCATCGCCAGCAGAGTCGACGGGAAGGGGCACAGCATAGGCTGTCGTATTCAGGGCTTGCTCAAGCGAATCGTTCTGAACGGCGTCTGTCATGGGGCGCTCCGGATTGGTCTTGTCATTGGATTCGCACGGTCTCTTTAAGAAACGGCTAACTCTGAATGAATGGAGTGCAATCAAGCATTAACCTGATCGGTGTATTTGTTGCTGGAATCTTGTTTCCGGCGGGAGAAAACCATGCCACTGAAATTGTCACTGAAGCCTGGCGAGAAGTTTGTCGTCAACGGCGCCGTCATCCAGAATGGTGACCGGCGTGGTGTGCTTCTGCTTCAGAATAAGGCCTCTGTTCTGCGTGAGAAAGACATCATGCAGCCTGCGGAAGCGACATCGCCGGCACGACGCATCTATTTTCCGGTGATGATGATGTACCTCGATCCATCGGATATTTCTGTTCAATATGATGAGTTCGTCATGCGCATGACCGAATTCATGACAGCCATCCGCAATCCGGAAATTCTGAAAGAATGTATAGACTGTTCAAAGGACGTGATGGCCGGACAGTACTATAAGGCGCTCTCGCGGTGCCGAAATATAATGACATATGAAGAGGAGTGCCTGGGGTATGTCGGTGAAGGCGTATCAGCAGACAGCACGGCGGACAGAGAATCCGCGTGAAGTCGAATACCGTCTGTTTGCACAAGTCACTTCCGCGCTCGTAGAAGCCGAAAAGACAGGTAAATCAGACCTTCAAAAGCTTATGGATGCGCTGGACTGGAACCGCCGCATCTGGTCAGCTTTGTCGATGGATTGCGCGTCGCCAGACAATGGTCTGCCGGCACAAATCCGTGCGAACATCATTTCTCTGTCGATCTTTGTGTCAAAGCACACATCCGCAATCATGCGCGAAGATGAGGACATTCAGGATCTGATCGATATCAATCGACTGATCATGCAGGGGCTGTCTGGCGAGTAAGTCCGCTAGTCGTCCCGGCTTTTGAGCTGCGACAGGCCCAGTTCCGTCTCATAGGTTTTTCCGGCGTCCATCCAGCTGTTCATGCCGCGATGGGCGTTGACGTTTGTATAGCCCATTTCCTGAAGCGTTTTGGTGACGGCCGCGGCGCGATAGCCGTGCGAACAGGTGACGATGATTTCCTGATCAGCCGGGTAGGTGCCAGCAGCCATTCGGAATTCCACAACGCCGCGAGGCACATTTCGCGCGCCTTCAATCCGGCCGTTCTCAAACTCTTCTCCCGTCCGGACATCCAGGATCAAGATATCCGGATTTTCCGAAATCCGCTGCTCCACATAGTCATTATCAACATGGGTGACGCCTTCGATCATGGCTGCGACGACATCCTCGCCGGAGCGGATATCATCTGCCTGTGCGGCAACAGGCATGAGCAGTGTGACGAGCGGGATGAAGGCATATTTCATGATAGATCTCCTGTCGGGCCTCAGCGTTAGCTAGCACTGAACGCCGCAGACCGGCCAGTCACATACCTGCGAGTATGCTGGTACAGTGAACGCGTTTGTGTCTAGAATGGCTAAAAAAACAAGGGAGAATCGCATGCTAGAAATGAGACCGGGATGCGAATTGTGCGACAAAGACCTGCCGGCGGATCAGCCGGGAGCGATGATTTGCAGCTTTGAGTGCACGTTTTGTGCTCAATGTAATCGCGACCAGTTGCGAAATGTCTGCCCCAATTGTGGTGGGCAGCTGATGCCGCGCCCGACCCGTTCAGGTGAGGCGCTGCAGAACAATCCGGCGAGCACAAAGCGTGTGGTGAAAATAGCCGACTAAACCGCTTCCCAGACTTCAATATTTGCCTGGCGACCCACCGAGAATTCAAGCGCCGGGGAGATCGCGACGGACATCTCTCCGGGCAGGGCAAAGTCTTTTGCCCATGTCTGATCAGACGCGGATAGCGCATTGAAAGCGGTTTCGACCCGTCGCTGACAGTAGAGAAGATAAGGCTGGACGGCGACCTCAATGGTGTGACCGTGATACCGAACAGGCGCCACACCGATGGCCCGTTTGGCAGGTTTCTCGCTGACCGGTGCACCATTTTCGATTGGGTTTTCAGTTTGAAAACTGCGAACGAAGGCGATGCGGTCAGACAGCTCTGGCCCATAATCCTCAGCGATGAAGGCCAGTACCGGGATAAGCGTATCCGGAATGGCATCCTCTTCAAGAAATGCTTCAGGCATATCGAATTCGGGCATGTCGGCTGACGCGCAATTCATGCGCTCTGTCCATCGATAGACATTCGGCGCAAGGCGTTTCATCAGAGTTTCCGGCACCGGGTCTCGGCCGAGGTGTGCGCAAAGCGGGCCAAGCATGCCGTAATCCCCGATAGAGGGGCGGCCACCCAGCAAATATGGGTATTTTGCAAAGTGTGCATCCAGTAAGGCAAGCAGCGTTTCAAAGCTTGTTTCGATAGCTGGAATTGTCTCAGGCGTGACACCAAGGACTGGCAGATAACTTTTCATCTTGTCCATGATGCGCGCTGGCGCAGAGCCGTCGGTCAGGCCGAAGGCATGATCGAGAAAGGCTTTCTGATTGTCGTAATAGCTCCAGCGATAATGCATGGCCGGCTTGAGAAGCGCCTGACTGCCATAGAGAAAGAAAATGCGGGAAATCAGGCTTTGTTTCGGTCCGTCTGGCGTTGCCGGAAGGCGGGGCGACAGGGTTTCACCAGTCTCGATCATGTCGAGGCTATCCTGAATTATGGTGCCATCGGCAAGTTTCAGTACCGGGATAATGCCGCGACCGATCGCTGGAACGATTTCAGAGATGAAGTCAGGACGCCGCGACGATACTTCGCGAACGCTCCAGTCCTGTTTCCGCAGATAGCTGCGTGCGATCAGCGTGTAATAGGAATGGGGCAGGCCGAAGAGTTCGGCGTTTTCAAAATTTGTCATATCTGAAATCACTCGGGTTGATACCTATAAGTGTCCGCTATTCGACAGTGTAAGCAAGGTTCGGGGTCTAATCGAATTGGTCGGTTAAATTTGTTTAGGCTTGGCGACATTTTTAAAACGTCTCCTTGTGATTGTTGCTGCATCGTCAAAAGGAGCGGGATGATGGAAGTAAGTAAGCAAGGAAAAAGCGTTTACGTGCAGGTGGGCATTTGGCTGAATGAAGATACCGGTCACATCCATCTCACCGTTCCAGAAACAGATTACTTCCACACGACTATCAATGCGAATGAAGGAAGCGCCCGTTGTCATAAAAACCTTTATGCAAAGCTTGGGCGTTTTTTGAGAGAGAATGGTGCTCCAGCGCCAGACCCGTCTTTGACGCCAGACTATGTGGTGCGAGCTGATTCAACTCCATAAATGCTCGATGCCAGGGTGAAATCGAAATGCTTGATCTGACAACAAAATCCATCCCGCAGCTTCTCTCTTACCACGCTGAAATTCTCGAAGAACTACGCCGGCGAGATGTTGTTCGGTCTGCCAACAATCCGACGGGTGACCTTGCAGAGTACCTCTTCTGTGCGGCGTTCGGATGGGATCAGGCGGCCAATTCAGAGAAGTCGTATGATGCCGTCGATTCAGACGGATTGCGCATCCAAATAAAGGGGCGTCGATTGCATCGCCGTAACCGATCCCGGCAATTATCGGCTATGCGAGATCTGAGCGGCTTCGATGTTTTGGCGGCTGTCCTGTTTGACGACGACTATAAAATTCTTCGGGCAGCTATGATGTCGTCCGATATTGTCCGAGAGCATTCTCGGTTTACGCCGCATACAAACAGCTTCCGGTTTCTGCTGCGAGATTCGATCTGGCAGTTGCCGGGTGTAACAGACGTTACCGACTCCCTCCGTGCGGTTGAGCAGGCGAGCGCCGCGTAAACGTCCGCCCTCGGCATATCCTTCCCATTCTGCGCAGCAAGCGCACGGCAAAACGTGCCGAGCCAACTGCGTGGATTGTGTAATTCTCACAAAAATTCAATGAAATAGGGGGTGTGAGGCTTAACGTCTCGATAACCAAAACGGCATGCCGCTTGCGACCCCGTGCACAGGACAAAATGTCCAGCCGACTAAAATGGTCGGGTCAAGCCTATCCAGAATGGAAGGAAATCAAAATGGCTGCCCTTTCTGTAAATACCAATT
>NZUJ01000083.1 GCA_002701295.1 Ponticaulis sp. | reverse complement strand
CCGTATCGCTTCACTCGGTGCGATTTTCTACCTTGTGATGGATATTATGATCCATTGGGGCGTGTTCCGGTATCTCCGCAAAGAGGTTGAGGCTTCACCAATTGTGCTACTTGTCGCCATTGGCCTGGATGTGATCGCGCTGGCTGCCTTCATGGTGCTGAAATGGCAAGCAGACCCTATGATCATCGTCATTGCGATTGTCGGCATGGCGGCGGTCTTTGGTTTTGAGAAGTTCTATTTGTCAAAAATCAGGCCGTCTCACGACCACGATCATGAGCACGAACACGCAATGTGAATCCATATAAAAAATGGCGCGGTGCTTACTTAAGTCGAGTGGGTTTCAAGGGGTGCGATAGACCATTGATCTTGCTGACAGGATCGATGGGTGCAGGGAGAGCGAATTCTCCATGCTGGCGGGTGTCGGGGGCCATTACCCTGACCGCTGATGAAACGGGCGTACGTTTCGAGTGATTAATCGGCGATACGATTTGTTGGATGAAACCTGTCCCCGACCTGGCGTGTAAACTGGAGCGTTCTTCGTCAGAAGATCTCGCATAAGCTGGAACATAAGAAGTGGGGCTTTGGTATCATCCAATGGCGGCAGAGGGTGCACGGGAGATGAGCGCAGCGGCTCTTCCTGCCAAGATCGAGTGAAAATATTGATCCGTATGCGGATTAATATTTGTATTACACGCACATCTTGCGACTCATAAAAGTTCCAGAAATCACCGAAATCAATCTGTCGTTAGTCGGATTGGGACTTGAAGAAAAATGGAACGAGTTCGGCGAACAAAACAGACTGAAATTCGCTTCCGTTGATAGAAAAATGTACGGTTGTTTTTGGATTTGCGAACTCTCCGATACGTTGTCGACACCCACCGCATGGCGCACAGAAAGAAGCTTCTTGATTGTGAGGCCCCCCGACTATGACAATCTCAGCAATGTCTTTTTCTCCGCTCAAGACCATCGAAGATATGCATGATGTCTCCGCACAACTTCCTTCGGGAAACGACGCGTTCTCTACGTTGGTTCCAACGTGGACACTTCCTTCCGCGCTCAGAAGAGCAGCGCCAACTGAAAATTTTGAATATGGGCTGTGAGATGAGTTCCTGGCTGCAATTGCTGCCTGCCTCAGCCGTTTGAAATTCTCGCTTTTAGCAACCACAGAGACGCTCCTTCAAACAGTCAAAATGCCAAATCTTCAAAGCGCGTTGAATGTAAGTCTGATGTATTAACTATAGATAGTCATGACTCCAAAGAACCTTGCCCATGCTCATTCTATTTTTGATCATTGTACTGATTGAGTCGTGATCGTATGACACAACATCGGAAACAAAATCTGCGTTATGGTCGCCTCTTACAGCCACAAAGGGCCAAGCATTACTGTCATTATCTCCTAGAGCACTGACCGCTGTCCCATGGAGTATCATCGCAGAATCGTTAGACACTTCAATTTTGTGCGCTATCAATAATTGGTTGCCTTCCGAAAACACCGATGAATTCGACTGAGAAACATTTATAAAAGCGCGTTTCATATTCGGAATAGGGACGACTGTACCCTCTAACATGTAATCTGAAATCATGCGGTGATGTTTCCGGCCATCATACTTGTAATGAATTGACGCAGAAAATGGGTTTTGTGCCTCACCAAGCCTAAGTGAGCAACGCATGATCTCGTTTTCTGTATCCAGGTAATATGGCCGATAAAGTACGTATGCTCCTCGCAATACATCGGCGAACTCTTGAGTACCTTTAACATGACCGCCAAACTGGCTCTGCATGGAAAAAACTTCAGGGTACTCTTCGGCTAATTTCAAACTTTCCAAAACCTCATTGTATAATTCTAATTTATCTTCGCAACTATTAACATAAAAATATACAATGAGCAAGTTTTTTCCACTAACACCCTGATTCTTAGTAATTCTATCCAAAGCGTTGTACAGGGCTCGGCTTTTTGGCTGAAGTTTTTCTTCAATCCAATCCGCAGTCTCGGTAGAGATTACGATGCCAGCCGCACTATTGTTTATTATCTCAGTGAGTGTGCACTTGATCTCGTCCACAAAGGATTGAAGCGGTTGTCCGCTAGAGTGGTGAAGCTGCCTGATTGTTTCTGTCAATGCGGCCTGCTGTACCGGCGAGAGTGATCGAAATTCCGCTGGACCCATAAAAACACTCCCGAAGTATGTTTACACGTTAAATGAGAAATTTCTCAGTTCAAGTGCGAAGCTTCGCAGGCCGTTGTTTTGACTGTGGTCGTTTTTATCCGTCAAATAATACTCATGCATCGGCGGGGATAGCGTCCTCGCGCGTCATCGAAGGGCGGCTGGTTTGGTCGCTCACTTACAGAGGAGATCAAATCGATGAGCAGTAACAACAAAGACTGGAACGCTGGGTTCAATGGCCAAAACGCGCCGGTCGGCAACTCTGGAGAAGCGAACCACTATTACCAACTGGGCGCGCAAGCGCGTCAACAAGCCTATGAGGCGCAAATGAAAAAAGCTTGGGGTAGCGGAAGCTAAACGCCCCGATACGGAAGGCCGGTGGGCTGCCACCCACCGGCTGACCGTTGAACACATATCGAAAGGGATAGCACCCATGACAGTTTCAAAACAGCGCGACTTCCATATCGCCACGCATTCAGATTGTCCATGCCTCGAAAAGCTGCGGGCAAATGGCCTGAGCCTGCCTGTAGATCGCTTTGTCTGGATTAGGTCAGACGACGGACACCGCACCCCATTCTGTACGGATTGCGGACACCTCGTTAGCGCGCAATAGGAGGAGTCAAAATGACATTCATCCCTGAAAATCCGCTTAACTGCGCTTACTGCTCGGTAGTCGCGCCAAACGCTTCGTTCGGTGCTGAACTATACTCACAGCCCATTCCTGATCATGTCCCAACGGGCACGTGCCCGCTGTGTAAGTCAAAGATTATCTGCACGGTGACGCAGGAGGGAATGCTGTGATGGACCTGCTGCTCAGAATTTCTTCGCTTTTCGTTCAGCACGATGAAGCCTGTCAGCCGCGCAAGCACGTCTGTCAGAGATGCCCTAATCTCCTATTGCGACATTCGCACAGGCAGCGCGGACGCTGTTCGTATTGTTACTGGGGTTGGACGTCTGACGGCTAGACGAACCCAACTCAAACAAAAGTGACGATGCAGAGCGGCCAGCGAAGAACGCAGGCCGCTCTTTTCACATCCACATTTCAGATCATCAACAAGTACGCAGGAGGCGTGTATGCAGATTTTTATCTATATTTTCGACAAGTCGGTCGAACTCGTAGGCCGTATTTCCCACGCGGTGAAGAGCGCAACGTCAGCCTTTCACAATCGCCTGACCTCGCCGCTGGCTTTCAAGCTCATGCTCGCCGGTGGGGTGCTGTGGGCGGTGATCTTCAGCAGCACGCTAATCTCGGGGATCGTTGCGCTGTTATACTTTGGCGTGGGCGGCGCAATGGTCGCTCTCTGGGTCGCCGCGATTGTCGTTACACCATTAAGCGCCATTCTCGCTGGCTATCTGACCCTGACAAAAAGCTGGCCGCTCTTCTTCCGCTGGTTTCTCTTCATGTGGGCATGGCGCAAAGATAAGAAACAACCTGTAACGACATCAAATCGCGTGATCCGTGATCGGTTGCGCCACTACCAAAATACGGGCTTCTATCTAACCGCTGCAAGCAAGTCCTGGCTCACCGCTGAGGATAAGCAAGCGCTGACCTTCAACGATGACCGTCATGTCTGCATGCTGGCTGGCTCGCGTGGCGGCAAAGGCATCTCGTTTATCATACCGAACCTTCTTCACTGGAAAGGTTCAGCGATCATCTATGATCCGGCGGGCGAGAACTATCGAGAGACATACAAATATCGTTCGGTCGTGCTTGGCCAGAAAATCGTTCTGCTCGATCCTTTCGGTGTGACAGGCGACAGTTCCGCGACGTGGAACCCTATGGCCGAGATTGATTTCAGGAACGATCCCCAGGCCATCGATAAGTGCTACATGATCGCGGATAGCTTGATCATCCAAAGCGGCAATGATCCATATTGGTCGGAATCCGGTAAGAAGCTGCTCGCCATGGTCGTTGCCTATGTTGGCGCGGATAGCCTGCCAGAAGATTGTCACCTTGGCATGGTGCGCGACCTGCTTCACACAAGCGATCTGAAAACTCTCTGGACAGCGATGGCGCGTTGCAAGGCTTTCCGCGGCATTGTCGCGAGCTATGCCGAAGGCAACCTCAATCGCAATGAAAAAGAGCTGAGCAGCGTTGTCGAGACGGTTCGGACGTCTCTCAAATGGCTGGACTCTGAGGTCATGGAAACCTTCAGTGCCAAGAGCAGCTTCGCCATGCGCGATCTGAAGCGCGAGAAGGCATCCGTCTATCTGGTTCTACCTGCGGGCATGGGCGACACATACAAAATGTGGCTGCGTCTCCTGTTCAATGCCGCCTTTGACGGGATGCAGGATATGAGCATACCGAAACCTAAAGAGTCCGTTCTGTTCATCATGGATGAATTTCCGCTGCTTGGGCGTATGGAGCGGATCAAGCGGGCTGCAGGTGAAGCGGCGAAATTCGGCGTAAAGCTTTTCATCATTGGGCAGGACAAGTCCCAGCTTCAAGAGCACTACGGTGATCAATGGGAGACCTTTATCGCCAATTCGGGGCTGCTGATCATGTTTGCGAACAATGATCTGCTAACGCAGCAATATTTGTCTGAACGACTGGGCCAGCACGAAGTCAAAAAAGTGTCGGTCACGACTAATCGGCAAGGTGGTTCGACTTCGACCTCCACGGAACTGCAATCTGTAATGCGCGCCGACGAGGTTGCCAAAGCTGGCGCGCGTGAACACGGCACGGCGTTCGTATTCATTGCGGGTCAAAAGCCGATGAAAATCCCGCGTATTCGTTACTATGAAGAATTCGCGGATGAACTGGCACAGGTCGAAAAAGCGATTGCTGCGACGAACCTCAAGCTCAAGCCCAAACGTCCGGCAATCAAGCCTTTCAAGATGCCAGACAACACCAAACCAAATGTCACTCTGTAAGGAGAGAGCCTCATGACCCAGCCGCACTATGGACTGAACGCACGTCAGAATGGCGCACGAAACGAAGCTCAAGAAGAAAGCCGCATCAAGCGGGTTCTCAGTCGCATCTTCAATGGTGGCTCGACGATCAACCGCGAGAACAAAATGGAAGTTGCGATGATGCAGCAAGCCAATCGCGAAGGCCTTAAAGAACGTCGTGAGCAGCAAAAGGGGGGCATGCGCGAACGCCATGATCTAAAGGCCGAGCTTCGAGAGATCGCGAAAGAACGCGCTGCCGAAGAGCGAAAACGGGATCACACGCCTCAACGTGCACACGATCGTGGGCGAAGTCGGTAGCTGAATACGGGGGTATGGCCAGCAAACCGAACTTTGCTGGCTGACCTCCTGAAATGGTAAAATGGAATAAGGGCACTTTCATCGCGAGGGGCATTCGCGGGGAGCGCCATACAAACCAAAATACAAGAAAGGGGGATTTCATGAGTGATCATGAACACGGGCAAGGCTTGCCTGATCCCAAACAAGCCCTTGAGACTGCTGCGATGAAAAAGCTCGCGCGGTCAAGCACCGAACGGCCAATCGTTGAGTTCGACTATACCCGCTATGCGGAGATGCTCGGTGACACTGAACTCGCTGATGTTGACAAACGCGCTTTGATCGAAGCGCTCTGGTCAGTCATCACCGGCTTTGTTGAAATGGGCTTCGGCGTTCATCCGGTTCAGCAGGCTATGGAAGAGAGCGCAAATTCTTCCGTGTCCTGTGGAAAACTTCGCGATTGTTCGGGCACTGATTCCACCGATTCGCTACACTCGCCGAAAGTTCTTGAAACAATGAAGGGAGGCCAGCCATGAACAGTAACACCCAACAAAAAGCCGTCATCTATGTTCGAGTTTCATCCCTTGGTCAGGTTACAAAAGGCCACGGTGCTGAAAGTCAGGCTGTACGCTGCGCGGAATATGCAAAACATAAAGGCTATGAGATCGTCCGTATCTTTGAGGATAAGGCGGTCTCTGGATCAGTGATTGATCGGCCAGGCATGAAGCAGATGCTTAGCTATCTGCGTGACCACTCCGGCGACAATATCCGTGTGATCATCGACGACATCTCGCGCCTTGCACGCGGCCTCGAAGCGCATTTAGCGCTTCGGGCTGCGCTGAATGAGGCGGGCGGCGTGCTAGAGTCGCCCAGTTTAGAGTTCGGTGAAGGAAGCGACGAGCAGTTGATCGAGCACCTCCTTGCGACCGTTTCTGAACACCAACGCACTAAGAACGCTGAGCAAACACGGAACCGTATGCGCGCAAGGATGACATCGGGCTATTGGCCGTTCGGTCCTGTGACGGGCTTCAAAATGGAAAATAAAGCAGGCCAAGGCAAAGTGCTTGTGCGCGATGAGCCTTTGGCCTCAATTATCCAAGAAGGCCTTGAAGGCTTCGCGTCTGGTCGCTTCCAAACACAGGTTGAAGTAAAGCGCTTCTTTGAAGGTTTTGACGCATTTCCAAAAGCACAAGACGGCACCGTCCGTATTCAGTTCGTAACCAACATTTTGGAACGCGTTCTTTATGCGGGCATGATCGAAAGCAAGGATTGGAACATCCCGATCCAGCCAGCACGTCATGAAGGGCTTATCTCATTTGAGACCTATACCGCCATTCAAGACCGCATTGCTGGCCGCAAATGCGCGCCATACCGTCCAGATTTGCGCGAAGACTTTCCGCTTCGCGGTGTTGTTGCTTGCGCGTGTTGCAGTAAGCCGATGACGGCCTGCTATTCGAAATCCAAGACGGGCAAGAGGCATCCATATTACGTTTGCTACCAAAAGGGCTGCGAGATGAAGCGCAAGTCTATCCGCCGCGCGGATATCGAAGGCGCATTTGATGACCTGCTTCAAAAGCTCATACCCGGTCAGCCATTCCTGAAGCTTGTCACAGCCATGTTTAAGGACGCTTGGGACTTACAGGCAGCAAAAGCCAAACAAGCGCTCAGAGAGATTGACGGTCAGCTGGATGCCATTGATGTCGAAGTCTCGAAACTGGTTGATCGTATTGTCTCTGCGTCTCAGCCGCGTGTGATCGATGCGTATGAGCAAAAGATCGAGAAACTAGAACGGGACAAGCTCATATTACGCGAAAAAGCTGCCTCGCAGCCATCGAAAAGACGTTCATTCGACGAAACGTTCGAACTCTGCCTCAAATTTCTGACAAACCCTTATAAAATATGGAGAAATGGGCCGTTTGAGGCCAAACGAATGGTGCTCAGAATGGTGTTTTCTAAGCCAATTGCGTATTGCCGTGAAAACGGGTTTCGAACCCCTGAAACAACCAGTGTTTTCGGGGTGTTGCAGCGTTTGCAACATGAAACCTGTAAAATGGTGCGGGCAGCCGGACTTGAACCGGCACGGCCTAACGGCCAACGGATTTTAAGTCCGGTGCGTCTACCAATTCCGCCATGCCCGCAACCGAACGCTCCTCATAAAGGACTCGCTCGAAAAAGTGCAGTCCTTTTTTACGAAGGACCGTGAAAACCCCTCTCCAACTTAGAAAGGGGTTTTGACTGCTAAGTTTACTCAACCGCCTCAAATACAGCGGCGAGGCCCTGACCGCCACCGATACACATGGTTTCAAGGCCGTACTTCGCACCGCGGCGATCCATCTCACGCAGCAGTGTCGTGAGAATACGAGCGCCCGTCGCACCGACTGGGTGGCCAAGCGAAATACCAGACCCATTCACGTTGATACGGTCAAAATCATCACCCTGCAGACCAAGCGCGTCAGTACAGGCCAGAACCTGGGCAGCAAATGCCTCGTTGAGTTCGATCAGATCAATGTCTTTCAACGACAGTCCAGCACGTTCCAGAGCGCCTTGTGACGACTTGACCGGACCAATACCCATGACCGCCGGGCCCACGCCAGCAAGTCCCCAGGACTTCATCCGCGCAAGTGGTTTCAGGCCGTGTTTCTCAGCAAGCTCACGTGTCATGATCAGACACGCCGCAGCACCATCATTTTGACCTGACGCATTCCCTGCGGTCACGGTAGACTCAGGATCAATTTTCAGACGGATCGGACGGAGTTTCGCGAGAGATTCCATGTTTGAATCGTGGCGGATGTGTTCATCCTTGTCGATGACGATGTCACCCTTACGGTTCGGCACTGTGATCGGCACAATCTCTTCCGCAAACTTGCCTTCTGCTTCTGCTGCGCTCGCGCGTTTGTGGGATCGCACAGACATCTCGTCCTGCGCTTCCCGGGAAACATTGTATTCCTTGCGAAGGTTTTCAGCCGTTTCAATCATGCCGCCTTCAACAGGATAATTGTCGCCGCCTGCCGTGATCCGGCCACGTGTCAGACCATCCTTCAGCATCACACCCGGCGCTCCGGCACCCCAGCGCATGTCAACGCTATAGAATGGTGCTCGAGACATAGATTCAGCGCCACCTGCGATCACGCAATCCATACCGCCAGAAGCGACCTGCATCACGCCATTAATCACGGCCTGAAGACCTGATCCGCAACGACGGTCGATCTGATAGCCGCACGCTGTGACTGGCAAGCCAGCATTCAAAGAGATCACCCGACCAATGGCAGGCGCTTCCATAGTTGGATAGCAGTTGGCGAAGATGACGTCTTCGACCAGCTCAGGCGGGCAACCTGACTTTTCCATGATGGCTTTAACTACTGCAGTCGCAAGTGTTTCCGGCTGCAGGTTTTTGAAACCGCCAGCGAAAGCCCCAACAGGCGTCCGCAATGGTTCGCAGATAACGACGTCTCTCATGATATGTTTCCTCAGTAATTAGTTCAGGGAGCGGCCGCGTTCGGTCACGGCTTTTCTGGCTTCCTCGACGCTTTCTGCTGACACGCTTGCCGCGTGCTCAGCCGAACGGCGCACTTCCTCTTTCAACGCGTCACCGAACGGCATTTTCATACCGTCATCGATGAGCGCTTTGTATTTTTTGAGCAACACAGGCTGCGTCTTTGTCATGTCTTCTGCAAGCTTCAGCGCGGCAGGCACGAGTTCATCTGGTTGATAAACATGGTTCACGAGTCCCCATTTTTCAGCAGTCTCTGCATCCAGGAAGTTGCCTGTGAATGACAGTTCCTTGGCGCGAGATGTGCCGATCAGACGAGACAGTTTCTGAGACAAGCCCCATCCCGGAACAATGCCGACATGAGCATGGGTGTCAGAGAATTTGGCGTTGGTTGACGCAAGCAGAACATCGCACATCAGCGCGAGTTCAAATCCGCCCGTAATGGCATAGCCGTTGATCGCGCCAATAATGGGCCAGGGATAATCGCCCAGAGACTTGGCCATATCAATGTTGGATCCGTCTGCCCCAAGCGCAAAACCGGTCTGTCCGGCTTCCTTGAGGTCCACACCTGCCGTAAAGGCCTTTTCGCCTGCTCCCGTCAGCACTACTGCGCGGATGGTCTCATCTTTCGCCAGATCATCAAATGTCTCGCAGATCGCCGCGCGCAGGTCCTTGCTCAGCGCATTCAGCGCCTTCGGTCGGTTCAGAGTGACAAGCGCCACCGCATCCATGCGTTCAACGAGAATTACCGCTTCCGACATCTGTGTTTCCTCCTCAGCATCAGACTGATGAGGACTTCGCGCGATAGCAAGCTATCGTCAAGCCTTCAAAGAGTGCTGACCGGTTCAAAGCCCAGCGACATGCCGTCGAGCATATCGGTAATATCCGCAAGTGCTGCATCGATTTTTGAGCGATCTGCTCCTCTCACGACGATATTTACACCCGTGTTGTGCGGACCATCATACCAGGGATAGGAACCAATAGAGACGTTAAGATGCGCCTTTGCGATCTGACCGAGAGGTTGGGCCATCTCTCCTTCTTTCGCGCCTGCAATCCTGTATCCGGATGACAACACGACCTGCCCGCCCTCGAGCCGATGACCGACATCTTCCAGCATGCCCTGGACAATCGATGGGACACCTGCCATGACGAACACATTGCCAATCTGAAAACCCGGAGCACTCGACACCGGGTTTTTGATGAGACTGGCGCCATCAGGAATTCGCGCCATCCGCTTTCTGGCATCCGTGAACTCAATACCCGTACGATTGTAGTGCTCAGTCAGAATAGCGAGGGCGTCCTCGCGCTCGTCGATATTCGCTTCAAAAGCAGCGGCGACGCAGTCAGCTGTAATATCGTCATGCGTCGGGCCAATGCCTCCAGTGGTGAACACATAATCATAACGTCCACGGAGATCATTCACAGTCGATATGATGGCGTCTCTGTCGTCTGAAATTGTTCGGCTTTCCTTGACCTGAATTCCGAGCGGCCCCAGATATCGGGCAATATTCTGAAGATTGATATCTCTGGTGCGGCCGGACAGAAGTTCATCACCGATCAACAGAACAGCGGCATTTTTCGAATTGGACATTGGGAAACTCGCTATTTCGCGTCTGTTGAAGAACTATGGTAGAGTTTGGGTTTGTAACTGACCCCCTCAGAGATGTATCAATTTTCGGGTCAGACAAGACTTGAACACGTGGGTTGATGGCAAATCGACCCGCCGCAGGAGCAGAAAACTTTTGGATACGATTGCAGCAAAACGCGTCAACGGCATCAGAATTCATGAAGCCGAAGATTTCGAAGGCATGCGCAAAGCCGGCCAGGTAGCGTCCGCTTGCCTCGACATGATTGCCGAGCATGTGAAGCCTGATGTCGCAACTCAGTATCTGGATGATCTCATTCTGGAGTTTGTGCGCGATCATGGCGCAGCGTCCGCAACCGTCGGCTATCGCGGATATCGCCACGGCTCATGCATCTCAATCAACCATGTCGTCTGCCACGGCATACCGGGAAACCGGCTCCTCAAGGAAGGAGATATTGCCAATATCGACGTCACGGTTGTCGTCGATGGATGGCATGGTGATACATCTCGCATGTATGGTGTCGGCGATGTGAAGCGCAAAGCGTCTCGCCTCATGGATGTCACCTATGATGCCATGATGGCGGGTATTTCGATCATCAAGCCCGGTATTCGGGTCGGCGACATTGGTGCCGCCATCACGCAATATGCTCACAAGAACCGCGTCTCAGTTGTCGAGGACTTCTGCGGACATGGTCTCGGTCGCGTTTTCCATGACGAACCAAACGTCGTACACTCGGCCCGCGCCGGCACAGGCGCAGAACTTCAGCCGGGCATGTTCTTCACGGTTGAGCCGATGCTGAACCTGGGGCGAAAAGATACGGTGATCCTGCCCGATGGCTGGACAGCCGTCACCCGCGACAGGTCACTATCCGCACAGTTTGAGCACTCAGTCGGCGTAACTGAAGACGGCGTTGAGATTTTCACGACGTCACCAACCGGGCTTCACACCCCACACAAAGCGAACTGATATTTCCGGGTTTTGGGGGACAGACATCGTGAAGGAAAAACCGGCTTCCTCTCTGTTTCCCGACTCAGAATCGAACAGCACCGCCAAAGCGACGCCGCATTATCACGGACATCGCGACAGGCTGCGCCAGAAGTTCAGCGAAACCAGGGGCGCTGGACTGGCCGACTATGAACTTCTCGAGCTCCTGCTGACCGGCTTTATTCCGCGAAAGGATGTGAAGCCGCTCGCCAAGCGACTGATAGATGCATTCGGCGGGCTTTCTGCAGTATTCGCCGCGAACGAGAAAACTCTATACACTGTCGATGGTGTCGGACCGGCGCTCGCTGTCTATCTGAAGACGGTTCATGAATTGCACCTGCGTGTCGCGAAAGAGCAAGTCGCTCGCTCCGAAGTCCTGTCATCCTGGAGCAAGGTTCAGGAATATGTTCGCGTTCGCTTGCAACACGACGTAACCGAGAGCTTCCGCGTTTTGTTTCTGGATCGCAAAAACTGCCTGATTTCCGATGAGGAACTCGGTCGCGGCACTGTTGACCATGCGCCGGTCTATCCCCGGGAAATCGCAAAACGCGTCATCGACCTATCCGCAAGCTCAATCATTCTGGTGCACAATCACCCGAGCGGAGACCCTACCCCGTCTCAGGCAGATATTTCCATGACACGCGACGTTATGGATTCGCTCGAACCATTCGACGTGCGTGTCCATGACCATCTGGTTGTTGGTAAACAAGGGGTCTTCAGCATGAAGGCCAGCGGCCTGATCTGAGTTAGACAGTCTCCTGATTTGCAAAACTTCCCTTGATCGGCGTTGCCGCTTGCTATTCCCGCAATTGCCGGTAACGTCCGCGATACAAAACTATATTTAACGTTCCTCAGGAACGTAGGGAGAAATCATGAGCGATTCGGCAGCAGCCCAGGGCCATGTAACCGGCTATGGGACCAAGCCATACAGAACCTATGTTCTGTTGGCTCTCACATTCATTTATACACTGAACTTCATCGACCGAACATTGATTACGGTCGTTGCTCAGCCGATCATCAATGAGCTCGGTCTGTCGGATAGTCAGTTCGGTTTCTTATACGGCCCTCCATTCGCCATTTTCTACGCTCTGATGGGGATACCGCTCGCCATGTGGGCCGACAGAGCCAACCGTGTGTTCGTCATCACAGTCTGTGTGATTGTATGGTCTCTCATGACGGCCTTCTGTGGCTTCGCAGTCAGCTTCCTCTGGCTGGTCATCTTCCGCATCGGTGTCGCCATTGGTGAAGCAGGGGGCACCCCGCCAGCCAACTCTATCATCACTGACTACTTCCCTATGAAGAGCCGGGCGAATGCTATCGGCATCTACTCCATGGGCGTGACCCTAGGTGCTGTGTTGGCTCAGGTATTCGGCGGCACAATTGCTGGAATTGATGGGGCTGAATTCGGCGCCTGGCTCAACTCAATCGGCCTCGAGTTCCTGTTTGGCGGCCTTGATTGGGAGAATATTGGCGGCTGGCGCATTGCGTTCGTCATTGTCGGCGCACCCGGAATTCTCATCGGACTAATTCTTTGGCTGACCGTTCGTGAACCACCGCGTGGATACTCAGAACTCCCCGGCTCTCACAGCGATACCAAGGCTGGCTTCCTCGAAGGTTTCAAGGAAATCAGCTCCAAGCCGACCTTCTGGTGGGGCGCTTTTGGTGCCGCATTTGTGGCATTCGTCGGATACGGCATTCAGGGCTTTCAGGCGCCATTCCTTCAGCGTGTCTATGATATCGGTGTTCGCGAAGCCGCGATCAATTACGGCGCACCGCTCTCGCTAGCCGCCGCAGTCGGCACATTTCTTGGGGGCTTTATCTCCGAAAAACTTGAGTCAAAATACCATTCAGTTGTGGCCTGGTTGCCGGCGGTGAATCTGACAATTGCCATTCCGCTTTATGTCTTCTCCTTTTATTTTGCACCGTCCATTCAGATTGCATTTATCGGCTGGATACTGGCTGCCGTGTTCCACTATTCCTATCTGGGCGCACAATATTCCATTGCGACATCAATTGCCTCACCCCGCTCGCGTGCAACTTCAGTCGCGATCCTTCTGCTTATGGTGTCTCTGATCGGCAATGGTATTGGTCCGCTGGCCGTTGGCATGTTGTCTGACTTCTTCATGTCCAGTCAGATTGCAGCTGCCGGACTGAGCGACCTGGCCTCAGAATTCAACCCTGCAGTCTGCGCAGGTGCTGGGACGGATCTCGATGCCAATGCGACTGCATTTTGCCAGGCCTATGCCGACGGACTGAAACTCTCCATGACCGCAACGGCATTGTTGTTCAGCATCGCCGCGTTCTGTTTCTTCATGGCAGGCAAAACATTCTACAAAGATCGCTGGAGCAAAGCAGAACCACCTATCGGCGTGTAAGGTCCAAAGACGACGTCACGCGAACAAACCATAGAAAGGGGCTCAAAAACGCCCCTTTGCTGTATCATTCTCAGGGGGGAATATGAGCACCGAAACTGTCGCTTCTAATGATGGCTATGGCACCAGGACCTATCGGTCTTATGTCCTCGGCTCACTTCTGCTTGTCTATATTTTCAACTTTATTGACCGCTCAATCATCAACATTCTGACGGAACCCATCAAACTGGCGTTCGAGGTGGAAGACTGGCAAATGGGACTGCTTGGCGGCCCCGCCTTTGCCTTGATGTACACTTTTCTCGGCATTCCGATTGCGCGACTTGCCGAAAGATACAATCGGGTCTGGATCATCGCAGCCTCAGTAGCTTTCTGGAGCCTCATGACCGCATTGTGCGGAATTGCCGGATCTTTCCTGATGTTGTTCGTCTTCCGCGTAGGCGTTAGCATCGGTGAGGCCGGATGTACCCCGCCCTCACAGTCCCTTATGTCAGACTACTACTCACCCAAAACGCGCAGTACCGCCGCGTCTGTCTACGCCTTGGGCGTACCTATGGGCACCATGTTGGCCGCCATATTTGGGGGCACGATTGCAGAGAAGCTGACCGGCCCGGCATTCGGTAATTTCATGGAGACGGTCGGGCTCTCGTTTCTCACAGGCGGTATCAACTGGGAAACGGTAGATGGCTGGCGACTGGCATTTATCGTCGTCGGACTGCCGGGCATCCTCGTGGCTCTTTTGGTCTTGCTCACAGTCAAAGAACCACCTCGCGGATACACCGATCCATCACTGGCGAAATCAACCGAGCATGTAAGCTTCATTTCCACCCTGAAACTCCTGCTCGGCAAACCGACGTATGTGCACATCGTTCTTGGAGCCACAGTTACGGTCTTTGCGAATTATGCCCTCAATCAGTTCACGGTCTCCTTCTTCAGAAGAACCCATGATCTGTCCCAACAGGACGCGTCCTTGCTATTCGGGATTATCCTGGGCGGCATGGCGGCGATTGGCGTCTTCCTGTCCGGCTATCTGGCTGACAAGTTGCGGGAACGGCACCCGACAGGCCTCACTTGGATTCCGGCGATCGCCCTGATTGCTTCAACCCCGCTTTACGTCATCGGGTTTTTTAGCGGAAATATCTG
>NZUJ01000082.1 GCA_002701295.1 Ponticaulis sp. | reverse complement strand
TTTTGCCGATCGCAATCGTCGCGATGATCTTCTTCCCGGCATTTGGAACGCTTCTCGCGACTGGGATCGCGACCCTGCTCGTGGCCATCTGGTTTGATGCGCGCGATCCGGACCGCGCGACCCGTATGTCCGACAACGGCTTCTGGCTGCATGTCACGGCAGCGCCTCAGATTGTTTACGGTCTGAGAGGTGTTCTGGGGGAAGGAAGTGAATTGGGAAGCGTGTCCATCCATCTCGTATTGGTGGGTGTTTTGATTGGCTTCACCTTACTCTCTCTGGCGCTCAATCGCCGCGCATTGATCATTTCGGGGCTCATTACGTTCGGGGTGTCGATCTGGAATCTGTTCCAGGCATTTGGAGACTCCTTCTTCCTGCGGTTTGCGGGGCCGTTGCTGCTTGTCGGCGGGTTGGTGGTCTTGCTGGGTGCGGGCTGGAAAACGTCCAGAAAGCTTCTTCTCGCAGGCTTTCCGAAACAGGGTGTCATGGCGCGAATTTTTCCGCCCGAGGCGTGATCAGTGCGAACAGCGCTTGGATAACGCGGCCAGCCTTCCTAACTGAACAGTCTGATATTCACGACTCCACCGGAGCCCCATCTGTATGACCGAGTTTTCTCCCCGCGAAATCGTATCCGAACTGGACCGCTTCATTGTTGGCCAGAAAGACGCCAAACGCGCTGTCGCGATTGCGCTTCGGAACCGCTGGCGCCGTAAACAGGTTGGTCCACCTCTTTCTGAAGAAATTACTCCGAAAAACATACTCATGATTGGTCCGACTGGCGTAGGGAAAACCGAAATCTCCCGTCGTCTGGCCAAGCTTGCACGTGCACCATTTCTGAAGGTCGAGGCCACGAAGTTTACAGAAGTGGGCTATGTGGGCCGGGATGTTGAACAGATCATCCGCGATCTTGTCGAGGCCGCAATCGGCATGGTTCGGACCCGCAAACGCGAAGATGTTCGTGTCAGCGCTGAGGCAGCAGCCGAAGAACGCGTACTCGACGCTCTGGTCGGCGAGAATGCGCAATCCTCCACGCGGGACAGCTTCCGTAAGAAGCTCAAAAGCGGCGAGCTCGACGATAGAGAGATCGACATCGATATGGCCGAAACCGGATCACCAATGGATATGATGGATATCCCGGGTGGCGGAGGCTCCATGGGGATGATCAATCTTGGTGACCTGTTTGGCAAAGCCATGGGTGGTCGCCGGAAACGTGTCCGCATGAAGGTGAGTGACGCTTACGAACCTCTACTGAATGAGGAAAGCGACAAGCTTCTCGATGAAGACAGCATTGTTCGCGAAGCTATCCGCGCTGTCGAGCAGGACGGTATTGTGTTTCTTGATGAGATCGACAAGGTCGCCGCCGGCGGTGAGCGTCGAGGCGCTGATGTCTCTCGCGAGGGTGTACAGCGCGATCTCCTGCCACTCATCGAAGGCACGACGGTTTCAACGAAACGAGGGCCAGTCAAAACAGACCATGTCCTGTTCATTGCCTCCGGTGCTTTTCATGTCGCCAAACCGAGCGATCTTCTGCCCGAACTTCAGGGG
The DNA here is from genome assembly GCA_002701295.1 of Ponticaulis sp. GTDB lineage: Bacteria > Pseudomonadota > Alphaproteobacteria > Caulobacterales > Hyphomonadaceae > Ponticaulis. The sequence continues at coordinate 51,734 of NZUJ01000082.1, read as the reverse complement.
CGCCTGCCTATCCGTGTGGAACTGAAAGCGCTCACGCGGGATGAATTCCGCCGTATTCTGACAGAACCTGAAGCCAGCCTGATCAAGCAATATACCGCTTTAATGGAAGCTGAGGGCGTGACGCTCGAGTTCTCCGAGGATGCAATTGATGCGCTGGCCGATCTGGCAGTCAAGGTGAATGAAAGCGTTGAGAATATTGGTGCGCGCCGTCTTCAGACAGTGATGGAGCGTCTGCTGGATGAGATTTCTTTCACTGCGCCAGACCGTTCGGGTGAGACCATTCATCTGACTGCGGAAGACGTTCAGCGTCAGGTCGGCGATCTCGCAACAGATGCCGACCTGTCGAGGTTTATCCTTTAACGCCGATCAGGCTGTTGGTTTTTTGCGAAACAACGGCCGGATCAATCGTCGATACGAGAGCGCAAAGCCTGTATAGACAAGGAAACACGCCGCCAGAGATGCAAGACCGGCAATGGTGGATCCGATAAGTCCGAACCGTTCTCCCGTATGGGCAAACCGAAGGAACATGCGGGTTTTTGTTGCCGGAGAGTTATCGGCATAGGTCCGAACGTCGACAATCTCTTGTGTGGCGCGGTCATAGGTCATCGAGACGCGCTGTTGCGGGATAATTCGATCACCATAATGGCGCTGGAAACTCAGCGTTGTTGCAGCTGGATCTGATGGCAGGCTCAATGTGATCCGGGTCCATTTCCGATCGCCAAATGCCTGAACAGCCTCGAAACCATCCTGGAATGATGCGAGTTCTGACAGATCAACAGTTTCTGTTACTTCGTCACCTGATGGTCCGCCGCGCTGTGGTCGTTCTTCTCCCCATACCGTGTAAATCAGTTGACCTGCCCATGGATAGGAGATCATGACGCCCGAAATTATAATGAAAAACAACGGAATAGATGCCCAGATACTGAAGACATGGTGCCAGTTGAAATCGCGCGCCTTTCCGGTCGGATAGCTTTTCCGCATGAACAGATTGTTCTTCAGAAACACCCAGCGCCAGGCTTTTGGAATCCAGAGATAAAGTCCTGACAAAAGCAGAAACAGAAATGCGAGGTTGGCCGCACCTGTGATCGCACGCGCGGTGGAACGCGCTTCGCCTTCGGCGGCAAGCCAACGGTGGATTTCCATCAGAAAGTGGAATGCGTCATCAACGGCCCAGCTTGGGTTTTCGACTATTTCAGCGGTATACGGGCTTATGGAAATCGGCGTTGAACGCCCTGCGCGCACCATAATCGGGGCGTTTTCTCTGTTATCCCAATTTAATGAAACACCGCGATCACCTGCATCCAGTACGGTTTGAGCTTGAGCCAGTTCATCGGCTGTCATCGGCGCAGTATTCTCCGGCGCTTCCACTTTTACACTGTCGTTAACAGCCAGCACGATGGAGTTTTCGTACATCAGAGCAATGCCGGTGACCGACATGATCAGGACAAACACACCAACCACTAACCCTGCTGCGAGGTGGCTCCAGAACAGGATGCGCCGAAAAGACATGGATATACTCCGTGGTTTGGGTCAGCTCGTTGTGTTGGGGAAGCTGAAAGTCATTCTCAATTTCATTCGGATATATTCTTGAGAATGATTGTCAATTACAAACTTGAACACAAACTCCGATCAGACGTGTGGGTTGGTGTCTGATGTAAAACGGCGTATCAGCGCTTTTCCTTCGTTTGTGTTTCGAAGCATTTGTTCAAACACATCAGAAATCTGATCAAGCTCAGCCGTGGTTAACTGCCCGGTGATCCAATGATCCAGTCTGGCTTCTGCGCCTTCGACAATTGTCATTGCGGATTTGCCAGATTCGGTGAGTGAAATCAGAAAAGCGCGACCGTCATTCGGGTTTGTCTCTCGCTTGAGATAGCCTTTCGCTTCCATCCGCGACACCAGTCTTGATGGATGATCGGCCTCGCAAATGAGATAACGGCTTAGCTCTCTGATCGTCAGGGCACCCTGGTTGTTCAGAACCGTAAGAACTTCGGCCCAGGCGGGTGTCAGGCCGTGAGGCTTTAAGAGGTTCCCCAATACGCGATGTCCACTTCTCTGTGCAGCAAGAATGGCGTGCCGAAATCTATTAGAAGAATATGTCATATCACATATATAAACTGAGTCGGCGATAAGTTTAACAAGTGTTGGCGCGTAGCTGTCAGAGGTTAGAGCGGACTCGATAGTGTTGTGACTTATCGCGCTAGAAATTCTTTCGCCCCACGGATGAACCGCTACGCCGAAAGCTCCAGTGCAGTCATGTGACCCGACTCCGCAGCCTGCTTAATTGCGTTCAGACATCCTGAAACGCCTTTCAAAACCGATCGATCTTAAATTCGTCCGTGTCGGAGAATAAGCCTGCTCAGAGGCATGTTTCAAAGTGTTTCCAGGCTGCGCCTGCTTGAAGCACAATAGAAGAGACCGATCGGTCGAAAAATTCAAGAGCTGCCTTCAGTGGCTCGTATAGCCAACGTGTTCCACCTGTATCGATGAGGGTCAGGCCGTCATCTTCTACAGCCAATCCAACTTGGCAGTTATATTGAAGATGAAATTCAGTGATCATCACGAACACGTCGTCTGAGACGTCTTTGAGTTCCGGCTTCAGGGTAGGCTCCTATAAAACATGACATAACATATAAGAAATGCGCCTCTAAACCGACTTGGCAAATATCAATAGATGTATATACAACTTATAAAATTGGAGATTTATGATGACGACTGTAGAATTCTGTTTCGATTTTGTGAGCCCGATGTCGTACTTCGCGTTTCACAGACTTCAGGGCGTCCAAGAGCGAACAGGCTGTACGATCGACTATCGACCCATCTGGCTGTACGAAATCATGAAAGCCAATGGCAATCGGCCACCAGGCGAAGTTCCAGCGAAACGGAATTTCTATTTCGTCGATACACTCCGTCACGCTAAACGTTTTGGGCTACCCTGGACATTTAATCCCGATTTTCCGCTGAACACTCTCACCCACTTACGCATGTGTGCGGGCCTTCTGGATACACCGGATTCCGAGCGCTTTATCCGGGCGTGCTTCCATCACATGTGGGGTGAACCTAAGAACATTGAAAAGGCCGACGTGACGAGAGCGCTTCTTACCTCTGAAGGGTTCGATGCAAATGCCTTGTTTGAGCTTGCCGAATTAGATGCCAGCAAAGAGATCGTGAAACAGAACACCGCCAGCGCAATAGAACGTGGCGCTTTCGGTGCGCCAACATTCTTTGTCGAAGGTGAATTGTATTTCGGTCAGGACAGGCTGGATTTCGTTGAAGATGCGTTGACCAGCCGCCAATGGGTCTGATTGCTTAGAGCAGACCAGCTTTCACAGCCAATTGGCGATAGCTGACTTCCGGTCGTGGGCCGTAATGAGCAATAACCTCAGCGGCAGCAATGTGACCAAGTTTGGCACAATCACGCATCCGGCGGTTTTTTGCATATCCGAACAGGAAACCTGCCGCGTATTGATCGCCGGCTCCCGTGGCGTCCACGATTTTGGCAACAGGTTCCGCAGGCATGCTGATGACTTCGCCCGGTGTAATGACCACAGAGCCTTTGGCAGACCGTGTCACCGCCGCTGCATAGGCATCCTGCCTCAATGAATTGATTGCAGTGTCGAAATCTGTGGTTTCGTAAAGCGACAACAGCTCGGCTTCGTTGGCGAACAACAGGTCCACATGGTTTTTGATAAGGTGACGGAAGCTCGCGCGATGTCGCTCGACACAGAAACTGTCAGACAGTGTTAAAGCCACCTTCTTGTTGTGCTTGTGGGCGATCGCAGCGGCGTGAACAAAGGCTTCCTTGGCGGCTTCCTTGTCGAAGAGGTAGCCCTCCAGATAGAGAATCTTCGAAGCCTTGATGACTTCAGCATCAACATCTTCAGTCGTGAACTCAGTTGATGCGCCGAGATAGGTGCTCATAGACCGTTCGCCATCCGGTGTGACGGCAATCATGCATCGGGCAGTTCCGGGGCCTTCTTCAAGAGCGGGGGTTTCGAAATAGATCTGGTGACGCTCCATATCTTTCCGGAAGAATTTTCCAAGCGCATCGTTTCCGACCTTGCCGATATAAGCAGTCGACCCGCCGAAACTCGCTATGCCTGCAATTGTGTTCGCACCCGAGCCACCTGAAACGCGGCGACCGTTCGCACCAAAGGCGCGCGCCAGATCATTTGCCTGGAACTGTTCGACCAGCGTCATGCCGCCTTTTCGGATCTCGTGTTCGATCAGAAACCCGTCGGGCACTGATGCAATAATGTCGACAATCGCGTTTCCTACACCGATGATATCGTAGGTTTCACTCATTAGAGGCCCTGTTCGGTTGTTTTATCTTTTCGTTCGTTATCCAAACGATTCAATCTGCTATCATGATTGTGTTTAGAAAACCATGGCCATTGCTTTTCTGACCTCTGGCGAGCTTTTTCGCGGTGAAGCGACCCACACTGTCGAACAGGCAGAACATGCTCTGCAGCTCAATTGCTTACGCGACGGTTTGACTGAAGCCGGGCATGCTCTGACTGCCGTAAGCTGGGATGACCCATCTACAAACTGGTCGGAATTTGACGCAGTTATTGTTGGTACCACATGGGACTATCACGATCGGTTGGCCGAGTTTTTATCTGCACTCTCCAGGATTGCCGCGTCAAAAACGCAGTTATTCAATCCGCTTGAACTGGTCCGATGGAATTGTCGGAAGCGATATTTGCGAGATCTGGAAGCGTCTGGCATCCGCACGATCCCAACTATCTGGTCAGATCGGCCTTATCCAGACGATTTTGAATCTGCCTTTGAGGCTTTTGGAACGGACAAACTGGTCGTGAAGCGAGAAGTCAGCGCCAGCTCTGCTAATCAATTCATTCTGAAGCCGGGCGATCCCGCGCCCGACTCTCCCCACCCCACGATGATCCAACCCTTCATTCCGTCGATCGAAACTGAGGGTGAGTTTAGCTTTATCATGATTGGTGGAGACGTTTCCCATACGCTGATCAAGACCCCGCGCGCTGGCGACTATCGTATCCAGGCCGCATTTGGTGGTCGCGAAGCTCGGGTCACCCCGGAAAAGGCTGATGTGAAGGCGGCGACCCGTGTCCTTGGTACACTGCCAGACCAACCCTTGTTCGCACGGGTGGATATGGTCCGCGCGGCGACAGGTGAGCTCATGCTGATGGAGCTCGAGCTTATCGAACCGTATCTCTATCCCGAACAGTCGAGTGATCTTGGACAAAGGTTTGCGCGAGAACTCCTGAAACAACTGCACGCCTGAACTTGGTGCAGCTGCCTGGTTGAAAGCAGTCTGGTTGATCTATGTTATCGCAAACTTGGCGCGTTGATCCTAACCCTCAAGAAACAACTCAGCTGCGTTGATCGAAAAAATCTTCAACGCAAGCTTCGGGGCCGTACGCTCCACTTCTTTCCCTGGTGTGTGGCAGGGCGATTTTCTGAAAAAAGGTAGAGACTGTGCGCCACTGCAGCGGAAAAGTGCTGTTATTAGAAGACAACCCTGTCATAGCGCTCGATACCGAGGCTCTGCTTCTGGAAATCGGTGCTGAGGGTGTTGTTGTCGCCGACAATGTCGAGCAGGCGCTACGTTTCATAGATGAAACGCAATTTGATCTCGCTGTGCTGGACATCAATCTGGGTGGGCAGACCAGTACGGAAGTGGCTGACAAACTGGTTGAAAGAGGTGTGCCGTTTCTGTTCATCACAGGGTATGACAAGACGGAAAACCTTGTTCAGCTTTATCCTTCCGTGGTGATTGTCGTTAAGCCTTACGACTATTCAATTCTCAGTCAGGCGATCAAAAAGACAATCTCGCAGTCGAACTGACCTGAAATCAGCCTCGTGTCTGGCGAGGGCCAAGTGACGATGTTGCGGGCTTGATTTCCGGATCTGGCGTTTTCTCTTTGAATTTGCACAAATGAATGATCGGGCAGAGCCAGCATTTTGGCTTGCGGGCTAGACAGGTATAGCGTCCATGCAGGATAAGCCAGTGGTGCGCGCCTTTGCGATATTCGTCTGGTACAACTGCTTCAAGCTGGTCTTCGACCTGATCAGGATTTTTCCCTGGCGCAAGACCAGTCCGATTCGAGACCCTGAATATGTGTGTGTCGACAGCAATCGTTGGCTGATCGAAGGCTTCATTCAATACGACATTGGCGGTTTTCCGCCCTACACCAGGAAGTTTGACGAGCTCTTCTCGTGTTTGCGGTACTTCACCGTCAAATTCGTCGAGGATCATTTGTGAAAGGGCGATGACGTTTTTGGCTTTATTCCGCCACAGACCAATCGTCCTGATGTGCTCACAAACCCCAGCCTCACCAAGCGCCAGCATTTTTTCTGGCGTGTCTGCGATCTTGAAGAGGTTTTTGGTCGCTTTGTTCACCCCAACATCAGTCGCTTGTGCAGAAAGGGCGACGGCAACGACCAAGGTGTAAGGATTGACGAAGTCCAGTTCGGTTTTGGGGTCGGGCCGATCCTCGGCGAGAATCGCGAACAGCTCTGCGGCTTTGTCCTTCGTAAACCGGCGAGGCCGGGAAACGCGTTTTTTCGTTTTCTTTTGCGGAGCTGCTGGCATAATCTGGCGGTCAATCTTCCGTTGATATAAGCGGAGGTCGTCGGAAGGTATTCCGAAAACTGCTCGTCAAGACAAGCCCGGACAGAGACACCCGATGCCAGAATATGACGAAACGATACCCGTTTATCTTGATGCTCTGCTTAGACCGAACAAGTCGCTGAGCCATCCCGGGTTTATAATCTTCATGATGATCTTTGGAGCGTTCAGCTTTTTTACCGGGATGATGTATCTCAGCCTTGGGGCGTTTCCGATTGTCGGGTTTCTCGCGATTGGTGCCGTCGGGCTCTGGATCGCTTTCAAGCTTTGTTTCAAATATCAGCGCCAATGGACTCGCGTTCGCGTTACCGCGGACCATGTTCGGGTTGATCACGTCAATCCGAAGGGGCACGCCTCCAATATTGAACTGCCTGCAGCCTTTACGCGCGTCGAGCTCAAGGAGCCGCTGACTGTGCATAGCTGGTTGACGCTTGCTCATAAACGAGAGGCCTATGTGATCGGGCGATTTCTGACAATTGAAGAACGAGCGAGCCTGGCGGACGCCATTCGTGCCGCGCAACGTGATGCCAGAATGGAACGCTTTGCTGATCCTGTCTGATCTGGCCCGGCAAGAATCGGGTGGAGACCACGGGTGCTCTGATGGCATGAGGGATGTATGACCCAAGATACTTTACGATATGTCCCGCTCGATGAACGCTGTGTTGCTTATGACCGCATGGCAAAGGTGCTTAGCTTTCTGGGTGATAACTGGAAGGTAAGGCCAACCCTCAATGAAATGGCTGAAGAGTTCGGCCTCTCGCCCTTTCACTTCCAACGAGAATTCACCCGCTGGGCCGGCCTGACACCGAAACAATATGTGTCAGCTCATGCGCACGCTGCAGCGGGTGAACTGCTCCGCGAAGGCGCCAGTGTTCTGGATGCCAGCTTTGAGGTCGAGGCTTCCGGGCCATCGCGTCTGCATGACCTGTTCATTGCACATGAAGCTCTGACGCCTGGTGAGGCTGGATCAGGCGGTCGGAACGTCACACTCACGATTGGTAAAGGCCCAACACCTTTCGGGAAGGGCGTATTCCTGTTTTCTGATCGTGGTCTCACGGCTTTGGGCTTCATTGATGAGCGACCTGAAATCGTTGCGAGAGATGGCGAGCATACCGGACGCGCAGAAGCAGATGCCTTTGCTGACCTGGTTTCACGTTATCCAAATGCCGATATCCGTCACGATGACCACGCCGCAGAAGCTTTCGCTGAGAAAGTCTTCGAACCGAGCGCCACAGTGCCGGTCGCTTTGTTTGGAACGCCGTTTCGGCGGCAGGTCTGGCGGGCTTTGTTGGAAATTCCGGTCGGTGAAACCCGCACCTATGGTGAGCTTGCCAGCATGATCGGCAATACAAAAGCTGCCCGTGCGACCGGTACTGCAGTGGGCGCAAATCCGATTAGCTGGTTTATTCCCTGTCATCGGGCCTTGGCTTCGGATGGTCGGCTACATAATTATCACTGGGGCGTGAGACGAAAACGGACCATGTTGGCACTTGAAGCCGAATATGGCGCAGCCCGAACCGGCTGAGCAGTGATAATGGAGCAAATCTTTGCAATTGATCATCCTTGGCCTGGTTGCCCTGTTTCTTCTCTGGGCTGGTCTGATTGTCTGGACCTATTTCGGCGTCAAGGCTGAGGCGCGCAAAGTCTACGCTGCCGCGCTTCAGCGTGGTGAGTTTCCCGCGACAGAGCCCTATGAGCCTTTTGAAACCGCATATCTGAAAACGAGCATCCTGCGCGTCTCCATTTACCGTTGGCTGGCGAGTGTCACCGCTGTCATCGCGCTTCCGATTGTGGTCTGGTTGCTCAATACACTTTGGGTGCGCCTCTATTATCTGACGAGTGCAGATGGCGTCTTCGCCGAGGGAACGCTCATCCATTCATTCTATCTGGCTGTGGGATGCATGCTCGGCCTGGTGCTTGTTGCGGGCGTTTATGCGCGCGCCTATCACAAAGGCCGGAAAACCAATTTCGAAGTTGAATGGGCCGACGAAAAACAGCGTCTGGCGACCAACTGAACTGCCTGGAGATTATTATGTCGATCGAATATTTGCACACCATGATCCGCGTCGCAGATCTGGAAAAAACACTTTCGTTTTTCGTTGATGGGCTTGGGCTGAAGGAAGTCTCTCGCAAAGAGGTTGAGGCTGGTCGGTTCACGCTTGTTTTTCTGGCGGCACCGCAGGATCTCGACCGGATCAATTTTGATCCTGATGGATCTCCACTCAAGGAAGGTATTCCGATGGTGGAATTGACGTATAACTGGGATCCTGAGTCCTATTCTGGTGGCCGGAACTTCGGGCATCTGGCCTATCAGGTGGGCAATATCTACGAAACAGTTGAGCATCTGAGTGATATGGGCGTCACGATCAACCGCCCTCCGCGTGATGGCCATATGGCATTCGTGCGGTCACCGGACGGTATTTCGGTTGAACTGCTTCAGAAAGGCAAACCGCTCGCACCGAAAGAGCCATGGGCGAGCGCGGAAAATATTGGCAGCTGGTAAGAGGTCAAATCAGGTCATGACGCCGGTTTGTCGGCGGAAGGCCTGAAGCACGTCCAGTTGAGCAGAGCTTGGCAGGCCATCCACTTCAGAAATGCGTTCGAGCATACCATCCAGCTCGACAACTTCTTCGTGGGTCACATTCGCGCAGATGAGCTTGATCATCCGACGAACCAGCTTGTCTGTGCCAGCCTCCGGGGCGCTGACCCATGATGCCTGAACCAAAACCTCTTCAGCTTCGTCAGAAGAGAAGCCGAACTGGTCGCAGATAATATCCTGAATTGCGGCCTTTTGATCGGCGGTTACCTCACCATTCGCGCGGGCCATTTCCAGCATCAGAACCACCGCCGCTTCGCGTGGATCGGTGACAAGGTCAGAACCGGCTTTCCCGGTTTTCCGCCTGAAGGCCAGCTTCCGCGGCAAATTTGCGGCCCCCTTGGCGAAATCGCCAATTTCCTTGGCCGCATGTGTTGCCATCTGGATACGCCAGATGATGACACCAATAGTACTCAAAACGCCGATAATCATCATCAGAATATGCATGGCCATCTCCGGTCCGCAGTATTCTCAGTTTGCCGCTTAAATTGAAGACAGTCGAGTCGCTTTCAGAAGATCATCCCGTGCAAGGCAGATCGCATCATGGATAGATGAACTCCAGCTTTCAACGGTTGTCGCTGTCTGCGCGGCCTGAGGAAATGTCACTGATCGCGACGCATTCACAACGCCGCCTTCGAGCATGCCATTCACAGGTACAAATCCCGCTACAGCTTGCTCCGCGCCGGCACCTTGTGCGCCATAGCCGGGAACCAGGAGAAGGTTATCGGGCGCCGCATGGCGGATTTCGCGGGCCTCCTGAGGTGCTGTGGCACCTGCGACCAGCATCATACCTGACCAGGATGTTGTCTGTCCCTTCAGACAGGCTCCTGCAGCATGAAATTCGCGCGCCATTCGAATATAGATCGGGTCGCCATCGACCTCGAGTTCCTGAATATCGGCAGCCCCCGGATTGGAGGTTCTTGTCAGCACAGCAATACCACGTCCGTTTGCAGCTGACGTATCGACAAATGGTGTCAGGGTTTCGAGACCCATATATGGATTCACGGTGAGTGCATCACATGGACAGGCAGCATTTTCACCCAGATAGGCGTCCGCATAGCCTTTTGCGGTGGAGCCTATGTCGCCTCGCTTGGCGTCGAGGATAACAAGCAAGCCCGCATCCCGTGCCGTTTTGCAGACATGCTCAAGAGCGGCCATTCCGGCACTGCCCCAGATTTCAAAGAACGCCGCCTGTGGTTTGATGCAGGCAACTTCGCCAGCGGCTTGTTCGATAATACCATCCGCCCATACAGCGATTGCTCCGGCACTTGGCTTTCCAAACAGTTGCGGAAACAGGCTGGGGTGCGGATCAATGCCGACGCACAATGGTCCGTAATCCCGAACCGCTTCGATTAACCGGTCTGCAAATGGACGCATATTCTTCAGGACCTCGCGCTACAGATAACTTTGACAACGCTGAGGTTCCGGCGCAATCGGTCTCCCTCGCCGCCATAATTCCGGGTTGTCATACTACGTGATTGTTCCCCGTCGATCGGATAATCAGCTTCATTGTCCAGAAACGCCTGAACAGCCTTGGGCGCGGTTGTGTAAATACGACCGCGTCTGGGACTTTCAGCGACTGTCACGCCAATGACTTCGCCTTCTTCGTCAAATATCGGGCCACCACTAATTCCGCCCAGTGAACCAGTCATATTTCTCGTACGACCGGATTCTGCCCAGGTGAGAACAGGTTCAGAGGTATCATAGCGACCACGGGAAACGAGGCGGGACCTGGCCATGAGCCGTGACGCGACCTCACCTGGTCGGCCTTGAGGGTACCCGATATGATATCCGAATTGTCCGATCTTCAGAGCGCTATCGAGATCGAGTTTCGTGGGTTCTGGCCCGCCTTGTGTGTAAAGCAGCGCGAGATCGCCGCTCTGATAGGTCTCGTATCGGTCGACTCTGATCATGCGGTTCGGCCCTACCCGGATCGCGATATCGTCGCATCCATCTACAACATGACGCGCGGTCAGCCACATTCCGGAACGGGCGACCGAAAAAGCGGTTCCGACGCTCGGGCCGACACTTTCGTCAACCTCGACAAGAACTTGTTCGTCAAACATGGATGGATCAGGAAGCACAACATCGGGCAGTTGTTGCTCCTCAGGAATTGCTGGTGGCGCGTCGGCCTGATCGCCTCGCGATGTCAGCGCATATAAAACACCGACAAGGACAACTGTGTAGATAAACCAGTCAGGGATCCTCAAAACGCAGGCCTCTTACGAGATGACAGGTGCGGGAACCCAAAGTGCCGCGCCGATAATCATGGCAGACGAAATTTTTACGGCAATCAGCAAAATGGCTGCGCCTGCTTCATCCCGTTCGATCCGTTTTGGCAAATCTTTCAGAATGAGGTCGACAATCCGGAAAGATAAAAGCTGAATCAGAAGCGCCACGACTCCCCAGATCAGAAGGTCAAAAAGAGAGACGCTTGTCGCCAGTGCGGAGCTGATCGGAATCGCCAGACCAATGATAACACCGGCTAACCCCAAACCGGCTGAAGCATTCCCATTACGAAGGAGCTCCATCTCTTTCATTGGCGTCAGAATGACATAAACAACGCAGCTAACGATCAATAAGACTCCGGCGGCGACTGAACTAACCAGAAAATTGTCGAAACCATGAATGAATGATTGTATTGCCGCGTTCATTCTCTTTCCCTTATGTCACAGGCATTGCATTGAACACTTGTTGAATTTTTGCGTTTCGTGCATATCCGTTATTCAGGGAGATTGATTGTGCTTCAAGGAAAAACATCGCTTGTTACAGGATCAACAAGCGGAATCGGCAAGGCAATTGCCACTCGACTTGCTGAAGCAGGCGCGAATCTCGTCATTAATGGCTTTGGTGATGCTACAGAAATCGAAGCTTTTCGCGCGTCTCTGGAAAAAGATTTTGGCATTAAGGCCATTTATCTCGGTACCGACCTGACAGATGTCAGCGCGATTGACGATATGTTCTCCGAAATTTCAGCCAAGCTCGGCGCAGTGGATATTCTGGTAAACAATGCTGGCATTCAGCATGTGAGCCCTGTTGAAGACTTCCCTGTTGAAAAGTGGGATTTGATCATTGCGCTCAATCTGTCGTCTTCATTCCACACGACACGGCATGTCCTTCCTCATATGAAGTCTCAGAAATGGGGGCGGATCATCAATATTGCCTCTGCGCATGCCTTGGTCGCTTCGCCTTACAAATCGGCTTATGTGGCTGCGAAGCACGGTATTGCGGGATTCACAAAAACTGTTGCGCTGGAAGCCGCAAAGGACGGTGTCCGCTGTAACGCTGTTTGCCCGGGATATGTTCACACACCTCTCGTGGACGGACAGATTGCAGATACAGCCAAGGCGCGGGGTATCTCAGAAGAAGACGTGAAGAACAACGTGATCCTGTCGGCGCAACCAACCAAGGAATTTGTCACCGTCGAGCAGGTTGCGGAGTTTACGCACTTCCTGTGCACTCCGGCGGCAGACCAGATCAATGGCACGTTGATGTCCATGGATGGTGGCTGGGTCGCGCAATAGCTTCAGATGCCAAACACCGCCATAATGCCCGCCGCCGCGGCGGCCAAGCCGAACATGAGCGATAAGGCGACAGCGACGATACGCTGACTTTTCTTTCGCTGTCGCGTGCCGGGTGGTGACGAAGGCTCGGTGCGCTTTGACAGGGTCCAACGGTTCGTAAAAAATCCGAAACAGGCGAGCGCGGCGATAGCGGCCGCGCCAAAAGAACCGCCCAGCACCGCGAATGCACTTGCAGCCAGCAGCGTACCTGCAATGGCTGTCGATCCGGACTTCAATACATCCCGGACATGCCGGTCCGCGCGAGAATAGTCCATATGGTCAAATGACTCATTGGGAACGACGACAACCCCGATCCAAGCGCCACCCGTGGCAAAGCCACACAACAAGGCGGCGAAACTTGTCAGAATGTCCTGAAGGTTCTCGAACATGGTTCAGGCCTCATGGCGACAGAGTGTCTCTGACTATATGGCCTGATTTGTCCTACGCGTGAATTCCAGCCAGACAGGCTCACAATCGCCAAGTTTTTTCAGCTGATAGCGAGTGGGTTCATGATCCTCCGGATCATCTCGCCAGTCAGAGGCTTTTTCGGCCAGCCAGTCGAAATGACCGCATCGCTGAATTTGCCAGAGCGCTTCATCGGCATAACTTTTCACGTCTGTCGCAAATCTTAGTGTCGCGCCGGGTGCCATAATACGCGCTAGTTCATCCAGAAAGTCCGGTTGTATCAGACGTCTCTTCTGTTGACGGCGTTTCGGCCAGGGGTCTGGGAACAGTATGAAGACGCGTTTCAGGCTGTCGCCCGGAAAGTGTGGCAGAACCAGACGGATATCGTCCGCATGCAGGCGGACATTTGAAAGATTGTGCTCATCGAGGCCGGTCAGGGCTTTGGCAACACCCTCAATGAAGGGTTCTGCGCCAATAATGCCAACATTCCGGTTCTGCCGAGCGGTCCGGATCAGGTGTTCGCCACCGCCGAAGCCGATCTCCAGCCAGACGTCGCGTTGATCACCGAACAGAGTGTGAAAATCGAGCGCATCTTCGGTGGGAAGGGCGACCTTTGGCATGAGCGTCTCAAAGAGATGCTTTTGCCGAGAGGAAAGGGGTCTGCCATCGCGACGCCCGAATGTGCGAATGTCGCGATGATGCGAATGATCCGTCATGGTGTGCAGACCGCCTGAGCTGTCGCTAGAGCAGGGATTTGAGTTGATCTGCGAGGTCGGTTTTCTCCCAGGAGAAACCGCCATCCGCATCTGGCTCCCGACCGAAGTGACCATATGCTGCTGTGCGTTCATAGATCGGGCGGTTCAGTTGCAGATGGGTCCGGATACCTTTTGGCGAAAGATCCATAAGGTCGCGAAGCGCGTTTTCGATCTTTTCCGGTTTTGCTTTTTCTGTGCCCTCACAGTTCACATAGAGAGAGAGCGGTTTCGCAACGCCGATCGCATAGGACACCTGAATGGTGCATCGGTCTGCCAGACCAGCCGCGACCACGTTCTTGGCAAGGTAGCGGCAGGCATACGCTGCAGAACGGTCAACTTTCGTCGGATCTTTACCCGAGAACGCGCCGCCGCCATGGGGCGCTGCACCACCATAGGTATCAACGATGATTTTTCGACCTGTGAGGCCGGCATCCCCGTCAGGGCCGCCGATTACGAAGTTGCCTGTTGGGTTCACATAGAATTCGGCTTCAGGTGGGAACCAGCCTTCAGGCAGAACTTCGTGTACGACAGGGCGAACCAGTTCGCGGATATCGTCCGGTGTGAAGCCGTATTTGTGCTGGGTCGAGACCACAACGCTTTCCACGCCAACAGGACGGCCGTTTTCGTAGCGCAATGTCACCTGAGATTTGGCGTCGGGTTCAAACTCTGGCTGCTCCCCTGATTTACGGAGTTCAGCCATGCGCTTAAGGATCTGGTGCGAATACGTGATCGGCGCCGGCATGAGTTCAGGCGTCTCATTCGTGGCAAACCCGAACATGATGCCCTGGTCGCCCGCGCCCTCTTCTTTATTCTCGCCCGCATCGACACCCATGGCGATATCACCGGACTGAGCGTGAAGACGATTGATCAATTCTGCTGTGCGCCAGTGAAAACCCTTCTGATGATACCCGATATCTTTCACAGCTGATCGTGCAGTTGCTTCCATCTCCTCAAGTGAGGGCATCAGGTCTTCTGGCATGCGCATCTCGCCTGCCAGAACAATCAGATTGGTTGTGGTCAGCGTTTCGCAGGCGACACGTGCTTCTGGGAACCGACCGATGAACAGATCGACGATGGCATCTGACACCCGGTCGCAAACCTTGTCTGGGTGGCCTTCGGAAACACTTTCACTCGTGAAGAGATATGACGATCTGGTCAATGGGGGGCTCCTCCAACATCAAAAAAACGCCTCTTGGTTAGTAAACCACGAGGCGTTTGCATAGGGTAACAATGAAATCTGAAGTGTGAAGCCTCTTAGGAGACTTCTTCTTCTTCTTCATGTCTGAATTGTGCATTGCGGCTGAAAGATTCAGCAGCTGCACGAACAGCGTCCAGAAGAGATTTGCGAAGGCGTGGATCCGGGATGCTCTGATAAGCTGTCACGAGATCGATCGCGTTTGCGTCAATCATGCCAGCCAGATCACCTTGTTCCTCGTCTTCAGCCACACCGAGTGCGGCCAGATCGCCAACTTCATCTACACCCTGATAGAAATAGTTGATCGAAACATCGAGAACTTTGGATACATCGAAAAGGCGGCCGGCGGAAATCCGGTTAACCCCTTTTTCGTACTTCTGCACTTGCTGAAACGTCAGACCAAGCATTTCCCCCAAACGTTCCTGGCTCAGCTTCAGCTCCCGTCTGCGCCACCGGATTCGGCGACCCACATGTTTATCAATAAGATTCGGAAGCTTGTTGTCACTCATATTTGGTACTTCACTATTTTTTGATGGAAGCGTTGTTGTCTGTTCTCCAGAATAGCAAGTGTCAAGCCTTCTGTCTGTAAAAATAAGTAATTAAAAGCAAAAGCAGCAAAGCTACAGAAGTCAAAAGCTCGCCCAATCTACTGTAGGTTGTATTATGTATCTGCAACGGGAGAAAACTGTCGATAACCTTTACGGTAAATTCACCATGTTTTACTTGGTTAATATTTGACTGTATTTCTTCACCATACAAGTTGTTTGCACCAGATTTCCCAAGGTTTGCGCCTCTTACTAAAGGTCTGCCTGTTTCAATTGAACGATACTTGGCCTGAGCATAATGCTGTTCGGGCCCTATACCTGAGCCAAACCAACTGTCGATAGAAATGTTAACCAAAAGGTCGGCGTCCGCAACGCCGGACCGGACCAGTCCGGGAAACAGCGCTTCGTAACAAATCAGCGGGAGGAATTTGATTTCGTCAGTAAGCTCCAATGTCGTTGCTCTTGGACCGGGTCGAAACCCTGCAGTGGCCTGCTGCTGCAATGCGCCGGGGAGAATGGCACTGATCGCGTGACCGAATGGAATGAAGTCTGCGGCGGCAAGCTCACCGAAAGGCACAAGCCTGTGTTTGTCATAAATGGACCTTGCACCGCGTAAGCGACTGCGTTCGTCCAAAACCGCCAGACTGTTATACCAGACTGGCTGGCTGCCTGAATATTGATCGACTCGCGTCGTGCCAGCGATGAGTTGTCGACCCCCTAGTTGAAGCGTGACAGCATCCAGTGTGTCTGGGTCTTGCAACAGAGGAACTGGCAGGGCTGACTCTGGCCAGACGACAAGGCGCGGCTCACCGGGAAAATCATCGCCCATGCCTTCGAGATACGCAGCAAGGATATTTTTCGCCGCTGCCTCGCGCAGCGCTATTGTTTCATTGATCCGCCCCTGCGGATCGGTTGGATATTTCTGCGACTGATCAATCTCAACATCGATAATGCGAACAGGCAGTGTCTCAGAGTCAAAGTCTGTAAGAAGGCGTTGGGTACCCCAGGCCCAACCGGTTCCGGTGATCACAACCGTCAGAAACAATGGAAGAACGCGGCCAACCACGCCGCCCTGAGGGCGATAATCAGCGAGTGCCGCAGGCGCAGCGGAAATGAACAAGGTGATGACCGAAAGCCCTGTCAGACCCATCAGCGACGCGATTTGGGAGATAGGCTGCCCTGGCGCCCAGATCATTCCCGGCCAGTTCCAGGGAAACCCACCGAAAACGATACCGCGAAGAAGTTCTGTCACTGAAAGCATTGCTGCGAAGACAAATATTCGGCCTGCTGTTTGCGACCAGAACAACCCTGCCAGAAGTGATCCCAGCCCGAAGAATAGACCAAGACCCGCAGGCATCAGGATCAGCGGCATCCAGATGAACCAGATGTGCTGTTCCGGCTGCACCAGGAAGGGCGAAACAAGCCAATGCATGCTCGAAAGCGTGAAGCCAGCTCCGAACGCCCAGCCCCGCAGGAAAACAGCTTTGCGCCATTTGGTTTGGAGGCGTGCGCCATCAATCAACCAGACCAGAAGTGAGATCGCTGCGATATAAATGGGCCAGATGTGAAACGGAGCGAACGTAAAAATCGTTAGGACCCCGGCCACAAAGGCCAATCCAAGAGATTTGAGGGGTGATAAACCGGCGATAACGTTGTGGAGTGTTCCGAAGGTCAGTTCCTTTGAGGCGGTCACGGCGCGCTCCGTCGTTATGAGGCTTTAGTCTCGGCCTGACCTGCTTCTACGGATTTGGCGTTTGCATCAACCGGCACACGCAGTCGGAGCCGTTTTATTCGGCGCGTGTCTGCGTCAAGAATTTCCATATCTACGCCGTTCGGGTGACGGATAATCTCACCTCTCTGAGGCACTCTGCCGGCGATGGCAAAAACGACGCCGCCCAGAGTGTCGATCTCATCTTCGAAGTCGGTGAGTGAAAGATCGTTGCCAGATTCAACCTCAAAGTCATCGATTTCAGCACGTGCATCGACTTCCCAGATGCCGCGTGACCGGGTCGTGATATAGGGCACATCATCGTCGTGCTCGTCGTCAATTTCTCCGACAATCTGTTCAACCAGATCCTCGAGAGACACGATCCCGTCAGTCCCGCCATATTCATCGACCACCAGGGCCAGATGCATCCGCGTGGATTGCATTTTCAGCATCAGGTCCGGCAGTCGCATGCTCGGCGGCACATATAAAATATCACGTCTCAGTGTATGGAGCGGCTGAAGTTCGTCAGTGGTTGCGCCATCGCTACGATCAGCCAGCACGGAAACAAGGTCCTTGATGTGCACGAGACCAATCGGGTCATCCAGTGTCTCGCGATAAATCGGAAGGCGGGAATGAGTTGTGTCTGCGAATAGCCTGACAAGGTCGCGCAGAGTGGTTTGTTCTTCAACCGCTACGATTTCAGCGCGAGGGATCATGACATCTTCGACGCGCATCTGATCAAACTCTGCGACGCGAAGTCGGAGCTCAGCCGGTGAGGGGGTCGTAGTCTGCCCGGGAGACGAGCTGATTGTGCTGGCCTCTTCGGTATTGGATCTGGAAAGGGCCGCGGTCAAACGACCGATGAGACTCTGTCCGGGTGAAGATTCTTCAGTGTCCACTTGGACAATATTCCCCTGTTGCTATGCGCCTGTTGAGTATGGGTCAGAATAACCCAGTTCGGCAAGAATATTGGTTTCGAGCGCTTCCATTTCATCAGCGTCGGCTTCATTTTCATGATCAAAACCGAGAAGATGCAGGTATCCGTGTATCAGCAAATGGCTGAAATGAGCATTAAACTCACGTTTCAGTTTTGTCAGGTCTTCTGTAAACACACCAAAACCGAGTGCGATATCTCCCAGAATTCCGCTTTCAAAAGCCAGATCATCAGATGGAAATGATAACACATCTGTTGGTTTGTCTTTGTCGCGCCAGTTCCGGTTAAGAACCTGCATCTGGGCATCACCCGTCAAAAGAAGATCAACGTGCCCAGATTTCGTTGCGTGTGCAGCGGCATTGAATGCGGTTTCCGCGAGCTCTTGAAGCGTTTGCTCTGTGTCCGAGGTCAGCCAGTGCTCGTCCTCAACCCTCAGGTCGAGACTAACGGTTGAGATGACATCATCCGCCATCTGACCGCCCATCATCTTTCCCGCTGGCTTCCGCACGCTCGTAGGCGTCCACAATGCGTGATACCAGATCATGCCGAACAACATCTGACGCTGTCAGGCGCATCTGCCGGATGCCCGGAACAGACTTCAGTATGTGCATTGCGTGGGCCAGTCCGGATGGCTGACGGTTGGGCAGGTCAACCTGAGACGGATCGCCGGTGATGACCATCCGCGAATTCCGTCCAAGCCGGGTCAGAACCATTTTCATTTGCGGGATCGTGGCGTTCTGGGCTTCATCAACGATGATGAAGGCATTTTTCAGCGTTCTGCCGCGCATGAATGCCAGTGGAGCGACCTCGATTTCACCACGCACGCGGCGGCGGTCGAGTTGATCCTGACCAAACATCTCGCGCAAGGAGTCCCAGATTGGCAGCATATAGGGATCGACCTTGTCTTCGAGGTCGCCCGGCAGGAAGCCCAGCTTCTCACCGGCCTCAACAGCGGGGCGAGCGACGATCAGCCGATCGACCTTGCCCGAGACAAGTTCGGCTGCGCCAACAGCCACGGCGAGAAAGGTTTTACCCGTACCAGCGGGGCCAACACCAAAAACGAGACCCGCAGCGTCATCCTGAAGCGCCGATAGATATGCCGTCTGACCGGCCGTCTGCGCCTGTATCTGGCTTTTAAGGCCTTTCACGGGACCTGATTTGCGCACGGACACAGCAAGGGCAGAATTGATTGCGCCTTCGAACTCCAGCTCGCTGGGTTCTACGCCGCTGAGCAGCTTTTGCAGATAGGCACCGAGCGCTGTTTCCGCGAGTGACACACCCTCAGCCGCGCCAAACAGCATCACGCCGCCGCCCTGACTTTCCGCACGGAGACTATAGTCTTCGAAACGCTGTTCGAGGCGCTCAAGGTTCCGATGATGCGGGCCGCAAAGAGCCTGCAGGATATCTGGATCGCGAACTGAAAAAATCCGGCTCACCGGCACACTCGGCGAGGAGGGTCGAAGACTCAACGCACGGGCTCCGGCTGATTGGCAAGTTCGCCACCTACAGAGTTCAGGCTCGCCGTCGTCATGGTGACGTCGACAATTTGACCGACAAGGCTTTCATCGCCGGAAAAGTGGGTCGCCTGAAGATAAGGCGTCCGTCCGGCCATTTGTCCTTCGTTACGCGCAGTGCCTGTCACCAGAACAGGCAGTGTCTTGCCGATTTGTGACGCGTTGAACCGGGTTTGTTGCTCACGGAGCAGAGCCTGGAGACGCTGGAGGCGCTCATTCATCACCTCTTCCGGCACCTGAGAGAACATGTCTGCAGCAGGCGTGCCTGGACGTCGCGAGTATTTGAATGAATAGGCCGCCGCATAGTCGATGGTTTCGACCAGAGACATGGTATCCTCGAAATCCTGATCGCGCTCTCCGGGGAAGCCAACGATAAAATCTGATGTGATAGCCATGTCAGGACGAATTTCACGCAGGCGCTCGATGATTTTGACATAGCGCTCAGCCGTGTGGCCGCGGTTCATGGCCTTCAGAACAGCATCAGACCCCGCCTGAACCGGTAGGTGCAGGTATGGCATCAGTTTTTCGGTGTCACCAAAGGCTTCGATCAAATCGTCATCCATGTCGCGAGGGTGCGAGGTGGTGAAGCGAATACGGTCCAGGCCGTCGATCTTGGCCAGATGGCGGATCAGCTTGCCAAGCGACCAGTCTTCACCTGCATCAAGAGCTGGTGCGCGGCCATGAAAGGCATTCACATTCTGACCGAGCAGATTGATCTCTCGCACGCCTTTGCGAACAAGGCCACGGGCTTCCGCAACGATCGTATCGACATCGCGGGAGAACTCAGCGCCGCGCGTGTAGGGCACGACACAGAAGGAACAGAACTTGTCGCACCCTTCCTGCACGGACAGGAATGCGGCCGGGCCATCAACCTGACGATCAATCGGAAGGGCGTCGAATTTTTCTTCGACTTCGAATTCAGTTTCCAGCCGCTCGTTTGCAGCGCGGTGCACGCGCGCGATCAGTTCTGGTAGTTTGTGATAGGCCTGTGGGCCGAGAACAAGATCAACCGCTGGCTGGCGGCGCATGATCTCTTCGCCTTCGGCCTGCGCAACGCATCCCGTCACACCGAGCAACATCTTGCCACCCGAAGCCTGCTTGAGGCGCTTCAGTTGACCGAGCTCCGAGAACACCTTCTCAGTCGCTTTTTCGCGAATATGGCAGGTGTTCAGCAAAACGAGATCAGCATCCTCCGGCGTGTCGGTGGATGAATAGCCCAAAGGCGCCAGTACGTCCTTCATCCTTTCGGAATCATAGACGTTCATCTGACAGCCATAGGTTTTAATAAAGAGGCGTTTGGTCGCCGCGGTCATGTGCGCTCGTCAAATTCAGGATTTTTCATCTTCATCGAGCGGAACACCATAAAGCTCCAGCCGATGATCGACGAGCTTGTACCCCAGTTTACGCGCGATCTCAACTTGCAAGCGCTCAATCTCTTCATTCATGAATTCGACGACGTCGCCCGAACGAATGTCGATGAGATGATCATGATGGTCTTCTGTTGCTTCTTCAAAGCGGGATCGACCGTCACGGAAGTCGTGTCGCTCGATGATTCCGGCTTCTTCAAACAGCTTCACCGTTCGGTAGACGGTCGCCAGAGAGATATTCCGGTCAACACTATAGGCCCGACGGTGAAGTTCCTCTGCATCGGGGTGATCTTCCGCTTCGGACAGAATCCGAGCGATCACGCGCCTTTGCTCTGTGAGGCGCAATCCGTTTTTCTGGCAGAGATCTTCAATCCGGCTCATGACAACCTTTCCGATTTGAAACACCTTATGCCGTCATTGGCGAAGCGGGTCCAGACTTACTCATACCTGATTGTTTTACTCAGGACTATGGCGTCAGTTGGATGACCATTCTCGCGCTGATAATAGGCGGCTCTTTTCCCAATCTGCTCAAAACCTTCAGACACATAAAGTCCAATAGCTGCAGGATTGTCTGCAGCAACTTCCAGAAGGCACCTGCCCGCGCCTCGTTCATGAGCTGTTTCTTCGACAAATTGCAGCAGATAACGCGCAATGCCCATGTGCCGGAATTGCGGGTGTGTTCCAATCGTCAGGATTTCGCAGTCGTCTCCAGAATCCATCATGACGATCAGGGCCAATGGATTTTGTTGATCATCCTGTGCATAGACGCCCCAACGCACCTGATCGCCACTGACGGAGAGAAACTCGTCCGGCGACCAGACTTCGCTACCAATGAAGCAGCGCATATGCAGACCCGACAATGCGCGCGCATCCTCATCGGAGAGCGCCTTCATGGATTTAAATGAGAGGTTTTGCGGGAGTGGCATCTGGCTCTCTTACGTAAACCGGTCCGGGCGATCTTGGTTTAAACCCGGATTTTAAAGAGTATCGCGCCAGAGATTCTGCGGTTGGGTCAATCACCTGAACTTCAGAAAGCGAAATGTGAGCGCCAAGTATGTCTGCGCCCTGGCTGGTTGTGACGAGGTGCAATGGCTGTCGCGCAATTTCCAGCACTGACCCGAGCGGCTCTTCCGTGGGATCGCCTGTTTCATCGCCTGTAATCTGCTGTGACCAGAACGTCTGATCAGGCGGACGCAATTTTGCCGGTATTACAGCCAGAACTGATTGATCAGGCGCAATATCTGCGCACATGGCCTCGAGACTCGTCACGCCAACGGCCTGAACCGAATTGGCCAGCGCGAGACCGCGGGCAAAAGCCACGCCGACACGAATACCAGTAAAGCTTCCGGGGCCAACGCACACCGCCACGCAATCAAGCTGGTCGAGCTTGATACCCGCCAGTTGAGCCGCCGACTGGGTGAGAAGCGGGAGCCGCGCGTCATGTCCGCGCTTCATCTCTTCGCGGGCGTGTCCGATCAGCCGGGGTCCATCAAGGATCGCGACATCACAGAAACCACCGGCCGTATGAACCCCCAGTGTGATCATCACTCAGAGAACTTTGCAGGCGTCTTCGAATTTCAGTCTCGGGCTTCGTGGGAACAGCATGGACTCATCGCCATAACCGAGATTGCAGATGAAGTTTGCTGTCCAGTTTTCTGTTTCGGGTTCAGACTGGAAAAACTCTTTGTCGACACCGACACGGTCGAAACCAGACATTGGTCCACAATCAAGCCCCATGGCACGTGCGGCCATCATCAGATAGGCGCCCTGAAGCGTACCGTTCCGAAAGGCAGTCTCGGCGCGTTTCATAGGGTCTTTAAACCAGTTTTTGGCATCAAGATTATGCGGGAAAAGCTCATCAAGTTTCTGATGAAACTCGAGGTCATGAGCTATGATGACCGTCCAGGGCGCTTTTTGGGTCTTCTCCCGGTTTCCCTCATCCATGAGGGGTACAAGACGGGCCTTGGCATCGTCAGAGCCGACGAAAACAAAGCGGGCCGGACAGCAGTTTGCGCTCGTTGGCCCGAATTTCATCAGGTCATAGACGTCTTTGATCAGGCGTTCGGGGACGTCTTTGTCCTGCCATGTTCCAAGCGTTCTTGCGGAAATGAAAATCTGATCAAGACTTGCGCTCGAAAGGGGGTCTGACATGAAAGTCTCCGGAATGGGTGGTCAGAGTGCGGCTTCGACCGCTGTGACTTCGGGTACATAGTGGCGAAGCATGTTCTCAATGCCTTGCTTGAGCGTCATGGTTGACGATGGACATCCGGCGCAAGCACCGCGCATATGAAGCGTCACAAGGCCTGTTTCCGGGTCAAATTTGTCGAACTGTATATCGCCCCCATCCTGCGCCACAGCCGGGCGGACGCGAGTCTCGATCAGCTCGAGGATTTCAGAAACAATCTCTGCTGCATCGCCTTCATATTCGGATGCTGAACCCTGACTATTCCCTGCCGATGCGTCGTCGACCACCGGCATACCAGAGGTGTAATGATCCATGATTGCGGCCAGCGACATGGTTTTAACATGGCGCCAGTCTGCGTCCGGTGTCTTAGTCACTGAAACAAAGTTGGAGCCAAGAAAGACGCGGGCAACACCCGGCACATCAAACAGGCGCTGCGCCATGGGTGATGCACCAGCCTCATCTATCGATGAAAACTCCAGAGTGCCTTCACCGAGCACGTCTTTTCCGGGCAGGAATTTCAACGTATCCGGGTTTGGTGTGGCTTCGGTCTGAATAAACATGTCAGCGCTCCTTGCTGGCTATCAGATGGACGCCAGATCAGCTGAAATCAACTCCTCTCAACCAGAGAAACCGCTCTGGGGGCAGGTTTGTCTGACAGAAGGTCGGCCAGCTTTTCCATGTCAGCCTGCGCTTCGGAAACAAGATACATCAGCTGAAGGTAGTCACTTCCAAAAAGACTGAAGCCAGACGGGACTGGATTTGAGATCAAAATAGGCGATGGTTTGTAGGCTTCTCTGAGAGAGGATTGTGAGTTGGCGATCAAAGACCGCGATTGCGCGCTGGCGATCATGTCATCAGGTTGCGCATTTAGTAGAACGCCAACTGCGAAAAGACGGCCTTTCGTGCGATAATAAACGGCTATACGGGTCTGATCGATAAACGCCCGGCTTCCGTTTTCCGCAATGTTTCTCAGATCAGCGTAACAGCTTTCCAGAACAGCGGTGAACAAGCCGGCTTCACGTGCCAGAAGGTCGATCTGAGGTGTATCGTCGAGAACGCGTCTGGCTTTCAGGCCATCAAATCGTCGCAAGGCTTGTATGGCGGCAAATATCTGATCTTCTGCGAACTCTGTATCAGCCTCCGCGAGCAGGTTTGCGGCAAGCAAAAGATCGCCATCTGCGCCTTGCCCGGGATCGACCAGGTCTGCTCGAAGGCGCGCAAAGCCGGACATAACTTCGCTCACGCCTTTCTGAAAGGATGGCATGGCGGTCAATCGGGATTGCGGATGCCAGTCAGGCCGCGCTACCACCCAGCCTTCGGTTTCAAGCTTGTTTTCAATGAGTTCGATTGAGGCGCCGATCCGTGTGTCGGCCCAGATTTGACGGGGCAGGTTTTCGGGGATCTGATCGGGAATTCGGCTGTAAAGAATACAGGCAACAGGATAGGCAAGCAGAAGCGCCACAACCATGGCACCGACGGTAAATTTCCCGAATCTGCGGGCCAATTCTCCCAATCTTTCCTCCAGAACACTACCGGTTCTACCGATAGGGTGTTCTGGAAAACTGCTCAGTGCAAGTTGAGCAGACTGATTGGTCAGTTAAATGGCCGGATTGGCGCAGGAAAAATCAGCCGTTTGGTTGTGCCGTCCGTGTAGATATCAACTGTCATCGTCATTTCGTCATCATCTTCCAGATCCTCGGCTACGCCGAAGAGCATGACGTGATTATCGAGCGGACGGAACTGCACGGTGCTGCCTGCTGGAATTTCGACATCGTCGACTTTCCGCATCTCCATCATGCCGCCCGCCAGTTCGTGTGTATGAAGCTCTGCTGTCTCTGCCTTGTCGGCATATACAGCAATAATGCGGGCTGGCGTTTCAGAGGCCGATGTGACGGTGAAATAGGCAGCTGTCGTGGTTTGTCCGATCAGAGGTTTGCGGACATAGGCTTCTGTGATGGTGAACAATTCTTCGGATTGAGGCGATGCAGGCGCTGATGCTGAGGTCGTCGGCTCAGGTGTCGGCGCATCCTGCCCTCCGCATGCAGCAAGACAAATGACCAGGCCGGAAGCGAGAATTGAGCGGAACATGGAACTACTCCAGAAAATAACAATCGAGCCGAATGCGTCAGTCTGACTATGATTTGCGCCAGAAACCAATGATGTCACGAACTTCTGCAATCACAGGGGCCGCAATCTCGTCGGCTTTTTCAGCGCCTTTGGCGAGGACAGCGTCAATTGCTGCCGGATCTGCAAGCCAGTCTTTATAGGATTGCGTCACCGGAGCGAGGCTTTCGACCACGACCTCAGACAGGGCAGGCTTGAATGCGCCAAAACCCTGACCACCGAACTCATCAAGAACATCCTGATCAGTCTTGCCGGCAAGCGCGGCATAAATGCCAACAAGGTTCCGGGCTTCAACGCGGTCCTGAAGTTCATCGACGGTTGCGGGTAAGGGTTCCGGATCCGTCTTCGCCTTCTTGATTTTCCGAGCCATTGTATCGGCATCATCGGTGAGATTGATGCGTGACAGGTCAGACGGATCGGACTTTGACATCTTCTTGAAGCCATCCTTCAGGCTCATAATCCGCGCGCCGGGCCCCTGAATCAGCGGCTCTGGCAGCGGGAAGAAGCCTGGTGCATCGAATTCCCGGTTAAAGCGGTCAGCAATATCGCGAGATAGTTCAAGATGCTGTTTCTGGTCTTCACCAACCGGCACGTGGGTCGCCTTGTAAACCAGAATGTCGGCGGCCTGCAGGACAGGATAGTCAAAAATCCCGACGCTCGCACGCTCCTTATCCTTACCGGCTTTTTCCTTGAACTGCGTCATGCGTTCCAACCAGCCCATTCGGGCTACACAATTGAAATACCAGGTCAGCTCGGAATGAGCCCGAACGGAGGACTGGGCAAACACGATCGCTTTGTCAGGATCAACGCCCGCAGCCAGAAAGGCTGCTGCAATCTGACGGGTCTGATCCATCAGGGCGCCCGGGCCATGGTTCAGATCAACTGTGATGGCGTGCTGATCCACGACGCAGAAAATACAGTCATGTGTGTCCTGAAGCCGGACAAATTTCACCAGCGCGCCGAGATAATTCCCGAGGTGCAGGTTGCCTGTAGGCTGGACGCCCGAAAAGACGCGTTCAGGGCCAGAATAAGAAGGAGTTTCATCAGTCATGAGGGTCGTCTACTCGACTGTGCGGCGTCGCACCAGTGTTTTAAAGTCGCGGAGCCGAACTGCACCAGTCACAATTGCTGAAACGCCGTAAATTCCCATCCCGGATAGAATAACGAAAGCTGTTGTGAAGACTTTGTTGTCGAAAAGATAAGCGCGGAGAGCGTCTTTATAGTCGAGCATGACAAAAAGCGCCGCGGCCATGATGGCGGTGGCTATTGTGCTTCTGATTGCCCGAGAGATCAGCTGAGGGCCCGGTCTGTACCAGTCTTTGCGGATGAGACGACCAAATAGCAGAATGACATTCACCCATGCCGCCGCACTCGTGGCAATTGCCAGGCCAGGAAACCCCTGAACACCGATGGACTGAAGCCAGAAAAACAGGCCCGCGCCGAGTATCGTGTTGATCGCAACGGAAATCAGCGCAAAAGCCATGGGCGTCTTCGTGTCTTCATGCGCAAAATACGCAGGCGCGAGAACCTTGATCAGCACGAAAGCCGGAACGCCCCAGGCATAATGGAATAAGGCCCGGCCGGAGAATGCCGCGTCGACTGAGGTGAAGGCCCCGCGCGTGAAAAATCCTTCCACAAGGAAGGCGGGCGCGACAGCAAGCGCTGCTGCGGCAGGAAGCGTCAGCGCAAGCGCAAGGCCGATACCTTCATCCATGGTCGCGAAACCGGCCTTCTGATCAGATGACCTCGCAGCACGAGACAGACGTGGAAGGATGGCGACACCGACAGCAACGCCAACAAGTCCCAGCGGTAGCTGATAGAGACGATCAGCATAATAGAGCCAGGTTTTCGCACCGACTTCAAAGCTGGCCAGCGACTGGCTGACGATAATGTTGATCTGGGTTCCGCTCGCGGCAATCGTGCCCGGAATCGCGAGCGCCATGACTTTCTTCACGCCTGACGTCATCTTCGGCCAGTCAAAAATGGACAGGGTGACTTTCTGGCGGCGCACGCCCCAGAACAGCAGCCCGGCCTGAAGCGCACCTGCGAGCAATGTCGCCCATGCAGCGGCCTCAGCTGTTTCCTCAGGCGGCACAAAGATCAGCCCGACGGCGATGAGGCAGATGTTCAGTATGGTTGGCGCTGCAGCGGACAGAAAGAACCGCCCGGAAGAGTTCAGGACACCCGATAAAAGGGCCGCAATCGACATGCAGGTCAGATACGGCATGGTGATGCGGGTCAGAAGGATCGCAAGCTCGAAATTCTCGCGGTCGTCGGATTGTCCGCCATGAACCAGCAATAGCAGCCATGGCATGGCGAACTGGGCGAGCAGAGTGAGCGCGGCAGTTATCGCGAACAGGGCGCGCAGAGTTTCGCTCGCGACTTTGGCGGCAGCTTCAGGGCCTTCGGCTTCCAGTGTACGCGAATAAGTCGGGACAAATGCCGAGGCAAATGCACCCTCGGCGAAGATCCGGCGAAACAGGTTTGGAAACATCAGCGCTGTTGTCCATGCGTCGCCGATCGGCCCGGCACCGATACGTGCAGCGAGCAGGATATCCCTTACAAACCCAAGAATGCGGCTGACGAGCGTCAGGCTCGACTGAACGAGCGTGTTTCGAACAAGACTCACGCACTTCCCCCTGGACTGACGTGACTAAAGCGGGCGTCAGAAACTGTCCGCTGAACGGGCCTGAGCGAGCTGCCGTGCAGGCGTTCTTGGTGCGTCATCGCTTCCGGCGCTGAGAATGTCCAGAAGTGTTGCACCCAGATCTTCCATGAGCGCCTCGTCGCGCAGTTTCTCACCACTGCCGTCATGAACGTAAAATGTGTCATGGATACGTTCGCCATATGCTCCGGCATGGGCAGAATGAAGGACGATTTCCCGATCCGCCAAAGCGCGCGCGAGTTCATAGAGAAGGACGGGGCGCTCTTTTCCGGTGACTTCAACAATCGTGTATTCCGCCGAGCCCTTATTGTCGAAAATCACGTCCGGATCGACGTAGAATGCCGCTTCGCGTCGAGCGTTAAGTGATTTTCTCGAGTGAACTTCACCCACACCATCTTCAATCGCCTTTTCGACGGCCTTTTTCAGGCGGTTCAACCGAATGTCTTCGCCACGGCCGAAGGCTTGCCCATCGCCATCCTGCAGGACAAAAAGGTCGAGAACACCGCCGCCCTTGCCCGTATAGACCTGAGCGGCCGCAATCTGAGCCTCTTCGTTTACCAGTGCGCCGACAATGTCAGCAAACAGGCCCGTTCTGTCCCAGCTGGCAATAATGAGTTCCACGGCATCATTGGCAGGATTGACGCGATAATCGACGATTGTTCGGATCGGTTCACGTGTGAGAAGGTCATGATGCCAGTCCAGTTCTGCCTCAGGCTGGCTGGACCAATAGCCAGGCTCCATCTGCTCGAGGAGTTTCGGCAGAGCGCCCTTGCGTGAAATCAGTGCTTCGCGAGCAATTGCGGCGCGCGCATCCAGATCGCTGGCGACCTGATCTTCTTCAAGGTGTTGATCTTCGAGGGCCGCAGCGGTGGAGTCATACAATTCCTTCAGCAGTTGCCCTTTCCAGCCATTCCAGATGTCTGGCCCAACCGCGCGAATGTCCGCGATAGTGAGAATGAGCAACAAGCGCAGCCGCTCAATGCTGCCCATGCGTTTGGCAAATTGCGCAATGGTACGTGGGTCTGAGATATCCCGCTTTTGCGCGCAGTCACTCATCTCAAGGTGATTTCCGACGAGCCAGGCAACAAGGTCGGCCTCGTCTTCGTTGACGCCAAGACGCATGGATGCAGTATGCGCCGTTTTTGCGCCCTCAACCTGCTGGTCACCCAGACCTTTGCCTGTGTCATGGAGCAGCATGGCAAGGTACAGCGCACGCTTGTTTTTCAGCTTCGGAAACAGATCAATGGCGAGCGGGAACTGGGCGGAATCGTCTCCACGTTCAATCTCCGCAATAAAATCAACCGCCTGTATGGTGTGCTCATCCACCGTGAAGTGGTGATACATATTAAACTGCGTCTGTGCGACGATCTCACCGAATTCCGGCACCATTTCGCCCAGAATACCGGCTTCATTCATCATGCGCAGAATCAGGCCGGGCTGAGGCGTATTCATCAGAAGGTCCAGAAACATCTTTCTGGCTTCGGGCGATCGCCGGTGCTCTTCGGTAAAGTGATCAAGCGACCGGGTGATGGCTGAAAGTGCCTGCGGGTGAATGTCAATATTGTTGGTCTCAGCCAGATAAAACAGGCGCAGCATCTCAATTGGCTGACGGACAAAAAACTCGTCATCTTCAATGCTGAGACGACCTGAATCGACGATAAATCCCTCGGCTTCGATTTTTGGACCATTTCCAAACGACAGGAAGTGCAGAAAGCCCGGCTTCGCCTTTTGTTGATCTGCCTCAAGCCGCGCACAGAGGATACGAGTCAAAGAGCCAACAGCTTTTGCTTCGCGGAAATAGCGCTTCATGAAGCGTTCCACACCCAGGCGCGACCCCTGATCTTCAAAGCCCAGGCGTTTGGCAATTTCGGGCTGAAGGTCAAAACTCAGGCGTTCTTCAGGTCGCCCGGTGAGGAAGTGAATGTGGCAGCGCACGGTCCAGAGGAATTTGCCGGCATTGCGAAACACTTCGGCTTCTTCTTCCGTGAAGACTTCGCGCTGATCCAGGACGCCTTCCAGCGTGCGACCGCCATAGGTGTGTCGCACGAGCCAGAACAAAGTCTGCAGATCGCGCAACCCGCCTTTGCCTTCCTTTACATTGGGTTCGACCACATAACGGTTGTCGCCTTGCTTTTTGTGGCGCTGATCGCGCTCTTCGAGTTTGGCAGCAATGAACTGAGCACCGCGCCCCTCAACCAGCGTGGATTTGTATTTTGTCTGGAATTGGTCAAAGAGCTCTTCGTTTCCGCAAATATACCGGGCATCCAGAAGCGCTGTTTCCGTGTTCAGGTCTTCTTTTGCGAGGCCAATGCATTCATCGACCGTCCGAAAAGCGTGACCGACCTTCAGTCCCATATCCCAAAGCATATAGAGCACGTACTCGACAACATTCGCCGCCCAGTCAGATGTTTTTGAGGGCTTCAGAAACAAGAGGTCAATGTCCGATGATGGCGCCAGTACGTTCCGACCAAATCCGCCGACAGCAAGAACCGATAGCGGTGTAGCGCCCGCTGGCTTGGTGTCGCCGAACACTCTGTTCGCTGTGAAGTCGAAAAGTGAACTGATGACCTCATTCTGGACAGCGGCAAGAAGGCGCGCGGTATCCAGTCCATCGGCGCCACTTTCAAGACGTTCCTGCGCAATCATGCGTCCGCGAAACAAGGCGCCATGAAGCAGGTCGAGAACGCGCGAACGGACATCCTTCGGCGATTGAACAAGATCAAGTGCGGCGGCTTCCAGCTGAATCCGCAGGCGGCGCGATTCCATAACGGAATTGATGTCCCACGGCGTCATGCTCTGGCGCTTACGGGATTTTGATTGGGTTTCATTGTTCGAGAGCAAATGGGACATATCGTCAGATTAACCGGATTGGGCAGGAAGGTCACGCAGCGTGTTAGATGTCCTTTGGGTGAATAAGTCCTTTCAAAAGGTAAATCGCATCAAGCGCTTCGCGAGGAGACATCTGATCCGGATCAAGCTCTGACAAGGCTTTGCTCAATTCATCTGAATCTGTGGCGGGCGTATCATCGACCGAGCTACCCGGCGCCGTACCGACCGGTTCACTGAAGCCAAAAAGCGGTAGATCATCGGGCGTCCGGTCCGTTGATTTTTCGGATTCAAGTTTTTCCAGAACCTGTTTGGCGCGTTGAACGGCAAATTTCGGCAGCCCGGCCAGTCGCGCGACCTGAACGCCATAGGACTTGTCTGCAGGTCCTTCCTGAACTTCGTGCAGAAAGATCAGATCGCCGCGCCACTCTCTTGCCTTAAGAGACAGGTTTCCGGCGAAGGGCAGTTGCGATGCCAGACCTGTAAGCTCGTGATAGTGAGTCGCGAACAGGCCACGACAGCGGATCACATCGTGCAGATATTCGACACATGACCAGGCGATCGCCAGGCCATCATAGGTTGATGTTCCGCGCCCAACTTCATCGAGAATGACAAGCGATTTGTCCGTTGCCTGATTCAGAATGCTTGCGGTTTCGAGCATTTCCACCATGAAGGTGGATTTGCCTTTTGCCAGATCATCTGATGCTCCGACCCGGCTGTAGACACGATCTACAATGCCCAGATCCATCTGTCTGGCCGGAACATACCAGCCTGACTGGGCCAGAATGACCAGCAAGGCCGTCTGACGAAGAAAGGTCGATTTACCCGCCATATTGGGCCCGGTAATGATCTGAAGACGTCCTGCTCCGGATGTCTCTGTGCCCAGGTTCAGCGAATTGCTGACAAACCCTTTGCCATCTTTCCTGAGCGCGGCTTCTACCACAGGGTGGCGTCCAGCCTCGATCGACAGGCGCGCATCTGCAAACAAGCCAGGTCGACAGGCTGAGATTTCGTCAGCCCATTCTGCGCCCGCGCAGGCCAGATCGATGGACGCAAGTGACACTGCACAGCGCCGCAACCGCTCAGAATGCTGAAGTGCGTGTTCGACCAGCTCAGCGAAAATTTGAAGCTCAAGCGTTTTTGCGCTCGATTCAGCGGAGTCAATCTGCCGTGCCAGATCAGAGACTTCTTCGGTCACATAGCGTGTCGCGTTTGCAAGTCCCTGTCGCCTGTGAAACTGAGGATATAGAGGGCTCGCTTCGAAGGCATCGACGTGCTTGGCGGGGATTTCGACGAAATAGCCGAGCATGGCATTGAAGCGAATCCGCAGAGCGCTGACGCCTGTTTCTGTCTGGTATCGGGCTTCCAGACCTGAAATCACCTTCCGGCTATCGTCTTTCAGTGTTCTGAACTGATCGAGTTCCGCACTGGCGCCTTTTCGGACAAAACCTCCATCAGACAAAACTGAGGGTGGTTCGTCTTTCAGGGTCTGATCAATATGATCTGCAAGTTCTGTCAGGCCTTCATTGAGCGCCAGCAAAATTGTGTCTGCATGCCGTTTGATATCGCCGTCTTCAGGTACGTCGGACGAACAAATCAGGTTGGCAACGTTGACGGCCACCGAAAGACCGGCATGCACCTGGCGCACATCGACCGGGTTTGCGCGTCCGAGCCTGAGGCGTGACCGAATCCGATCAAGATCCGGAAGGCCTTTCAGAACATCGCGCAAGCTGGCCCGAAGGTCATCCCGATCAAGCATCGCCTGAATGGAATCCAGACGCGCATTGATGGCATCGATGTCGGCGAGTGGTCTGGAAAGGCACTCGGCGAGAAGCCTGGCGCCTGCAGCGGTCCGGGTCCGATCAATGGCGTGAAGCAGTGAGCCTTTCCGGCTGCCTGTCTGAGTGCGCTCGATCTCGAGAGCCTGACGCGTGGTTTCATCAAGCACCAGGCCGGCAAGACTTGTCGTGCGGGCCGGGAAATCGAGCTGCGGCGGAATTCCGGCCTGTGTGAGCTCGATATAGCTGAGGATCAGCCCCATAGCGCTGAATTCGGCAGCAGAGAACGCCCCAAGTCCTTCGGCAGATGAAAGGTCAAATGCTGAAACCAGCGCCTCTTTCCCGCCTTTGGCGCTGGCCAGGCGGGTGGTGTGGGTTGTGAGAATATATCGACCGGCATTTTGGCCAGCCTTGATGTCCGGGTCTGTGAGCAGGTCTTCAGAAACAACCAGCTCGCTGGGATGGAAACCACTAAGCGCAGCGACAACGTCTTCCGGATTACAGCTGGCAACGACAAATCGTCCTGTTGAAATGTCTGCGAGCGCAAAGGCTGCGCCGTCCTCATCGGTTTTGACCAATGCCGCCAGATAATTGCCGGTCCGTGCATCGAGAAGCGTGTCTTCGGTCAGTGTGCCCGGCGTCACGATGCGCACAATGTCGCGATTGACGATGGATTTTGAGCCGCGCTTTTTCGCCTCGTCAGGCGTTTCTGTCTGTTCGCAGACCGCAACACGATGCCCGCTTCGGATCAATCTTGCCAGATATGGTTCCGCTGAATGATAGGGAACACCGGCCATCGGGATTGGGTCGCCCTTGTGCTGGCCTCTATGTGTGAGGGTGATGTCGAGCGCTTCAGCTGCAAGTTCGGCATCTTCGAAAAACAGCTCATAAAAGTCACCCATTCGGAAAAACAGGAGTGTTTCCGGATTTCGGGATTTAATTTCAAGGTATTGCGCCATAAATGGCGTGACGGGTTTTGTCATGTTTTCAGGCATTCGGGAGAAGGATGTCACGATTCGAAAAAAACATTCCCTTGTTCGCGTCTATTCCCGTATTTGATGTTGTTCCGGCGTGGACAGAGTTCTACGTTGGCCAAGTCTTTTTGCGCCATGAGGGAACTCCTGTCTATGAGTAACAAACGTCCATCTTTCACAGATGAAGAGGCGCTTGCATTTCACAAATATCCGACACCAGGAAAACTGTCTGTTGTCGCGACCAAACCTATGGCCACTCAGAGAGACCTGTCTCTGGCTTATTCACCCGGGGTAGCGATTCCGGTGAATGCCATCGCGCAGGATGAAGACCTTGCCTATGAGTACACGTCTAAGGGCAATATGGTTGCCGTTATTTCGAACGGTACGGCCATTCTGGGTCTTGGTGATCTCGGGCCAATGGCGTCTAAGCCGGTCATGGAAGGCAAGTCCGTCCTCTTCAAGCGTTTCGCAGATGTTGATTCGATCGATATCGAGGTCACAACCAAGGAAATCGAAGAGTTCATTACAACGGTCCGCAATATCGGACCGACATTCGGCGGAATCAATCTCGAAGATATCAAGTCGCCAGAGTGTTTTGTTATCGAGAGCCGCCTGCGCGACGAACTCGACATTCCAGTGTTCCACGACGACCAGCACGGCACAGCCATCATCGCTGCCGCGGGTCTGATCAACGCCTGTAAAATTACCGGGCGTAAATTGGAAGACGTCAAAGTTGCTGTTTCGGGCGCAGGTGCTGCTGGCCTATCTGTGGCTGGTTTGATCCGTCATCTGGGTGTGAAGCGCGAAAACATTCTGATGTGCGACCGTGAAGGCGTCATCTATGAAGGTCGCGAATCCGGTATGGACCAGTTCAAATCCGGCTTTGCCGTGAAGACTGACAAGCGCTCGCTCGCCGATGCGATTGAGGGTGCCGACTGTCTTCTTGGCCTGTCTGTGAAGGGTGCTGTCTCGAAAGAGATGATCAAGTCCATGAATGCGAACCCGATTGTGTTCGTCATGGCCAATCCTGACCCGGAGATTTCTCCGGAAGACATTCGTGAAGTTCGCGGCGATGCGATTATTGCAACTGGCCGGTCTGATTATCCGAACCAGGTGAATAATGTTCTCGGCTTTCCATATATCTTCCGTGGTGCGCTCGATGTACGTGCGCGAACCATTAATGAAGAAATGAAAGTTGCTGCCGCCAAGGCGCTGGCCGAGCTGGCACAGGAAGATGTTCCCGACGAAGTGGCCGCAGCCTACCATGGCGCGCGTCCGACCTTTGGCCCGGACTATATCATTCCGGTTCCGTTTGACCCAAGGCTGATTTCCTACGTGCCGCCTTTCGTCGCGCAAGCCGCCATGGATACAGGCGTTGCGCGCAAGAACATTGAAGACATGGAAGCGTATAAGGAAGAACTGGCTCGGCGACTTGATCCGTCAGCATCCTTCCTTCAGCGCATTCAGGGCGCCGTTCGTCAGGAAGAGCCGAAAACGATTGTTTTTGCTGAAGGCGAAGAGGCCGCGGTGATTCGCGCCGCCTTTTCTTTCCAGAACCAGGAGCTTGGCAAAGCCATTCTTGTGGGCCGGGAAGAACGCGTGAAACGAACGATGAAACAGGTCGGCGTGCCTCAGGATTCAATCGAAATCATCAATGCGGCCGTGTCTGACCGCAACCCTGACTATTTCGACTACCTGTATGAGCGCCTGAAGCGTAAGGGTTACCTGCAGCGCGACGTTCAGCGTCTGGTCAATAATGACCGGAACGTTTTCGGGTCCTGCATGGTCGCGCTCGGCGATGCTGATGGCATGGTGACTGGTGTGACGCGGAGTTATGAATCTGCGCTGTCTGATATTCGTCTCGTAATCGACAAGATGGATGATGAGCCTGTCATGGGCATGTCGGTTGTGATCAGCAAAGGCCAGACTTTGTTCATTGCTGATACCAACATCACTGAGCTTCCAGACGCGAAAGAAATGTCTGAAATTGCGATTGAGGCTGCTCATGTGGCGCGTCGCCTCGGGGCGACACCGCGCGTGGCGTTCCTGTCGTATTCAACATTCGGAAGCCCGCTTGGTGAACGTGCTGAAAAAGTACGTGAGGCCGTTTCAATGCTGGATGCCCGCGACGACATCGACTTTGAGTATGAAGGTGAAATGCAAGCTGGCGTCGCTCTCAACCCGATGGCCAAACGCGCTTATCCATTCATGCGTCTCACCGGGCCAGCCAATGTTCTGGTGATGCCGGCCATTCACTCGGCGAATATCGCGACATCCCTTCTGGGCAGCATTGGCGGCGCTACGGTGCTTGGGCCGATGCTGATGGGTCTCAAGGAGTCCATTCAGATCTGTTCTCTCGGGTCCACTGTGTCAGATATCGTGAACCTTGCGACGATCGCAGCATATGATGTGAACCAGCCTGACGCTCACGAGGCGGTAAAAACCTGATCTTTTGATCTCATCTCAAAAGAAAAGCCCGGGTCTGCGCCCGGGCTTTTTTATGCTGCGGCTTGGTCAGACTTACCAATTGATGGGTCTGGATCAGGCGTTACACTTTCTCTGTCTGGCTTCATTTGTTTTGCGAAAATGGACAGGATGATCGCCGGTATACCCATCAGGCCTGCAACGATGAAGAAGGTGGAATATCCTGATGTCGTTGCGCCAGACCCGACACCGCCACTGAAATATTCAACCATCACGCCTGAAGTACCTGCGACCAGCTTCGGCCCCAGCGAATATGCTGAACTGAAGATCGCATACTGTGTGCCGGCAAAAGACTTGGCGACCATGGTGGACATAAAGGCGATAAACACCGTTCCGGCATAGCCTCCTGCAATATTGTCAGCGGTCACCGCGATGAACAGCGGAACCAGACTCTCGGAAGATTGCAGAACCAGCCACGCAAAGGTCAGATTGCCCAGGACGGATACGATCGCACCGAGGATTAACGATGTACGAAGGCCAAACTTCAGCGCCGAAAGTCCGGCAAGGGCGACACCTACGAAGACAATCCAGGGCCCGTACACGCCAGAAACAATGCCAATGCCTTCGGGCGTGTAACCCATTTGCGTATAGGCGGGCTTTGCCATGATGCCCATGACGAAGTCGCTCAGCCGGTAGGACGAGACAAACGCGAAAATGAGAAGCGCGATCCAGCCATGGCGCCAGAAAAAGTCGAGAAACGGAGCGAGTGTCGGGTGACGCAATATCGGCGCAGCGGGAGACAAGTTACGAATGAAGGGTATGGAGACTGCACAAAGAATCAATGGTGCGGCGGCCAGATAGATCGCACCCTGAGCAATCACACTTCTGGAGGGCTGAATCCCCAACGCGCCAAATATTTTCGGTATGATATAGCCGACGGCAGCTCCGGTCAGCGCCACACAGAGGAAACATCCAACTGCGAAAGTGATACCCTTGAACAGGTTGCCAGCGGAAAACTGTGAGCCCGAACTCTGATCCTTCAACGCCAGAACCAGCGCAACAACAAATCCAATCGCTGCCAAAGCGGCGACTGCATAGCACAGCCAGGAAAGAGTTATGAATATGGTTTGACCGAGCGTTCCGTCCCCGGCCACACCAGCGCCAGACTGAAAGGCTGACGCAAACCCCACCAGGATCAGCAATACACCTGCCGCGGCAGCCGCATGCAGGCCGAACTTTCGGTCCCAGATGGAAAAGACAAATGCGCCCAGAATGACAATGCCCGCCATCGCCCAGTAGGCGACCGGGAAACTGGCCATGCCTGCGATGACGAGCGCCACCCCACCGGAAATTACCATGCCGACCTTGTAGCCATACTGATAGGCGGCAGCGAGGGTGGCCTGTTCGTCGTCATTGGCTGCGGCTTCAATTCGCCAGGCATCGACACCTATATCCTGTGTCGCCGATGAAATAGCGATCATGAAGGAAAACAAGGCGGTCAGGGGCAGGCTGGTCGCTGGGTTTGAAAAACCCATGCCGATCATGGCGAGGGCCAAAGAGGTTTGCGCGACAAAAATCCAGGCGCGCCGACGGCCAAATATTTTCGCGAGACCTGGCGGATCAAACCTGTCGATTATTGGTGCCCAGAGAAATTTAAAGGACCAGGCGAGCCCGAAGTAGGAGAAAAAGGCGAGCAGCCCCTCAGCGACACCGCTCTCCTTCATCCAGACGGAAAGCGTTGAAAAGTAGAGAAGAAACGGTAAGCCAGCCGTGAAGCCCAGAATGAGCATCATCGCCATTTTGGGCTGAGAAAACTCTTTTAGCGTATCTTGCCAGTTCCGGTCCTGAATACGATCAGCATTCGACTGTGTCATGGGATGCGTTCTGCCTGTCCGTCCAACGCTCGACAATCGAGCGAAGCGTAATTGCGTCCAGAGGCTTGGCGGCGACAGCATCTGCGCCAGCATCTCTTGCCGCTTTTTCTACATCTGGATTGATTTCGGCAGAAATCGCAATGATCGGGATGTTATTTTTTGAACCGGGCAACTTGCGAATTGCACGCATGGCCTCAAATCCATCCATGACAGGCATGCGTAGATCCATGAGAATGCAGTGAAATGACGTGAGTTCTGCAGCCTCGAGTGCTTCAGCTCCAGTGGCGGCGGTGGTGCAGCTATAGCCGAGCTTTTCCAGCGTGCGGGTCGCAATCAGTGAGTTCACCGCATTATCGTCGGCTACAAGAATACGGGCACCTTGTTTTGCTGTTGGTGTTTCAAACGCATCAAAACTGTTGATGTTACCCGTCTGGGCGAGCTGTTCGATAAGGGATGAATCGCGAACCGGGCGCATGAGATAGCCTTTGCACCCATTCGCTCGGAGCGCGGCGATATGATCCCGGTCTTCGGGCCGGATCAATGCCAGAACGGGTGCATCAGCAACAAGTTTTTCCAAATGCCGAGGAGGAAGTCGCGCATCTGCCAGCCAGACATCAACAGGGTCACGTGACTCATTGATCAGAGGTGTGTGCCCCGCCTGATTGGCCATTGCCGAAAGTGACAGTGCCAATGGTTCGGACAATCCGGCTAAACCGATGCGCAGTGAGGTTTTCGGTAATGCAGGCTTTGGCGCATTTTCGATGACACCTTCGACGGGTAGGAGAATCCGGAAACGAGCCCCCATTCCGGGCGCTGATGTGAGCGTGATGTTGCCGTTCATGGCCTCAAGCAGTCGTTTGACAATCGTCAGGCCGAGTCCGACGCCTCCGTCAATGCCGCGATGTTGTGCTTCAGCCTGTTCAAAAGCCGAAAACAGCCGCGATTGTGCTTCGTCAGACAGGCCAGGGCCGGAATCGATGATATCAATTCGGAGCTCAGACGAACTAGCACGCCAGCCAAGGTCGACAAGCACGCCGCCTTTTTCCGTAAACTTGATGGCATTGCCGACCAGATTGAACAATATCTGACGAAAGCGACCGTCATCCAGAACCGCCTTCTTCGGGAGATTGGGGGCACTGCGAATGCAGACATCAAGCCCTTTGGCATGGGCTCTCGGACTGAGGAGTTCGACCACTTCCTGAGACAGCCTTTTGAGATCTGTTTCGGTATTTTCCAACTCAACGCCGGTTGCATCCATACGGGCATAGTCGAGCACATTGTTCAGAAGATCGAGCAAACGAGCGCCACTCTGGCGAATGGCTGACACATAGTCGGACTGGGCAGGCGTAAGCTCGGTTTCTGCCAAAAGAGACGCCATGCCGAGAATGCCGTTCAATGGAGTCCGAATTTCATGGCTGACCGTAGCCAGAAACCGCTTTTCAATCGCTTGCGGTTCAGTCGATGTCATGGCGTTCCGTCTCCGACCCTTTGGATAAGGCCGGAGTGTCTCATAACAGGCTTAACAGAATCATGCCGGAACAGCGTGCGTGTTCGCAGGGTCGCGCCATCTGTAGGTCAGTGCTTCCGCCAGATGAGGTCGCGCAATCGACGTTTCGCCATCGAGATCAGCGATGGTGCGTGCGAGCTTCAGCACACGATAATAGGCTCGGGCGGATAATGAGAACTGCGTTGCGGCATCATTGAGAAGTTTCCGGCCCTGAGGATCAACCGGGCACATGGCTTCGATATGGGCGGGCTGAAGGTCGGTGTTAACCGGGCGTCCCTGATGTTCTGTTCCCTCAAGACGTCTGGCTTGAATTTTCCGGGCTTTCAGAACGCGTGCAGCAACTTCTTTTGTCCCTTCAGACGGTGGTGGGAGTGCCAGATCTGCGACCGTCACAGGTGGCACGTCACAGAAGATATCGACCCGATCAAGAAACGGTCCTGATAATCGACCCTGATAGTCCTGAAGGCATCTGGGTTGCTTTCGGCAATTGAGCGCAGCTGGGCCGCCTCCACAACGGCACGGATTCATCGCGCCGATCAGCTGAAACCGCGCAGGGTAACGCACATGACGGTTCGCCCGTGAGATAACGGCCTCTCCGGATTCGAGAGGTTGCCTGAGCGCCTCAAGAACCTGCGTGTTAAACTCAGGAAGTTCGTCTAGGAACAGGACGCCGTGATGGGCGAGTGAGACCTCTCCAGGTCTTGCCTTTGCCCCGCCGCCGACAAGCGCGGGCATGGAGGCGGAATGGTGTGGCGCGCGAAACGGGCGCCGACGCGATAACTCACCACGTTCTAACAATCCGGCAATTGACTGTATTTGACTGATTTCGAGAAGCTCGAGTGGTGATAGCTCAGGCAACAACCCAGGAAGCCTGCTTGCCAGCATGGACTTTCCCGAACCTGGCGGACCGGAAAAAATCAGATTGTGACCACCAGCGGCAGCGATTTCGAGCGCACGTTTGGCGCCTTCCTGTCCCTTTACATCGCGTAAATCTGGCAAGGGCGGCGACTGTCTGATCTTCCCTTTTTCGGGCGGATGCAGAACAACGCGGCCTGCTACATGATTGATGAAGGCCATCAGGCTCTCGATCGCAAGAATGTTTCCGCCAGCCCAACTGGCCTCCGCGCCGGAAACCGCAGGGCAGATTAACGTCAAATCCATAGCCTCAGCAGCGATTGCGGCGGGCAAAGCGCCAAAAGTCGGTTGCAAATGGCTGTCGAGGGAAAGTTCGCCGACTGCGGCCATGCCTTCCAGTGCGTCAGGCGGTACAGCGTCGATTGCGACCAGCAGAGCCAAGGCAATTGCCAGATCATAGTGACTGCCCTCCTTGGGCAGATCGGCTGGCGCCAGATTGACGATGATCCGTTTGGGCGGCAGTGCAAGCCCAATAGAGGCGAATGCTGCGCGTACGCGTTCGCGACTTTCAGCGACGGTTTTATCTGGCAGACCGACAATCGAAAAGTGCGGCTGACCGCCCAGCATCTGCACCTGCACATCAACAGGACGTGCCTCTATGCCATCAAATGCAAACGTTGTTGTTCGGCTAACCATCTGCCCACCTCCACTCAGAGGTGTAGCTCAGGGGTTAGAACAAATCAAGAACTTTGAGGAATTCGGTTAGCGGCCCAGTCGTCGGTCCACGGCGTCCCAGAAGAGTGAGGCTGCATCAACACCGGTAAACCGCTTCATTTCCTGAATCCCGGTCGGTGATGTGACGTTGATTTCGGTCAGCTTGTCGCCGATCACGTCAATGCCCACGAGAACCAGGCCCCGTTTCTTGAGTTCCGAGCCAATCCGCGCACAGATGGCTTTATCGGTTTCAGTAAGGTCAACAGGCTCTGCCGTCCCGCCCACATGCAGGTTAGACCGTGCTTCGCCTTCCTTGGGGACGCGATTAATCGCACCAACCGCTTCACCGTCAATCAGGATGACGCGTTTATCGCCCTGGGAAACGGCTGGCAGAAAGGCTTGGGCGATGACAGGTTCCCGGGAGCGTTCAAGGAACATCTCCATCAGCGAGGCAAAGTTCGGATCGCCCTCAGCAAGTTTGAACACGCCAGCGCCGCCATTCCCGTAAAGCGGCTTCAGAATGATATCGCGGTGGGTTTTGCGAAAGGCCTCAATCTCGCGAAGATCACGCGTGATCAGTGTTTCTGGCAGGAGCCCCGGAAAAATAATCGGGAAAAGTTTTTCAGGTGAGCTGCGCACCCATTCAGGATCATTGAGAACCAGCGTCTGACCCTTGAGGAGTTCCAACAAGTGGGCGGCGGTGATGTAGGCCATGTCAAAAGGCGGGTCCTGACGCATCAGAATGACATCCACATCATCCTGCAGGTCGAGCCGGACTTCATCGCCAAAAACGCCAGGTTCGTCAGCTACACGCTGAACTTTAACAGGGCGCGCATAAGCATAGAGCCGCCCATCAAGGCAGGAGAGATGCTTTGGTTCGTAAACCCAAAGGCTCGCGCCGCGAGCCTGAGCGGCCTCGGCCAGCGCAAACGTCGTGTCAGCATTGATATCAACTGACTCGAGGGGGTCCATCTGAATGGCAATTCGCAGCGTCATGTCATCGTCCTGTTTTCACCGGAAAACAGGTAGGACGTCGATTGCCATCGCGCCAGTAGAAACTTGGTTTAGATGGTCTGATCAGAGGGCAGGCTGCGCCCGCATCGGCCATCAGGCCGGATCAATACTCGGGCCCGCCAAGAAGTTCGTCAGATTGTGAAGTCGCATAGGGATTATAGGCTTTGCCGGGCTGCTGAGAAGCTGTTTGCGCGGGTTCGTAAGGTGAGTTCCGAACCTGAATATAAGAAACGACTTCGCGAACGCCGCGGACGTCAGCTGCATTCTCAGCAATCACACGAAGCTCAGCTTGTGAGCGCGCAAGACCCATAAGATAGACCGTGCCATCATAGGTCTCGATATTAATGTTGACGGATTTCACGTCATCATTGGCCAGAAGGCGCGTGCGAACGCGGGTGGTAATCCATTCATCATTGAGGTTTTGGCGGACACCGCCTTTTTCCCGCACCTGAATCTCATTGGCGACCGTGTTCACCAGGGCAACTTCCCAGGCGATCTGCTCAGCCTCGCGGCGATCTTCTGCGCCCGGCACCCGGCCAGACAAAAGAACCACGCGATTGGCAACCTCGACGTCAACTTCATTGAACCGGGCCGGGCTGGCGGCCATCAGACGCGCCTTGATTTCATTGGAAGCCGCCGCGTCATCAAGGCTTTCGCCAAGCGTTTTGTCCTGCAAGGACGCCACAGCGGTCACGCATCCCGATAAAGGCAGAATGGCCGCGAAAAGAAGTACTGAAAGCCTGCGCATGATCATCGTCCACTTACTCTGGCCTTAAAACTAGCCGCACTCTCTTAACCATGAGTTAGGGGATATTCAGGTCGCCAAGCGTCAGGAATGTGGCGAAGCTTAAATCTTCGTGTGAGAATGACGAGATCGTAACGTCTGGGCATGTCGTAGAGCGCGACGCCGCGCTTACCGAGCCACAAATCAGCCGCCCGCCCAATCCGTCGCCAGGCATGATCTGGAACTGCCAACTGCGCGTCTTCCAGCGTTTGTCGTTGTTTTACCTCCACAATTACAACCATGCCGCTTTTTCGACAGATGAGATCCAACTCCCCGGATCCGGTCTTTTGTCTTTGCGCGAGAACAGAATAGCCTTTCAGCCTCAGCCAGTTCGCGGCCACAAACTCCGCCGCGCGACCTGCCTTTTCGGCGCGTTGGCGGCGCTGCCGGTTCATTCTTTCTGATCAGACTGGAGTTTGACGGCCAGTGCATACATGTCGCGTTTGGCCTTGTGAAAATGACGTGCGGCCTCGCCTGCTGCGCCCTTGGCGCCGAGCGTGGGAAGCCGCTCCAGAAGAAAGTCTTCGATTGACTGGGCTGACGCATTGGCCTCGGTTTCGCCTGATAGAGAAATCATGAGCACGATTTCACCCTTTGGTGTGGCCTCACCGTTCAGTCGGGCAATTTCACCCGACACTGAATTCCGGGTGACGGTTTCAAAAAGTTTTGTCAGCTCGCGCGCCACCACAACAGGTGTGTCTTCGCCGTAAACGGCAGAAATATCGACGAGTGTTTCAGCGAGGCGTGGGCCCGTCTCATAAAGAATGAGTGTTGTTTTGTGTTCGGCGAAGTCTTTTAGCCGAGTTTG
This sequence comes from Ponticaulis sp., assembly GCA_002701295.1. GTDB lineage: Bacteria > Pseudomonadota > Alphaproteobacteria > Caulobacterales > Hyphomonadaceae > Ponticaulis. The sequence goes on along the minus strand of NZUJ01000082.1, from coordinate 8,010 downwards.
TCGCGCACCAGACTTAGGCGGCAGAAAACCCGCAAAAGTGAATGTATCGGTTGGCAAGCCGGAAACGCACAATGCGGCTATCGCAGCAGAGGCGCCCGGAATCGGTGAAATGAAATGTCCGGCTTCGGCCAATTCCCGAACCAGTTTGAACCCAGGATCGGAAATCAGAGGCGTTCCTGCGTCGGAAACCAGAGCAACCGACTGACCATCTTCAATCGCACTAGCGATCAAGGGCCGCATCTGTGCCCCATTATGGTCATGGTAGGGCTTTAGAGCCGTTTCAATGCCATAAGCATCGAGCAGACGTCTGGTCTGCCGCGTGTCTTCAGCATACACAACATCAACGGAAGCGAGAGTGTCGAGCGCGCGTAAAGTCACATCACGAAGATTGCCAATCGGTGTTGCCACCACATACAAACCCGGCGACAAATCGACTGAGCGAAAGAGTTGTGTCACGAGTGCGACCTCACTAGCATCCTGAAGGTAACGGTCTGATCGGTAAGACCAGGGAGTTTTGGATCATGCGTCTTGAAGCGGTTTTAAGGCAGTTTCGTTCTGTGCCAAGTCTGTTGGTCGTTGGCATTATGCTGACCGCCTGTGCGACAGCGCCTGCGAGACCACCTGCGCCGATCTCTACTGGCCAGCCGCGCGTCGAACCAGAACCTACTCCCGAACCCGTCACACCTCCTGATATGCCGGTGATCCCCGACCCGGAAGACATTGAAGAGCCGATGGTCAACCAGCCTTCTGGTCTCGAACTCACGCCGCAATTCATGGCCGGTCGTGATATTCGCCGAATTGCTGTGCTCCTGCCATTCAGCCATTCAAGCTCCGGTGTACGTGAGCAGGCCAATGGTTTGCTGGCCGCGGTTGAAATGGCGCTGTTCGACCAAGCTGGCGAAGATGTTCTTCTGATTGTAAAAGACACGGCCGGTGACGCGCGCAAATCTGCATCTGTTACTCAGGAAGCGATCCGCGAAGGTGCAGACGTGATTGTCGGTCCACTCTTTGCAAACAATGTGAAATCCGTTGCAGGTTCGGCACGTGATGCTGGCATTCCTGTTATTGCCTTTTCAAATGATCAGGGCGCGGCCGGTGGCGGGGCATATCTGATGAGTTTCCCTCCCGAGGAAGAAGTCGCCCGCGTTGTCGATTATGCAATCCTCAACGGTATTACGCGCTTCGCCTTTATTGGTCCGTCATCCACTTATGCGCGCCGGGTCGAAACGGCGCTCCGGTTTGAAGCATCGCGTCGCGGCGGCATTGTGATTGGCGCGGAATTTTACCCGCCAAATTCCGATGCACCGGTTGATGAGGCCCAACGCATTGCACGGTTGATCCGAAGCTCTTTGGGAAACAATGCCGGCAAAGTCGCAGTGATGATCCCTGATGACGGCGTCCAGCTCCAGGCTGTTGCACCGCTTCTGCCGTATTATGGAAATGATCTGCGCCGCATTCAGTATATTGGCACGTCAATCTGGAATGATCCGACGATCTGGCGCGAGTCAGTCCTAAACGGTGCGGTCTTTGCGATGCCTGATCCACGGGACTCTCGATCTTTCCGTTCCGCTTTCGAGCGGAATTACGGTCGGTCTCCGGCGTCGCTCGCAAGTCTTGGCTATGATGCTGCAGCCCTTGCAATTTCCTTCCTGAATGATGGTGTCGTCACCGAAGACGAACTTCAGGAGCTGGATGGATTTAGAGGTGTGAACGGACTGTTCCGCTTCCGAATGAATGGTACTGTGGAGCGCGGTCTGTCGGTCATGGCAATTCGTCCGAATGGCCCGGAACTTATCGAAGACGCTCCGGAATCTTTCGTACTCGGCGGCAGCTGACCCTCTAATCGAAAACCGGTGAGAGCTTGCTGGCGATGAAATCGGCCAGCAACCAGCCATCATGGGTCAGTTTCAGCCGGTCACTTTCGATTTCCAGATGGCCTGAAGACACAAAGCCATCGATCTGCGCCGGATCAAACTGCTTCCCGTAAAGGTTTTCAAGCGTAGTCCTAGAAACACCTCTCACAGACCTTAATCCCATGATCAGGCGCTCATCCGCATCCTGAACCGGCGTAAGCGGCCCGGTTTCAGTATCCCAGCCAAATCCGACATCGCCAGTTGCTGCGATATATTCGGCTGGCCGGCGGATGGCTCGCGTCATGATGCGTTCATCGCTATCATTGCCGAAGAACCGTCCCTCTGCGCCGGGGCCAACTCCGATCCAGTCGCCACCCAACCAATAGGTGAGATTGTGACGCGACCAGTAGCTTTCATTCTTTGCGTGATTGCTGACTTCATAAGCCGGTAAGCCGGCTGCGCCTGTGGCCTTCAAGGTTGCCAGATAAAGGTCAGCCTGCGCGTCATCGTCGAGAGGAATAAATCCGCCACGTTCGACCTGTTTTTCAAACGCGGTCTTTTCCTTGATGGTCAGTTCATAAAGCGAAAGGTGCGGAATGCCTGTCGACAGAAGCTCGTTCAGTTCTGACAGCCAGCCATCTTCTGACTGACCGGGCCGCGCATAGATCAGGTCTGCACTGGTATTCGGAAAATACTCAAGCGATTGAGAAATCGCCGTAAGCGCGTCATCGCGTGTGTGTTGTCGGCCGAGAAACGAGAGTGCGTTATTGTTTAAAGACTGCACGCCGAGAGAGAGGCGATTAATGCCGATATCTCTCCAGATCGAGAGCTTTCCTGGAAAGACGTCCTCCGGATTTGTCTCCACTGTGATCTCGACTGCCGAATGGACGGTCCATAACTCGGTGATCTTGCCCAGAATGGCATAAAGCTCTTCGGGTTTGGCAAGCGATGGCGTGCCACCGCCAAAATAGACGGATGTGACGACACGCCTTCCAATTACGGCGCGATGGGCTTCGAGGTCGCGGATGATCGCATCGACCAGCGCCGTGTTGTCGCGTTGCTTGGCGGCATAGACGTTGAAATCACAATAAGGGCAGATTTTCGCACAATAGGGCCAATGCACATAAATGCCGAAGAAGTCGATGTCTTCAGGCCTGGCTGCTGCCTGGTTCGTTTCCTTGGATTTTCGTTTTTTGAAAAACATCAGGAGATCTGATCCAGCCAGGTCTTCATCTTTTTGAAGGCATCTGCGCGATGGCTCATGGCGTGTTTACGCTCAGGCTCCATTTCGCCGAAGGTTATGGTTTCGCCCTCTGCAACGAAGATCGGGTCATATCCAAAGCCTTTGTCGCCGCGGGGCGGAAATTCGAGATGCCCTTTCACCTCTCCCTCAAAGGCCTCTGCGTGACCGTCCGGCCAGCAAATTGCCAGTACGCAGACAAACTTTGCGGAATAGTCAGTTGAGCCGGTTAGTTCCAATTCGAGACGAACCTTGTCCATCGCGGCATAAAAGTCTCTCGGTTCACCGGCCCAGCGCGCCGAAAAAATGCCCGGTGCGCCGCCAAGCGCTTCAACGGCCAGTCCGCTATCATCTGAGAGCGCTGGCTCGCCTGTTGCTTCGGCCGCAGCCCGTGCTTTGAGGATTGCGTTACCGACAAAAGTCGGTTCGGTTTCTTCTGGCTCTGGTAAATTCAGTTCAATCGCAGAAACAACTGAAAACCCAAGCGGCTCAAATAAAGCCTTCAATTCTTTGACTTTTCCGGCGTTGTGAGTCGCGGCGACAAGCTTGCCATGCTCGAGTTTGCGGACCATTATTATTGCCTTTCATCAAAAAAATATCGTTTTTCGATAATTTTACTCTTGTCGTTTTTCGATAAGCTCCTATCTGTTCCTCACAAGACGGAACGGGGACGGTGCCTGCCTCAAACAGCATCAAAAGCGCTTCGGGACTTGAACTAATGTAAAGAACAGGAGAGTCACTATGCATAATATCAAAAATCGGTTCACTGAACTCGCAGTCAATCTGGTATATTTTGGTATACCCGTGATAATCATGACGGGATTCGCTACAGCTGTTTCACCGCTGAGCGTATAATATGAGTGCCAAGGCAGGGGTGGCGCGCCACTTGCAAGCCACCCTCTTGCTGAGTTTGGAGTGAAGTAAACATATGGCTGGGATCAAGGCATTAGGTAAGGGATCGATCGCCGCAGCGCTTTATGTGCTGATGACCGTTATTACGGTTTTGGGTTGGATCGGCTTTATCGGCTGTGTTGTTTTGCTGGCCGCATTTATCGCAATTGATCTGACCGGCGGAGAATTTCTTGTTTCCGGTCTGGAAATCTACAAATCCGTGCCGCTCGAGACCTATCTCGTGGCATTTGCAATTTTGTTCGTGATCTTTATCGGGTTCATCCTGATGGCCGGACAACTCAAGAAAATTCTGAAAACACTCATGGATGGCGACCCGTTCGTGCCCGAAAACGCGCGCCGCCTGACCCGCCTGGCGCTGATTGTTGCCGGAATGGAGCTCGCAAACCTTGCCATTGGTTTTGCAGCACAGATATTCAATGTGAAAACAACTGCAGACTTTTCGGTGAACCTTGCCGCCTGGGTTGCTGTTATTACCCTTATGGTCCTTAGTCAGGTGTTTGCTGAAGGCACGCGCTTGCGCGAAGAAGAAAAGATGACAATCTGAGAAGCGTATGTCGATTCGAGTTACACTAGACCGCGTCCTTCTGGATCGCCGCATGTCGCTGACAGAGCTCAGCGATCGGGTGGGTGTGACCCTCGCCAACTTGTCTATTTTGAAGACGGGTAAGGCAAAAGCTGTGCGTTTTTCGACACTTGAAGCGCTTTGCCGGGAACTGGAATGCCAACCTGCAGACCTCCTCGTCTATGACGACGACGAAGGTTCCATACAGGAAGCAGCGGAATAACTACCGAAAAACCGAGACGCGAATCGCCTGATTCCTCACCGGATGACGCGAGCCGTGAACCGTTTTCAGCCACCAAAACGCCGGACTCTGATACAATTCCCGAGAAATTGATCAGCATGGATCGTGCGATATATGAACGCATGCGAGACAATGTCTGAACCGCCACGTGTTGTTATCGACGCCTGTGTTCTGGCGGGCAGCGTGCGTCGCCACATCATAACTCTTTTGGTGAGTGAAGGCTGTTTCTCTCCTGTCGTGTCCGAAGAGATACTTCAGGAAACTGAAGGGGCCATCCCGAAGACGCTGCGCAATTCTGATTTTACTGCAGATGAGCAGGTCGCCTATACGCGCGAGGTGATGTCGCTGCTTCGTCGTTTCTTTTCGTCGTCAGTCAGTGACGTCGACACCAGTGAGCTTCTAAAAACATCTCGCAGGCTTCCTGATCCGGATGACGAACATGTACTTGGGCTGGCGATCACAACTGGGGCTTCGATGATCGTCACTGACAATCTGAAAGATTTTCCCCTCAAGGCGCTTTCGGATTTCGACATCAAACCCATCTCAACCGATCAGTTCGTCGTCTTGCTGTTGTCGCGGAATAGGCACGCGGCGGCGGATCTGATCAGACGCTTGCAGGCGGCACTGAACTGGTCAGATGACGACCGCCCGCACATTTGTCGGACACTTCGGCGCGTCGGCTTGAAACACACGGCGAAAGTGCTCAGTCATATGTCCGGAACTTCTACAGATTGATGGCGTTCACAGTCCATGCGCAAAATCACAGCTCTAACTCTTATGTTCACCGCTCTCATGCTCGCTGCATGTGGCGGCAAGGACGAAGTCGGTGAATTTAAAAATGACTGGCTCGGTAATGAGATCAAAATCCGCCAGCTAACTGACAGAAAGGTCGAAGGCATTGTCTGTCACCTGGCCTTTTTTGACCGCGGCGTCTGGGACCGGATCGGCAAGGGAAACTGGTTCGAAAACCCGTCAAATTCTTCGATTTCCTGTCTACAGTCAGGGCCTATCACCATCGGCAATATCGACCTCGACAAGTCCGGCGAGGAGGTTTTCGATCAATCGCAAAGTCTTGTTTTCAAACAGCTTGCTGTCCGCCGCATATATGACGCGGGCACAGATAGCCTGATGTATGTCTCGTTCACACGAAAGCCTGTCGACGGGTCGGCGAAGATGAGTCTCTCTACCGTCCCGCTCTATGGACAGGATGTGACCTGGACGCGCGGAAAACCTGAAACCGACTAAAGCGCCTCGTCGAGCAGGCCTGCTTCTTTCAGAATGCGAAGGCCAGGGTCGACACCAGGGCGATAGCGCTTCCAGCGATCAAGCGAACTGCGGAAGATGGGTTGCCGGGCCTGGGTCGCACTGGCCGTCGCAATCGGCGCGTCATTCTGATGAAAGTCGAGACAGGCTTGCTCAAACTCCAGCCCGCAAAAGTCCAGAAGTTCACGGGTCCTGGATTCCTGATCATCGACGATCGATTCATAATCGACGACACGGAACCTGTCCGCTGGCAGGTGTTCCTCATAAACCTTGATCAGCTGATGCAGCCGGATGACATGATTTGCCGTGTCGTTCAGTTGCAGCGTGTAGGTATAGTTCGGGTGTTCAGACGAGAACACCTGACGGAAATTGCTGATCAGCGTGTCTGCCGGGCTGCGTCGCATGAAGATGATACGCGATGTTGGCAGTGCCGCCAGCATGGCAGGCACCAGCATGAAATTCAGCGGCATTTTATCCGTGAAGCGGCCCTCAATCTCCAGAATATCACGAACGGAGTTGAGATATGCCTCGCCAACAGCGCCAAGATCGACAGTCTTTGCGGCGCGAATAATGCGAGAGTCGATTTCAAAGCGCCCAAGCCCGCCTGCTGCATTGCGAAGGTGCATGCTGAAATCACCAAGCTCGCCTGCGGATGTGACTTGCGAATGTGAAGAAATAATCCGGTCGGTCAGTGTCGTGCCCGAACGCGGCATGCCGGTGATGATGATGGGTCCGTCCGCCGGCGTGCCAGATGCAATATTCAGCTCACGTGCCGTCTCCTCAGCCGCATCGAAGCAGGCCATATCCTCATCATTCCGATTGGGAATGGTCGCAATCTTGATGCTTTTGCCTAGCGCCAGAGAGGGCACGACCCGGTCATACTGGCCAAGGTCTTCATAGAGTTTCGCAATTGCGTGGGCGATTTGCAGCCCGGTATCGACGTCCTTCGGGTCACGATTGTTCCAGGCAGTAACCAAAGACTCGAGATCATTGTCCTTCTGGGTCTGCTTTGTGATCAGCGTTCGCCCAATCAAAGCATTCGCATAACCCGGTTTCAGCTTCAGACAGCGATCAAATGCGGCACGCGCATCATCAAAGCGCCCCATGATCTGAAGCGCGGCACCCAGATTGTAGAAATAGCCATACTTGGTATCGTCGAGCTGGGTCGCTTTTTCATAAAGGCCGACTGCCTGCGCGTGATTACCTGTGCCACTGAGGACAGTGGCAGCCATGTTGAGAACGGCACCGTCATCAGAACCGGTTTCGGCAACCTGTTTCGCCAGCGCAACCGCACGTTCACGGTTGGCTTGCATGAACAGACATCGCGCCTCGACGGCGTCGGCTTCCACGGAGGCATGGCCAGCCGCTCTCGCCTGTTCCAGATATTGAAGCGCTTTGAGGTAGGTTCCGCTTTCCATGGACAGACGCGCCAGGAGGGCCAGCGCGTCGCCATTGTCAGGTTCAGCTGCAATGATTTCCTGACCTAGTAGGAATGCGGGCTCAAACTCCAGATTCTGAAGGTGTTCACGCGCTTTCAGAAGTTTCTCGACGACCAAGTTCAGTCTCCAATTGCGGCTCGCTGGGCCTCAAACAATTCAGAACACCCTTTGGTGGCAAGCGCCATAAGTTTTGCGAACTCATCCGGCGTAAAGCTGCGCTCTTCGCCTGTGCCCTGAATTTCAATGATGTTCCCATCCGAAGTCATAACGAAATTCGCGTCAACCTCGCCTTCGGAATCTTCTGGATAATCAAGGTCCAGTACAGGCACGTCTTTATAGATGCCAGAAGAAATAGCTCCAGCCTGCGCTGTCAGGGGAAATGCCGGGATCACGCCTTCTTTCACGAGATATTTGCACGCCAACGCAAGCGCGACATAGCCGCCAGTGATCGATGCGGTGCGGGTTCCGCCATCGGCCTGAATGACATCGCAGTCGATTGT
>NZUJ01000081.1 GCA_002701295.1 Ponticaulis sp. | reverse complement strand
GTATTTGCGCTCTGCGACCGGGCCAAATTCATAAATGCGCTCACCATCCGTCCGAATGATCGCCGCATCGACAGCGTCGACAGATGTACCGCTCATGAAGCCAATCACCCAGATCGGCGCATTTTCAGTCAATTGAGTGTTCAATCCTCATGTCCTTCATGCTAGAGCGCGACGCTTGTTGGAGACTAAAATGAGCACTTTCAAATCCGATTTCCTGCGTACTCTGCAGGACCGAGGCTACATCAAGCAAACGACTCACGAAGCTGAGCTCGATGCCTACTGCAGCACCGGTGTGCCTATGGCCTATATCGGATTCGATGCGACGGCCGAAAGCCTTCATGTCGGATCGCTCGTTCAGATTATGCTGCTGCGTCGCCTGCAACAGGCGGGCGGAAAGCCCGTTGTTCTTATGGGTGGCGGAACAACTAAAATCGGTGACCCGACCGACAAAGAAAAATCTCGCCCAATCCTCACTGAAGAGGCAATCGCGAACAATATCGAAGGCATCAAAAAAGCCTTCACGCCTTTTCTAACATTCGGCGACGGTCCCACCGACGCCATTATGGTCAACAATGCCGATTGGCTCGACAAGCTGGGCTACATCGAATTTCTGCGCGACGTCGGCAAGCTCTTCACCATCAACACAATGGTGAAACAAGATACCGTCGCCCGGCGACTTCGGAATGAACAGCCCTACACGTTTCTGGAATTCAACTACACGCTCCTTCAGGCGTACGATTTCCTCGAACTATCTCGTCGATATAACTGCATGATCCAGCTCGGCGGATCGGACCAGTGGGGCAACATTGTTGCTGGCGCCGATCTGATCCACAAATCCGACGGCAAAACCGGTTTCGGCATCACATCCCCACTGATTACCACGGCATCTGGCGGCAAGATGGGCAAAACAGCTGATGGTGCCATCTGGCTCAATGCAGAACAACGGACACCGTACGAATACTGGCAGTTCTGGCGCAATACGGAAGATGCCGATGTTGGGCGTTTCCTGCGCCTGTTCACCGATATTCCGCTCGACGAAATCTCACGTCTTGAAGGTCTCGAAGGCGCTGAGATCAACGACGCGAAAATTGCACTGGCTGATGCAGCGACAACCATGCTGCATGGCGAGCACGCTGCTCTGGAAGCCAAGGCATCAGCCGCCGCTGTCTTTCAACAAGGCTCAACCGGCGAAGCCTTGCCGACCTTCGACATCACCAAATCAGAGATTGAAGCAGGTTATCTGGCTGCCGCGGGCTTTTCTCTCGCCGGCCTGACCAAATCCAATGGTGAGGCTCGTCGTAGCATCAAACAGAACGCCGCCAAGGTGAACGGCGCTGTCGTCACTGACGAGAACGCAGTTATCTCACTGAGTGATTTCGACGAAGAAGGTGTGGTCACATTGTCCATCGGCAAGAAACGTCACGCACGCCTTCAACTGACAGACTAATGACTTATTGAGGCTCTGGCGGCACAGCCGTCAGGGCTTCACCATCTGGATTTTCAAATATTCGGCGAAGCATGCCCGGCAAAATACCCGACAACGGGTTCACTGCAATTCTGGCTTCTTCAATGGACCCGCGAACCGAATAGGTGATCGCAAACACGCCCTCACCGTCTCGCGAAACGAATAAGTCCCCGATAATCGGAATGCCGCCCAAGGCGGAATTTGTCCCGAATGACGGGACCAACACGCCATCAAGCGTCAAATCCTTGCCGCCATCCAGAATGGAACCTTTGGCTGTAAAGCCAAGCGCAGGTCCTGACGCCTTGGCGCCCGGAATATAATACCCCGAATTGTCGATCATCAGCGGCACATTCACTGATGAAAACAGAATACCATCCCCTGCCATAACGTCTGCCAGCCCTCTCAGAGAGGCGAGAGACAGAATTTGCGTCAAAAGAGGCGCATTTGCGAGCCGCGTATTCCTGATGTTGATATTGAGATCGGTTCGAGACTCCCCGTCGCGCAGCGTGCCAGTCACACTGAGCTCACCACCTTTGACGATGTCTCCCCCAAACATAGCAGTCAGAAGGCCGCCCGCATTCGAAACAGATGCGTTGAGCGATCGACTGTCATCGTCATTGCTTCTGATTTCGAGAGCGAACGGATCCACATCGTTTAACGCTCCGGCCAGGTCAAGGAAGTTCAAAACCGGGCCCGCAAAGATTGCATCCAGGCTTGCGGCGGAAATATCTACGCCATCTCGCAATCGGATCTGATCGAAGTCTGCCGAGATATCGATATTGCCGAACAGAGGTAAAGCGCCATCATTGCCGCCGCCCAACAGGCCTTGCAAAGCACCTTCCAGGTTCAGATACGGACCTGTCACATCAAGTTCGAGACTGACCGGATCAGTCCGGCGCAACTCACCGGTCATTTCCACCTGATCCCGAACGAACAACCGGTTCACATCAAGACGATCAAGCCGCCCCTGCTCGGTCAGCATCACATTTCCTCGAAACGCGACGCCATCAGCATTGAATTCGACGTCGGTCTCGTTCGTTTCTTTCAGATTTTCAAACTTGATGTTCGCCGTCGCCGGGCTTCCGACAGGTTTGATCCAGTCAATTTCCGGAACTTCAATCCGTGTATTCTCAAGATCGAGCCCGACATCAATGTCAGAAAAATCGACACCATCAACGCCTTCAGCCTTCACAATGGCGGTGGCATCACCTGTCATATAGGCTCGCACCGCGATCCCGAAATCATTCAGCATATCGGGACTGACAATGCCTGACGCTTCCAGCTGCGTACTGTCTGGCGCTTCAGACCGGAAATTATCCGACCAGTCGAAGGTAATTGCCGCTTCATCAAGCCTGCCACGGCCCACTACGCGAACAACCTCGTTGTCGATTGTGATGTCTGCGCGGCGTGCACTCAGATCCATATCATTGATCAGGTTGTCATAACGCCCCTCGCGTACTGTACCGCTGACATTGAATATCGTTTCTTCATAAGGAACGTCAGAAAGTGCGGGCCGCTGAAGCGAAAATTTTGCACGCCCGGTACCGGAAATATCTTCAATCGGCATGCTATATTCGGCTTCAAGCTGCAGACGCGAATTGCTTAGCGTTCGCAAAATGTCGATTACCTCGCCAGTGCCTTCCGCTTCAATCAACATGTCCTCGCCCTTCGGCATGAAGTACGGGATGGAGACAGTTCCCCGCTCGAGCTCCCAGTCACTGAAGTTCGCTGACGCGAGATCGAGGCTGAAGGAGTTCCCCTTCAGCTGACCCGTGCCATATCCGTTCATCACGGCCGGCAGGTCTTCAAGAAACGTCACCACACCTTCTTCAAAGGAGAAATCGAGCTGAAGGTCCTCATCGTCCAGATAGCCGTTTCTGAGACTGTCTGGCGCGATATCCAGTTTGATCTGACCTTCTGTTGCGCGTCCATCAAGCAGGTTTTCTACAAGCCAGTCCCGGGCGCCTGTGCCTAATTCCACCGGCCAGAAATCGAGAACAGTCTGAGGCGGCACAGCCCCCGAAGCCTCCGCCGTCAGCATCACGCCGAAAGGCAGATCTTCTGGATGGTCTTGTGACCTCGCACGATAGAGCCGGCCGCTTGACGAAACGGTTGTCCCATCAACCGCCAGAGACAAATTAGAAAAATCGAGCCTCTGCTCAGCGAAATTCAATGCGCCCGCCAGATTAATGTCCTGAATTCGCCAGGTGTTTGGAAACATTGGCGTCAAATCAAGTTCCAGTCGATCTGAACGCCAGGACAGATCAAATGGCGTGCTGTCGATCGCTTCGATCAGCCCAACGACATCATCAAGCTCAAAGAACCAGTCACCTCTGGCAGGGCCGACTTCGAAGTCACGGGCATCAATGACGAGCTTATTCGCTTCGACATCGTAAATAATCCCAAGATCATTTCGACCAATCGGCATATCGTAACCGGCAACACTGACCATTCCGCCTTGCGTCACACTGTCCAGCGAAAGACCTTCAACGCCCGTCTGCTTCACGCCGAAGGCAAAAGCGAGGTCAGCTGTCAGGTCGCCATCAATCGGCAGATCCAGCGAGGTCAATACGGGCAATTCGAACACTTTAGCCTGATCAAGTCTCAGGAAGGCGTCGAATTCTCGTTTTGCAGGCTCGAAGGCGAGTTCAAAATAGACCGCATCAGGCGAACCTGCACCGTAGGCGGCGCCATCGGCGGCAATATCAAGGTGCTCACCAGTTCGTTCCAGTCTGAGATTCGCTTGCTCAAGTGTCCAATCGATATCGAATTGGTCATCGATCAGGTGCACGGTAAAATTGGAGAGCGTGATGGCTCTCAAATCACTGACCGCAGCGGACTCCGAAATATTATCTACGACATTCAGAATGCTCTGCTCGAGATACTGAATGATGGATGAGGCTTCGTGAAATTGGAGCGGCCTTGCGGGCGGAATGCGCTCACCCGCCAACCAGATGGCGCCCTCGCTGTCTCTCCGGATCATCAATTCGCCGGTATCAATCTCAATCTGGCGAAGCTGAACCTTTCCAGACAATAGCCCCAATGCACGCACGTCAATCAACGCGCTTTGCGATCTGGCGACCAGCTCTTCATCTTCCGAATAAAACTCCAGCCCTTCTGCGAACACCTGGAATTCGTTCTGAGTATTCTCCCAGCGCAGGCTCACATCATCAATGGTCACCCTGTCACCGCCGCGTGCTTCGGTCAGCGCATTTTCGATTTCACCTTTTACAAAAGCCAGATCGGTCGGTCCGGAGGTCAGCCGCCAGGCAACAAGCGCCAGACCAAGCCCGATCAACAGAACCAGACCTGTCAGTCCTTCCAGAATGATAATGCCGGTTGTTTGACGCAAACTCGAAACTCACACTATCTGAGTAAAACGGAAATCAGGAAACATTCCGACGCTCAGGGACACTATAGTCGGTTGTTTCGCAACCATAGAGAAGGAAAACATGCAGACAGGCGATTTGCTTCCGGAATTCGACCTTCCGACCGTTGAAGATCAGAGGCTTTCTGACAAGGATTTCAGAGGGCATTGGTCAGTCATCTATTTCTATCCGAAAGACAGCACACCCGGCTGCACAAAGGAAGCAGTGGAATTCAGTTCTTTCAAGGCTGAAATTGACGCACTCGGTGCGAAAATTGCGGGCGTCTCCAAAGATAGTCCTCGCCGACATGCGAACTTCATCTCGAAGCAGGAATTAACAATTGATCTGATTTCGGACGAAGAAGGTAAACTTTGTGAAGCCTTCGGCGTCTGGGTGGAAAAGAAGAATTACGGTCGGACCTATATGGGAATCGAACGATCGACCTTTTTATTCGCGCCAGATGGCAAACTTCACAAAGTGTGGCGAAAAGTCCGGGTGGCAGGTCATGCTGAAGATGTTATTTCAACTTTAAGGTCATCCGTTAACAATCAGGCCTGATCTCTTAAGGCCGAATTTACCGATTGATTCTAGAAATGACCGAGAAAATAGGCATTTTGGGCTTCGCGACCGGAATTTTTTCGTCTAGGGTCAAGACAAATCTTGGGCAAGGCGTCGGGGGGCTCTTGTTTGAAATAGTATCGGGCGGCGTTACATGAAGGATATGCAGGGTAAAGCGAAATCCTGGCTTGAACGGACTTTTCCAGAGCGGCAGATTTATCATCGCAGTGGCGGAACAGTCAGATATATTTCAATCACTCCGAAGCATCAGATGCTGGCTGCAGGCGGAGTTGCATTGGCAGCTGGTTGGTGTGTTTTCGCAACGGTGAGTGTTCTCGCGCAGGGTCCAAAACTCTCTGCCAGGAATGACGCTCTCGACCGAAGCGAAGCCAAGACCGAACGATGGGTCAGCGAAGCGAACGCCCGTGCCGCAACCGCCCAATCTCTTCTAGAAGAACGTACAGAAGCCTTCCAGAGCGCGACCATTCAGATGGGTCAGCGCCTCGACTCACTCAAGCTTATTCTTACAGGGCTAAAATCCCCCGGCTCTATCGATGCCGCCAGCATTCGCGGGAATAACTCGTCCTTCCTCATGGAAGCCAGCATCGAAGAAGGCGCTCCGCGTCAATCCCGCACCTCCCCCGTTATTACAGCGTCCATGGAAACCGACGGTGTCCGAGCCAACATCGTTACAGCATCTATGGAAACCGCTGGTTTCCGAGACAACATCGAACAGCTTCGTCTCGAAACGGATATGTTTCTAGATGATGCAGAAGAACTTGCTGTAGAGCGCTCTGAACAAGCGCGCGGCGTCCTGCAGCTTACTGGCGTTGGTATTGGGCGCTTTGAGGAACAGCGCGAACTCGGTGGACCGCTCGTCGAGATTTCGTCCATGTCTGCGACCGATGGCATGTCTGAAGACGATCTTGTCTTCAATGAACGTGTGACGAAAGTTGCCGCGCGCCTCGAAGAAGCAGACTTTTATCAAAAACTCATTGATCGCCTGCCACTGGGCATGCCGGTAGGTGTTCCGAGCCGCGAAACATCTGGCTATGGACTGCGTACCGACCCGTTTAACCGTCGCCCTGCATTCCATGCCGGCATGGATATGGCTGCTTACCGCAAAGCGCCAATCGTTGCCGCAGGTCCAGGCGTGGTCACATGGGCTGGCAGCCGTAGCGGTTATGGTAATCTTGTCGAAATCGATCACGGTTACGGATTTAAGACACGTTATGGTCACCTTTACTCTGTAAACGTGAAAGTGGGCGATGAAGTCCAACTTGGAAAAGCAGTCGGCTCAATGGGGACAACCGGTCGAAGCACTGGTCCACACCTCCATTATGAAGTCTGGTTCCGAGGCAAAACTTACAACCCAGTGAATTTTTTAAGGGCAGGTCAGCATGTTTACAAAGGGTAAGCCGGAGGGCTCTAATCCAGTCGCTCCATCCACCACAAAACCAACAGCCGGCGAGCCTCTTCGTCAGGCGGCGACTAAGCCTGCTGCGCGTTCTGCTCCTTCGCTCATCAGCGGCGACATGAAAGTCAAAGGCTCTATGGTCTCTGAAGGCGAAATTCAGATTGACGGGTCTATTGAAGGCGACGTGAAGGCAACGGCGCTGACAGTTGGCGATACCGGCGAAATCAGCGGTGAGATCGTCGCGGAAACCATTGTCGTTCGTGGTAAGGTCAAAGGCCACATCCGTGCGCGTAAAGTTCAGCTTGCAAGCTCCGCGAAGGTCGAAGGCGACATCACGCATTCCTCTCTTTCCATCGAGGCAAATGCTGTGTTCGAAGGTCAGGTCAAGCACTCTGACGATCCGCTCAAAACAGCTCCAAAGCCCGTTTCAGCTATGCAGACCGGCAGCTAGGCTTTCAGCTTCCAGAATACAAAAAGCCGCCCATTGGGCGGCTTTTTTTATGTCATGCTGGGTGAACCGATCGGACTAGTCCTCTGCGGCAGCAGCATCCGAAGCAGACGTCAGACTGTGAGACAAAGATGCGGCGAGGAATTGATCGAGATCACCATCAAGCACGCCAGACGTATCTGACGTCTCCACGTTCGTCCGAAGATCTTTCACCATCTGATAGGGCTGCAGAACGTAGGAACGGATCTGGTGTCCCCATCCGATTTCGGACTTGGTACTTTCCAGTGCGTCAGCCGCTTCACGTTTCTTCTGAAGCTCAAGTTCGTATATCCTCGCCCGCAGCATTTCCCATGCTGTTGCGCGGTTCTGGTGCTGGGATCGGCCATTCTGACACGCCACCACGATACCCGTTGGCTCGTGGGTTAAACGAACCGCAGAATCCGTCTTGTTGACGTGCTGACCACCCGCACCCGAAGAGCGGTAAGTATCCGTGCGTACGTCTTTTTCTTCGATCTCGACTTCAATGCTTTCATCAATGACTGGATAGACCCAGACGCTCGCAAAACTTGTGTGGCGACGCGCATTTGAATCAAAGGGTGAAATTCGCACGAGCCGATGAACGCCAGACTCGCTCTTCAGCCAACCATAGGCATTCTCGCCTTTGATCTGCAGCGTCGCGGACTTGATGCCTGCCTCATCACCGGCATGTTCTTCGACCTCGTCGAGTTTCATGTCATGCGCATTTGCCCAACGGACATACATTCGACGGAGCATTCCTGCCCAGTCCTGGCTTTCCGTGCCACCTGCGCCAGCGTGAATCTCGACATAGCAGTCATTGCCGTCAGCTTCGCCAGACAGGAGCGCTTCAAGTTCTGCTCGTTCCGCGCGCTCGACTGCTGAATTGAGCATGTCGAGGACTTCCTGTATGGCTGCCTCGTCACCCTCTTCCTGCGCCAGCTCGTAGAGCTCTGATGCGTCTGACAGGTCCTGCTCGAGCGACTTGATGGCATCCATCTGATTGCCAAGCTTTGTCCGCTCTCGCATAAGCTTTTGCGCTTCCTGAGCATCATCCCAGAAATCGGGGCGCTCAGACATGGCAGTTAATTCGTCAAATCTTTTCTGGGAACGATCCCAGTCAAAGACGCCTCCTCAGCAGTTCCACTGACTGCTCGATGCGTTGGCTTAAAGAAATCATTTCAGGCGTCATGCCTGGTTACTCCGATTGCTATGTTCTGAAATCAAATTCGAAACGGTTATGTAGAGGCAACACACAGCCTAGTAAACTTCACCATCGAAATCATCTGGTGCACGTGAAGTTGACTGTGGAACCGCCTGCCCGGGGATATTGACCGGCCCCTGCTCTGATGATTCAGGTGTGCTGCTCGGATCGACATTACCGAAAATACTGTCAGACGGATCGTTGAACTCCATGAGACCCGGCTCAGATCCTCTCCGGAACGCTTCCTGAATAATTTCGCCCGTGCCGACACCAGGTATTTGCCCCGTACGCTTGTCGATATTCACGAACCGAATGCCACTTGGAGACCGGAAGGGGATTGGATCATACCGCTTCAACGCTGTTTCCATAAACTCGCCGAAAATTGGTGAAGCAACACGGCCACCAGATTCGCCGCTGCCCATGCTCTCTGGTTCGTCGTAGCCGACGTATATTCCGACCACCAGATCGGGTGAGAATCCCATAAACCAGGCGTCTTTATAGTCGTTTGTCGTCCCTGTCTTGCCGCCCAGCGTGTGCTGACACAGCTCCGGGACGCCTTCGACGCCGATAGCGCCCTGCGGTCCGCCGCCAGGGCAACCACGACGAATACCGGCTGCAGTACCGCGCTCGACAACGCCCTGCAGCATGTAAGTCACCTGAAAGGCAGTAATCGGATCAATGATCTGTTTGCGCTCATCAGCCAGAACGGGTGGCTCTTGTCCTGTAAACTCTTCAGAACATCCCGGGCACTCACGTTCGTCCATACGGAACAAAGTATTGCCGTTACGGTCCTGCACGCGGTCAAACAGCGTTGGCGTCACTTGCTTGCCGCCATTCACGAAGGCTGCATAGGATTTTGCCATATCCCATACGGTCACTTCGCCGGCCCCCAAAGACATAGGCAAGTAAGGATCGAGGTTCTCATAAAGCCCAATTCGCTCAGCGAAATTGGTCACATGCTCCATCCCGATATCCTGCGCCAGCCTGACGGTCATCAGGTTCCGTGACAATTCCAGACCAAGCCGCATCGTTGACATGCCGTAGAAGCGCCCGCTCGTATAGTTGGTTGGCGACCAGCAGATATCGGTGACACGCGTATAATCACAGTCCACCAGAGGCGCATCGAGAATACGAGACGCTGGTGTAAAGGCCGCGCGTCCGGTTCGCGGATTTCCCAGCTCCAGAGCCGACGCATAAACAAATGGTTTGAATGACGACCCCGGCTGACGTTTCGCCTGTACAGTACGGTTGAACTGGCTCTTCCAGAAGGAATATCCACCCGCCATAGCCAGAATACGTCCAGTGTGCGGATCAAGCGCCAGAAGTGCACCTTCAACATTTGGAATCTGGCCAAGGCGCGCCTCGCCGACCGGTTTCGAAATAGCTTTTTCGGCAGAGAACTCAGAATTCGAACTGTCGACGCCCTCGCCTTCAGTATTCGTGCTTTCGGAAATGACCGGGTCACCAGCCGGATTAGCCGTGTCCTCGCCTTCGGTCACAACCTCTTCACGCTCAACGCCCACCATAACGACATCGCCTGGCGTGAGGCCCCGTCCACCCGATTCAGTTCGAAAAGTTCGTGACCACTGAACATCTTCCGCAACAAGATCGATCTCAAACCCATCCTGCAAAAGCAACTTCACAGATGACGTGTCGGCAGTCAGGACCAGCGCAGCTTCGCGCGTTCCATATCCGCCCGGAAGCACAACCTGGTTCAGGGTCTCAAGTTGTGTGTCACCGAGTTCAATCTCCGTAATCGGACCGCGATAGCCATGTCGGCGATCATAATCCTCAAGCCCGTTTCTGAGCGCATCCTGTGCAGCCAGCTGCAGCTCTGTGTCGAGCGTTGACCGGATCGATAACCCGTCGGCTTTCAGTTCTTCGTCACCGACCCGTTCGACCAGATCACGACGAAGCTCTTCGACGAAATAAGTCGCTGCAGCGTATTCCTGTCCCTTCAGGCGCTCTCTGGTCACCAGTGGTCGCGCCTGAGCCTCTTCAGCTTCTTTGCGCGTGATATAGCCATTGATGGCCATGCGGCCGATCACCCAGTCCCGACGCTCTTTGGAGCGTTCTGGTTTCCGGAACGGATTAACATCGCCGGGGCGCTGAGCCATGGCCGCGAGTACCGCAGCCTCTTCGATGGAAAGTTCTGGCAGGGATTTATTGAAATAGTTTAGCGCCGCGGAGGCAACGCCATAGGAACTGCCGCCCAGGTAAATCTCATTCAGATAGAGTTCCAGAATGTCTTCCTTGGAGAAGGCCTTCTCGCCGCGACGCGCCAGCACCATCTCCCGAAGCTTCCGCTCGATGACCTGAGAATTGTCTTCCAGAACCATGTTCTTCATCACCTGCTGAGTGATGGTCGAACCACCCTGCAGATTGACGTCAGCGCCTGACGCGATGTTCTTCAGGTTCCGGATATTTGCCCGCAGCATCCCGAAATAATCGACGCCGCCATGGCTGAAGAAGCTTTTATCCTCAGCTGACAGAAAGGCCTGGATCACATTTTCGGGCATTGCCTCATAAGGCACGAAAATCCTGTGTTCACTCGCGAACTCAGCGATGAGGCGCCCGTCGCCTGCATGAACTCGAGATGTCACTGCAGGCTGATACTGAGCGAGTGTATTCACTGACGGCAGATCGCGAGATAGCGCCTGAACCCAGAACCAGACAGCCACAGTGGCAACAAAGCCGGTTACTGCCGTTGCGACGACAAGAATACGGAAGATGGGTCTCAGAAAAAATCGACCAATGGAGGCAAACACGCCACCGATCTTGCTCAGCGCTGAATTTGAAGAAGAGGTCATAAGCTCTCTAATTATTCCTGTTAGAGGTCGTCACGGAATCACCGGGAAGTCGGGCCATTCTATGGCCAGTAAGTGCCACAGACTAGGCTTTCAGTTAACAGATTGCACATTACAACAACAGTCAGACTGTTGTTTCGCTTAACCCGCGCTGGGCCCATAGCTCAACAGTGCTTATCCTTCGCGCTCAAAATACAGATCAATTGCATCTGCGACAGCCGTCATCGTGCGCTTCAGACCCGTTTCTGACACAAGTCTCTGTTCATCATTCAGATTTGTCAGAAACCCGATCTCCAGAAGAACAGCAGGTACATCAGGCGCCAACAGCACAAAAAAGTTCGCTTCCCTGTGAGAATTTCGAAGGATCGGACCAACCTCTTCAAGCTCCGGGATCAGAATTTCAGCAAACAAACCTGATTTGGTGAGGGTTTCCCGCGTCACAAAGTCCTGAAGAATATCTCGCGCCGCATCTCCTGCCGGCTCGATCTCCAGCGGGATTGTCCAACCTTTTTGACTGATCATGGCGTCGACACGTTTTTCACCCGCTGAAGACAGCGTATAGACGGACGCACCCGACACATCGCGCGACCCGGCGGCATCTGCGTGAAATGAAATGAAGATATCGGCGCCGGCATCACGTGCAATCTCGATACGGCGCTCATGATCAACCAGAATATCTGTATCGCGTGTCAGCACCACGTCGTAACGGCCTGTTGCCTCAAGCATGTCCTTCAACAGCAACACACCCCGAAGAACGACGTCTTTTTCCTGTGTACCACGTGAGCCGAGCGTTCCGGGGTCTTTGCCCCCATGCCCGGCATCCAGCACGACGATATATTTTTCTCTTTTCTCAAACGTTCTGACGGTCGTCTCTATAGACGCCGGAAGCCTCACAGAAGTGTTGTCCAGTTCTTCGGCAGCAACCGGTTCAACTGATTTCTGACGAACGGCTTTGAAGGTTTCCAGATCAGTCGGTTCAAAATCTAATACAATCTTCACCGGAGTCTTTGGGTCAGACGGTGGAATCGTAAACGAACTGACGAGCAACATCGGCTCATCGAGATCAAAAACCAGACGAGATGTTGTCGGTGAGTTGTGTGCAAAGCGAAACCGCTGAATACCGCCAGCGCCATCGCCCTCGCCTTTCTGCGACACTTCAGCGGGCAAGGCCCAGCTCAGTCTCTCAAAATCCAGCACGTAGCGTAGCCCACCAGATGTCAGCGCAAACTGACTAAAATCTGTGTCGCGATTGGCCTCTATGACGACGCGGGTGCGTAAACCGTCATAACCGACAAGGATATTCCGCACTTCAATCGATGTTTGAGCCGCGTCAGCACGCAGAAATCCAGCGAGCGCACCAAAGGCAATCAACGCGACCAGTGAAATCAATGTGAGGAGTCGATTCATGACAAAAGCCACCATTCTGTCCGGACGAAAACTGTAGCTCAGCTTTGGTTAACGTAATATTTACACTGATTAACAAATTCTGCAGAATCATCGGGAGTGATTTTCGCTTTATTTTTCTTCCGGTTTTATGCAGTGTATAAGAGTCGCGTCGAATGACGACGCGTTCTCAAGGAACACAACGGCCGAGATGGTGATCGCACCGGAACGCCGCTGCCTAGATTGAATGTTTGGGAATACACAACTGATGGCACATCCATCCACTATTCGGAAGACGCCACGGTCTCAGTACCAGACGCCCTCTTACAAATATCACCGCCACTGGTTAAGCAAGCGATCGCGATCTGACGCGCGGCTGGCCGGTGTGTGCAGCAGGAACACCCTTTATGACAAAAATGATGTTGATCGACGCGGTCCATCCGGAGGAAGTCCGGGTCGCCGTGGTCAACAAAGGACAAGTCGAAGACTTTGATTTTGAAAGCGCCAAGAAGAAGCAATTAAGAGGCAATATATACCTCGCAAAAATTACCCGCGTTGAACCGTCCCTCCAGGCGGCATTCGTGGACTTTGGCGGAAATCGTCACGGCTTTCTGGCCTTTAATGAAATCCACCCGGATTATTATCAGCTCCCGCAAGCTGATCGCGAAGCACTTATCGCTGAAACAATGCCTTCGGCCTCACACGGTGATGACGATGACGTCGCCGATGTTGATGATGACGATGAAGACGGCCACCCGAAGCCGACCTCATCCGCTCAACGCCGTTATAAAATTCAGGAAGT